>JAGGAC010000003.1 GCA_017889635.1 Bacillota bacterium | reverse complement strand
CAGCCTTGAGACGTTTTAACTCGCCAATTTTGCCGTATATTTTTTTTTCGGCGCTTTCTCGCACGCAACAGGTGTTTATAATAATAACGTCAGCCTGTTCTTTAGTTTCTGTTTCATTAAAGCCAAGACTTTTTAGTTGTCCAGCCAGCCGTTCTGTATCATTCTCATTCATTTGGCAGCCGTAGGTATATGTTTTATAAAATTTTTGCGGTCTATTCTTTGTATTGACATTAATACCGTTAACCGGTGCTTCATTGTTAACTTCAGTCACAATACCACCTCTAATATAATATATTCCAGTACAATATTCATCATAATTATACAATGGGTTCGAGATTATGTCGAACACTACCATTCCCATTTTATTGGAAAAGCATCATATATTATTTAAACAAAGATTTGAGGGATTCCACTGTTTTATGGCATAATATGTATGATGGAGTATTATTATTTAAATAGGATGAGTCAGGAGATATAATATTATGTCAAGTACAGGTTCAGTTCAGCAAACAGGAAAAAACTCATGGAAGTTAACGGTGTCCGGCGGCTTTAATGGCTCAGGTAAGCGAATACGTTATACTAAAACAGTCCACTGTTCCGGCGGTACTGTCGGAGCTCAGGAAAAAGATGCTCGCAAACAGCTAGCTTTATTTATTGCTGAAATAGAACGGGGCCAAATGGCTACAAGCGGCAAAATGACAATAGCGCAGTTCTATGAATATTGGAAAACCCATTATGGGAAAAAGAATTTGGAACAAAGCACTTTAGCTTTTAATGATATTACCTTTAAACGAATCAATGAGCAACTTGGGCATCTGCGGTTAGATAAAATTGAACCTAAGCATTTGTTAAGTTTCTACACAACTCTAGCAGAGCCAGGAACCAAAAAGGTTCGGGGTAAAACAACCACGGGTTGTCTCTCCAGTACTACCATGAAACGCTACCATGCTTTATTATCATCACTTCTAAACAAAGCAGTACAGTGGGGATTTATTCCTTTTAATCCGTGCAAAAGGGTTGAAGCACCAAGAGCTCCCAAGATTCCAAAAGAGATTTATTCCCTTGAGTATCTCGGTAAACTCTTACACGCTTTAGAACAGACAGAAATAAAATATCAGTCCATGACATTACTGGCTCTTACCGGCGGCCTGCGTCGTGAAGAATTATTCGGCCTGGAATGGAAACATATTGATTTTGAAAACAATACTGTCAGGATCGAACAAGCGTCCGTATGTATTCCGGGAAAAGTAATTCTTAAGGGAACCAAAAACCTTTCTAGCAACCGTCTTATTAGTATCCCGGAATCAGTAATAATTTTACTCAAACAATATAAAAGTGAACAAAACGCCGCTCGCCTTAGATTTGGCGACAAATGGCAAAAGTCTGGCCGGGTATTTACAACAGGAAATGGTACACCAATGCACCCAGCATTATATAATAAATGGCTTTCGCAGTTCACACTTGATAATGACCTTCCGCACCTCTCTCCTCACATGCTTAGACATATGTCAGCAACTTACCTAATTGCCGGGGGGACGGATATCCGAACAGTATCCGGCAAACTCGGCCATGCTCATACCAGCACCACAATGAACATATATAGTCACTTATTGATGTCGGCAGAACAGGAAACCGCCAGTACAATTGAGGCTTTTCTTGCCCAAGCATCCGAAACAGCCAATTAAAAGAAGCAGGCCCAAAAAGGTCTGCTTCTTTTAATTGGCTGTAAATATTCATATATAAAACAGTAATAAGAATTCAGAATTATTCGAACGTCTAGAATCGTTTCTAAGCCATTTTTATGCATTAGTATATATCTTACTACCCCCCTCTGAAAAATTGCAAATTGCTATTCTTTTTTTGTAGAGATCTTCTCTCTATATATTTTAGCTATTAGATTATTTTTAATGCTATATGCTAATAATCCGTTTTTGAGGATTTTGTCACCAAAAGTGTCACTAAGTTAACATAAATATATGTTGCTCGTTTAATCAAAGCCCTATAAATACTAACTTTATTAGCATTATTACATATATTAGTTATTATATCATATATGTAATAACCCGCTTTTTATGGAATATATGATATATTTATACGAATTTTGAATATATTAAAAATATTTAAATTCCTATAATTGCTATTTTACTAAACTCATTATACTTTAAATCAAATATTTATTTTAAAGCTGTTATTTAATATTTTTAAGATGTAATTAGATGTTTGTATTTGTAGTGATTTAATATTAAATGGTTTTGATTGTATTTAAACAAAAGTGAGTAACGTATAATTGTTTAATTAAGATAATAGTAATCTATTAAAAAAGTGCTCTTTGAGAAAATCGTTTTTTAAAAGGCATCTTAAAAAAAGGTGTCTAGTTTGACAAAATTGGGTTTTTATGATATGGGAAATCTTTAATGAATTTCTTTTAAAACGATCATATGGCGTTTTTATAATAAAAGAGAATTAGTCTTAGGTCCGGCGGAGGAATAACTGTTTGTAACCTAAGACTAATTCCCTATTAATATTTTTTATATTAGGAGTGCTTCTAAGCGCGCATTTCCATTCTTAATTTATCGGCAATCATTGCCATGAACTCAGAATTTGTAGGCTTTCCTTTTTCCACTTTTACTGTGTAGCCAAATAATCTATTAATCATATCCATATTGCCCCGGCTCCAGGCAACTTCTATAGCATGGCGTATCGCCCTTTCCACCCGACTAGGAGTAGTCGAATATTTTTCAGCAATCATCGGATATAACACTTTGGTTACTGCTCCTAACAACTCAATTTCGTTAATTATCATCATTATGGCATCTCTTAAATACTGATAGCCTTTTATATGAGCAGGAATACCAATTTCTCTAATAATAGTGGTAACTTCTACATCTAACGGACGCGCCTTAATGGCCTGAGCAGTTGCAGCTGGACGCTGAGTTGTAAGATTAGTTGCTAATTGCCGAATACGGCTGATTAGAACATCCATATTAAATGGCTTCAATATGTAATAGTCTGCTCCTAATTCTACGACCCGTTGAGTTATGTTTTCATGTCCAAGTGCTGTCAGCATAATAACTTTAGGTCGTTTATTACCCATGGTGTTAATATTCTCTAATACACCAATTCCATCAAGGTGCGGCATGATAATATCAAGAATAATAATATCCGGATGCTTCTCATTAATGATGGTTAAGATTTCTTCTCCATTGTAGGCTACACCAACTAAAGTAATATCAGGTTGTTGGCTAAGACATTCTTGCATGATATCAGCGAAATCACGATTGTCATCGGCAATTGCCACTTTTATCGTTTCTTTATTCATCAAATACCCTCCACTTTCAAAATATTTTATGGTAATAACATTCGACATTTTTACGGGACATCCTTCCTGTACTGGAAAAAAAACCCAATAAAATTCATTTTTATTATTTTCATCATAATTGTAACAAAAAAACATCAAAACGCAAAGACTTTTGTGTTTTGATGTTTTTATAAAATTACGCTGTTCTATTTTTCGACATAGTAAGAAATGTAAACAGGTTCTTGATTGTTGGAATTTCCTTTTTAGGAATTATACCACTTTCCATCAGCATCCAATCGACAAAACAGCCATATCCTTTAGTTGGATCATGAACAAATACATGGGTAACAGCTCCGATAATTTTGCCATTCTGCATAATAGGGCTTCCACTCATCCCCTGGACAATTCCGCCGGTTTTATCAAGTAGCCTAGGATCGGTAACTTTAATTACCATTCCCTTACCTTCAGGAGATTCCTGTAAATTGACTTTTTGAATTTCGATACGAAATGCTTCTATGTTTTGGCCATTGACTACAGTCAACATTTCGGCTTCGCCTAATTGTACTTGGCTCATTGAAGCAACCGGAACAGGACTAGAATACAATTGGTTAGGCAAATCAGATGTAAGGTGACCGTAAATTCCAAAGGCTGTGTTTTTTCGAATTGTACCTAAGATCTGATCTTCTTCAATGAAAACGCCGATTTTTTCTCCTGGTTGGCCACGTTTACCGTGCTGAATCCCCGATACTGTAGCAAGAACAATTTTACCTTGTTCACAGTCAATGGGTTGATTGGTGTCACTATCGGTAATTACATGGCCTAACGCGCCATAAGTTTTTGACTGCGGATCATAAAAGGTCAGAGTACCAACTCCGGCGGCGCTATCGCGCACAAATAATCCAATACGGTAACGTTTGGTTTCGGCGCAAAGCGCTGGTGTCAGGGAAACGTCAATACGTTCTTGGCCTCTTTTTAACAAGATATCGACCGAGCGATGTTCTTGACCACAGGAGTCAATAATTTCTGCCAATTGTGAATCGTTTTGAACAGGTGTACCATTAATTGCTAAGATGACATCACCCACAGTTATTCCCGCATCTTTTGCCGGAGCAAACGCTTTGCCGTCTGGAGTTTGAACCGGCGAAATACCGACCACAATGATACCCTGGGAGTGCAATACAACTCCAATTGAGTGCCCACCAGGAATTAGTATAACAGGTGGCAAAACATCTACTTCTACTTTTTTTATTGGAATTAGTCCAAGTAGTTTAAATTCGACAGTAGCTTTACCCAATTCTAATGTTTGCATTGAGACTGGACGCGACAAAGCATATGTTGAAGGCTCGTCCAGTTTCAAGGTTTGATTATGATTAACACTTACAGTCATCGGAAAGCCTACTGATATAAACGTCTTCTCTCCTTCAATAACATACATGTGAAGAGGCATCTCATAAATATCCCGGAATTGAGGTGAAAAACTAAAGGCGACTATTAATACGGCAATCAATACTCCGAGCATGGAACGACGTTTTGTGCCTGACATTTTCCGTCATCACCCCGGTTCATTAATTTTTTATGAAAAGGCCGATTTCACCCAAAGTAAAGATTCCCTGATTTTTAGGGGATTATTCTGCTGTATGTGGAAACAATTGTAATGTGATCTTATTATTAACGATTTTACGGAAAAAAAAGAACGCAGCCTCAGCTTACGTTCTTTTTTTCCATTTTTCTTTTTTGGTCTTAGCTAAATCAAACATTTCTTTGGCATTATCCAAGGCTGCCGGAGTTATATTGTCACCGGAAAGCATTCTGGCTGTTTCCTCTAGTCGCGCAGTGTCTGAAAGAACACTTACAATTGTTGTTGTTCGCTCACTGTCAACGTTTTTGGTTACATAGATATGGTGGTCGGCCATTGCCACAATTTGTGGCAGATGAGTAATGCACAAAACCTGTTTCCCCTGGGATACTGCGGCAATTTTTTCAGCAACCTTGGCAGCTGTTTGGCCACCTATACCTGCATCAACTTCATCAAAGACCATGGTTTCCACACTTTCTCGGCTAGCGGCTACCGCTTTGATAGCCAATGCGATACGAGACAACTCTCCTCCGGAAGCTATTTTATTGAGTGGTTTTGGGTCTTCCCCTGGATTAGCTGAAAACATAATCGAAACCTCGTTTATTCCGTTAAGGTTGTAGCGCGATAAACGATTAACATTAACTGTAAGACGAGCTTTAGGTAGAGCTAATCCTGAAAGTTCTTCAGTTACCTGATTGGAAATTTCTGCGGCCACTTTATTCCTAAGGGTATCAAGATCAGTTGCTGCTACCGCCAAACTGCTTTCCAGTTCGCAGCGGTGTCGATCTAGAACAGCCAAGCTTTCTTCATAATTTTCAATTGCCGAAAGTTCAGCCTGTGCTTGCTGATAATAAGAAAGTATATCACCAACAGTAGCACCATATTTCTTTTTCAATTTATCTATAACATCCAATCGTTCTTGAAGAAACGCCAGTTTTGCCGGATCAAACTCTAATCTTTCACAGTAATTGCTTAAGGCACTGCAAGTATCCTCTAATTGGTAACGAGCTTCATTTATAATCGCTAAGTATTTTTCGATACTTTGGTCAAAACGGCTGGCACTTTCAAGTCCTTTTTGGACTTCAACTAATAAATTCAATATTCCGCCTTCGCCACTAGCACCCCCTTCGCTAAGCAGCGAATATGAGCGATTGATTGAAGTGGTAATTTTTTCGGCATTGGCAAGCAGTCGTACTTCTTGTTCAAGGGTTGCTTCTTCCGCTTCATCAAGCGCAGCAGAAGCAATTTCTTTTGTTTGCCATTCCAGCATGTCCACGCGCTGAGCACGGTCTCGGGAATCGGACTTTGTTTTTTCCAGATCAGAACATACAGCATTCCAGTCACGATATATACTGCGGTAAACCTCTAATTTCTTCTGTATTTCAGGTTCATAATCATCTAATATCGCCAGATAAGATTCTGGTTTAAGGAGAGTCTGATTTTCATGCTGACCATGCATATCTACAAGCAAGTCGCCAAGTTGGCGTAATACACTCAAGGTAACATGGCACCCATTTACCAGGATATTATTTTTTCCTTGACGCGTCACCCTACGGCTTATTATTAGAACTGATCCATCTTCAAGCGTTATTCCGTGATCATCCAGAAGGTTAATAATTGGGTGACCAGCGTTTATTTCAAACACCGCTTCCACCCGGAAATAATCGCATCCAGTACGAATGCTTTCTGCTGAAGCTCGGCTCCCTAGCACAGTTTCAAGAGCGTCAATAAGAATGGATTTACCTGCGCCGGTTTCTCCGGTTAAAACATTTAGTCCGGACCCCAAATCAACGGTTGCCTGCTCAAGCAACGCAAAATTGCTGACTGAAAGTGTTTTCAGCACATCAATTCCTCCCATTGTACTTACATTACATCAGAGATTGAAACCGGGACAGAACCTGATTTACTGCTTCCGGCGGCTTGACAATAACACAGATATTATCATCTCCAGCCACAGTGCCAATAATTTCCGGCCATTTCGCGGAATCAATTGTGTAAGCTACCGCTTGCGCTATGCCTGGATATGTTTTTAATACAATCAGATTAAGACTATAATCCATTCCAATCACTGAATCCTGAAAGACCTTTTCCATTCTCGACTGGGAAACAATTGCTGTCTGCTCTGTTGGAAAGGCGTAACGATAATTGCCATCGCCGGTTGGCACCTTTATCAGAAGCAATTCTTTTATATCCCGTGAGACCGTTGCCTGAGTCACATCAATCCCGATACTTCGCAGCGCTTCAGCAAGATCATCCTGTGTTTCAATTGGCCGGCTTTCGATAATCTCCTTAATTTTTGCATGACGTAAGGATTTCATTTGTATCACTCCTTATAATCGTAAACCATGAAACCAGCATCATAAAAAAGGAAGAAACAATAAGTTACCGTTTCTCAACTATGTACAAAATAGGCGGGGTATTTTGCTGATTAACCATTTCCCAACTACCTACAGTAAATTCTTTTTGCAATAGTTGGCTGAGATAACCCCTTACGGCTTCATTTTCCAACCGGCCTTCAGGATGCCCCGGATAAGCAACTACCGAAAGTAGTCCTCCATGTGCCAAAAGACGAAGTGTTTCTTGGATAGCAGTTAATGTAGTATCAGTTTTAGTAGTCACTTCGTGCGAACCGCCTGGCAGATAGCCTAGATTAAACATAACCGCATCAAGGGGGTTATTCACATAGTTCCTGATTTTTGTATGGCAATCATGGATTGGTCGACATTTATAGGCTAGTCCTGCTTCATTTAACGCCGAAATAGTATTGAGAAGCGACTGCTCTTGAATATCAAAGAACCAAATGGTTGCATCAGGCGGAGTATGCTTAGCCAAAAATAGCGTATCATGTCCGTTGCCAGCAGTTGCATCCAAGATATAGCGAGCTTCAGACAGCTTAGCTGTTAAAAAAGCATGAGCCATTTGAACTGCGCTTATAACTTTAGTTTTCATCATCATTCCGCCATAACTTTAACCTCAGTCGGTGGAAATATCCTTCTGAACTTATTCGGATGAATTTGGCACACGTCGCTGACCGTCTGATTAATATCTCGTCCGATGGCAATAAATTGAATACATTTTGACCATCAATTGTTAATATAATATCGTCATGAGCTGCATTTATTGCAAGCCGAAGTTCTTCATTTTCTGACACTACCATTGAACGGGCATGCAATGCATGAGGACATATTGGAGTGACAACAATAACATTGAGACCAGGACTAACAATCGGACCGCCAGCTGATAACGAATAGCCAGTCGAGCCGGTAGAAGTTGATAAAATTAGTCCATCAGCTGGATACTTGGCTGTAAGTTCGCCATCAATATACAACTTCAGGCGAATCATCCGTGAACAGCCACCTTTTGTTACAACTACATCGTTAAGCGCTGACGACAGATATGTTTCACGATTGTCCCGAACAAGAACTGCATCCAACATTAGTCGTTCCTGCAGAGTATAATTTCCCAGAATAAGTCTGTCTAGTGCCTGGTCAAGGTCGGCAATTTCAATTTCCGTAAGGAAACCAAGTTGTCCGAGATTGATACCGCAAACTGGAACGCCAGCAGGCGCAACTTCTCTCACGGTTTGGAGGAGCGTTCCGTCGCCGCCCAAAGAAACTGCAAGATTGATTTCGTTTTTAATTTGCTCACGCTTAAATGCCAGTTCATGATAATTCGTTACCTCTGCGACGTCATCAGCCAGTAAAACCCTGACCTGCCGTTCCTTAAGGTATGCTACAATACGATCTAAAATCGGAGTAACATTTGATTTATTTGTATTTGGAAATAAGCCGATAGTAAGCACGCTATTTATCTCCTGCTCTTTTATTGAGCACATCATGTGCATCCTCTACAATTTTAGCAACAGCTAAACTGTCATAAGCCGTTACACCGGGATCACTTACCAGGTGTAACAAGTATTCTATATTGCCTTCCGGCCCTTTTATTGGTGAACAGTCAAGCCCGGCAATACCAAAGTCCAGTTCCTGCGATACTGCTATAATACGATTAATTACCTCAATATGAACAGCGGGGTCTTTAACGACTCCTTTTTTTCCCACTTTATCCCTGCCAGCTTCAAATTGCGGCTTAATTAAGGCAACAACCTCACCATAAGGCGCTAAAATTGTTTTAACTACAGGTAAAACCTTGTCAAGCGAAATAAAGGCTACATCAATACTGATGAAATCAAGTTGCTCGCTAAAAGCCAGTGGCGAGACTGTTCGAATATTGGTCCGCTCCATGTTAATTACTCTCGTGTCAGTGCGAAGCGACCAAGCCAGTTGGCCATAGCCGACATCAATGGCGTACACTTTCACTGCACCGTTTTTTAATGCGCAATCGGTAAAGCCGCCTGTAGAAGCTCCTATATCAGCAACCACTTTATCGCTTAGATTAATGTCAAAAACATTCAATGCCTTGGCCAATTTTAATCCGCCGCGGCTGACGTAGCCGATACCGTCGTCACTGACTGTAACTACAGCGTCCACAGCAACCATTGTACCAGCTTTATCGACTTTTTGCCCGTTTACAAATACTTTTCCAGTCATGATCGAACTTTTGGCCCGTTCTCTGCTGGATACAAGGCCGCGTTCTACCAAAAGTACATCAAGGCGTTCTTTTTTCATTTATCGCACTCCAACTCCATGTAGGTAAGAACGAACTGAAGCGGCGATTCCGTCCGGAGAAATGCCATAAGCAGCCAAAAGTTCGTTCCTAGGGCCATGTTCTATAAAGCTATCAGGCAACCCAAGCCGCAGTAATTTAACCCAATTAAAATTTTGACTGTTTATATATTCAAGCACTGCTGAACCAAATCCTCCGGTCAATACATTTTCTTCTACAGTAATAATAATTCCAATGTCTTTAGCCAGACGACGGAGCGTTTCCTCATCCAGCGGCTTTATATAACGCATGTTGATTACCGTAGCCTCAATACCTTGCGTTGATAAATGTTCGGCTGCCTTTAAGCAAATATCCACCACCGCTCCGGCGGCAACTAAAGCCACACTTTTTCCGGACCGTAGTTCTTCGGCTTTACCGCTGATATATTCCAGCGGACCGGTAGTATTAACTCCTAAGCCACTACCCCGCGGATAACGAATGGCTACCGGGCCTTTCGAAGCAAGCGCTGTATATAACATATAACGAAGTTCATTTTCGTCTTTGGGGGCCATAATCGTAAGACCGGGAATATTGCGCAGAAAGGAAATGTCAAAAACCCCATGATGTGTAGGCCCATCCTCACCCACAATACCGGCCCGGTCAATTGCAAATACCACCGGAAGCTGTTGTAGGCAAATATCATGCAGCACTTGATCGTAAGCGCGCTGCATGAAAGTCGAGTAAACTGCCACGACAGGTCTTTTTCCTGCAGCAGCTAAGCCTCCGGCCAATGTCACTGCATGAGGTTCGGCAATGCCAACATCAAAAAAACGGTCAGGATATCTTGACGCAAATTTCTTAAGCCCAGTTCCTTCGGTCATCGCCGCAGTAATGGCTACTATATCAGGATTTTCGGCAGCCAAATTAGCCAATGTTTCGCCGAATACCGCCGTGTATGTCGGCTTGTCACTCTTTACTACACATTCGCCTGACTCTATACAAAACGGTCCTACACCATGAAACTTATCCGCATTCGATTCGGCCGGAGGATAGCCTTTGCCTTTAGCTGTTATAACATGAACCAAAACCGGTCCCCTAATATTTTTGGTTGTTTGAAGAACGTCAGTTAGCGAAAAAATATTATGTCCATCTATAGGTCCAATATAGGTAAAACCAAGCTCTTCAAACATAATACCGGGAACGACTAAATATTTTAGACTGTCCTTTACCCGCTCCACCGTTTTTGCAACGCCCTCGCCAATAGCCGGTATCCGTTTCAGAAGATATTCAATATCTCGTTTAACCTTTGAATATCTTGGGTCAGTACGTAATTTCGCAAGGTATTCAGACATAGCACCAACATTTTTTGCTATAGACATTTCATTGTCATTAAGAATAACTGTCAAATCAGTGCCAACATGACCGGCATGATTGAGAGCCTCAAAAGCCTGTCCTCCGGTAAGCGACCCATCGCCAATTACTGCGATTACATGGGAACGTTTTCCGGTCATACGATTAGCTATCGCCATCCCCAACGCAGCAGAAATAGATGTACTGGAATGTCCAGTGCCAAACGCGTCATGTTCACTTTCTGATCTTTTTGGAAAACCGCTCAAACCGCCTTTCTGTCTGAGGGTAGAAAACTGACTATAACGTCCAGTCAATATTTTATGTACATATGCTTGGTGGCCAACATCCCAAACTATTTTATCAGTTGGACTATTGAAAACCCGATGCAAGGCGATTGAAAGTTCAACTACCCCAAGATTTGGGGCGAGATGGCCACCGGTTTCAGAAACAGTATGTATAAGAATATTACGTATTTCTTTAGTAAGCTTTTCCATTTCAATAATTGAAAGTTTCTTTAAATCCTGCGGACTGTTTAGCGTCTCCAGAATCGTACCCACAAAGGCTTCCCCTCTTTTCCACCTCTAAAAAGCATCATTTTATATTATAGCACAACATTTTAGTCATTATAAGAGCACTTAAGGTCGGCAAGGTATACTATCCTTCCGACCCTTTGACTTTATTATGATTTTTAGATAATTCTTCGAAGAACTATCTAGGCTTTAGTGAGGATAAAACTGATCAAAGGCGTATGCCATAAAAAACCCCAAAAGGGCTCCAGCAAGTACTTCCAGCGGAGTATGTCCAAGGAGTTCCTTTAACCTTGTATCTTTCACTCGGTGCTCAACCCTTAGTTCCTGAACCAGTTTATTTATTACTTTTGCCTGCTTGCCTGCAGCACGTCTTACACCAGCGGCATCATACATAACGATTCCGGCTAAAACCACAGCCACGGCAAAAAGAGATGAGTCAAAACCGCTTTTAAAGGCTACTGCAGATGCTAGTCCCACTACCAGTGACGTATGAGAACTAGGCATGCCGCCAGCCCCCGTCAGCCTTTCGGCCCGAAACTCACGATGTCGCCAATATGAAGTTATCGATTTCAGGACTTGGGCCGTAAACCAAGCTGTGACCGCTGTCATTAACACGATATTTTTTCCTACGGCCACAAATAAATCTGCCATTTATATTTCACCTCAACTATCACGATTTAAGAGATATAAAACATAATCTCTTAGTACTGCAGCTTCGACACCTAAATCGCTAATAGCCGCTATCGCACAGCGCACCGCTTCCTTTGCCATTTCTTTTGCTTCTTCAAGCGAATACAATGATACATAAGTAACTTTGTTGTTCTTAACATCACTACCTAATGGTTTACCCAACTTTTCCTCTACACCTGCAACGTCCAGTATGTCATCCGTGATTTGGAAAGCCAACCCAAATTGCTTAGCATACTCAGTCAATGCTGCCAAACATTCCTCATTTGCATTAGCAAGCATTGCTCCTGCTCGTATTGCCGCCGTAAACAGTGCCCCCGTTTTTGCCTGATGAATAAATTTGAGTGTTTCGCTATCAATAGTTTTTCCTTCAGACAATAAGTCAATTGTCTGACCACCAACCATTCCCCGCGCCCCTGCTGCCGTAGCAATTTCACGAATCACCTTTATTAGCGTGGCAGGTTCAACTTTTGGCTGTGCCAGCATTACTCCGAAGGCCTCGGTCAATAGTCCATCGCCAGCTAAAACTGCTATTCCATCACCAAATACTTTATGATTAGTCAGCTTACCCCGCCGAAAGTCATCGTTATCCATAGCAGGTAGGTCGTCGTGAATCAATGAGTAGGTATGAATCATTTCCAAACCGCATGCGATGTTAATAAATCTGCTTCCATCTTGACCGACGGCATCAGCTGCAGCCATCAATAAAATCGGACGCAACCGCTTACCTCCAGCAAATAAACTATAGCGCATCGCTTCATAAATTTGGGGCGGATAAGTTTCGGCAGACAGAAAATGATCTAGGGCGTCATCAATAATCGGTAAGCGGGCCATGGTATAATCTTTTATCATTTGTCGGCCTCCTCAAGTTCTAAAGGGTATTCCACAATTGTTTTCTTTTCTTCCCGCAAAATTTTGTCAATTACTCGGTCAGCGTTGTTTAATCTAGCAAGACAAATCTGTGATAGCTTCATCCCTTCGGCAAATCGGTCTAAAGCCTCTTCAAGCGCCAAATCGCCGTTTTCTAACTCTTTTACAATCAATTCCAGCTTGGCTAAGGCTTCTTCAAAAGCAACGCTTGTGGTATCTTCCTGTTTTTTTTTCATATTATCTCTCCTCTGGCTCAAGTACCTTAACCACAATAGTTCCGTCCGCCAAAACAACTTCTAAAACATCACCCGGCATAGTATCTCTAGTCCGTCTTATTACGCGTTTATCATAAGTACGGATAATGCTGTAGCCGCGTTCAAGCACCGCCAATGGATTAAGCATTGCGATTTTCTCAGCCATAATATTAAAACTATGTCTTTTATTTAATACATTCTTACACAACGACTCTCGCAATTCTTGAATATAATCATCCAGCATCTGGCGTTTATCCGCCAACATAAGTTCAGGTCTTTGAAAACTGCGGCTGGATAGACAATTATCTAGCCTATGCCGGCGATTGGACAACATATTTATAGTATTATTTTCGAGATTATTTCTTAACGAGATTATATATTTGGCTAATTCCTTAACATCAGGTACTACTATTTCTGCCGCTTGTGAAGGAGTAGCGGCCCGCTGGTCGGCAGCGAAATCAGCCAAAGTATAATCTGTTTGATGCCCAACTGCGGATACTACGGGGATACTAGCGGCCGCAATAGCGCGAACGACCTTTTCGTCATTAAATGCCCATAATTCTTCGAGACTGCCTCCGCCTCGCCCTACAATTATGGCATCTACCTGTCTAGTGTGGCTAAAAAATTCAATTCCTTTGGCAATCTGCCATGGTGCTTCAGGCCCCTGTACTTGCACCGGAAACAAAATAAGCTGGACTCCTGAATAGCGACGTTTGGCAACAGTGATAATATCCCGAATTGCCGCACCTGTCGGCGACGTAACAACACCAATAGCACTAGGTAAGAGCGGCAAAGCAATCTTTCTAGCTTCATCAAAAAGACCTTCGGCGGCAAGCTTGTCCTTTAACTGAGCAAAAGCTAGACTAAGCTCACCCATTCCTTCAGGAATTAGTTGCTCAACATAAAGTTGATATTGCCCGTCTCGCTCGAAAACTGAAATTTGTCCACCAGCTATAACCTTAAGGCCGTCTTTTGGTTCAAACTTTAAAAACTGTGCCCGGCTACGAAACATCACTGCTTTTAATGTTGCCTCACTGTCCTTTAAGGTAAAATAACAATGTCCCGAGTAGTGACGTTTAAAATTCGATATTTCACCGCGTACCATAACTCCACTCAAGGTTTCATCTGACTCAAACAATGACCTAATATATCGTGTAACGGCGCTTACACTTAATATGCTAATAGCAATCACCTATTCCGCTTTATAAGAATATAATAAAAATCAGACAATATACTGTCCAATAGATAAAAAAAAGCAGACAGCAGTCTGAAATATATTTAATATTTACGATACAAGTACCGTTGGGCTAGACAGCCTCCGATGGCTCCAACAGTAAACCAGAAAAAATGGCCTGGAGGAATTAGATGTCCGATAACAATACCAACCGCTGCGCCCCCCACTACATAGCCAAGCATATCTGCCACCTCCGCATATGATAATGTATAATATGCGGTAAAAGAACTTGCGGTGCTAGCTTGTTGATGCAAAATAGGCTGCCCCTAGAGCATTGTCAGAGCTAAATTGTTGTTCAGGAAAGTAAAGTTTACAACCGGTTGTGTTAAATGTATCAATTAAAAAATTACGGATAAATTTATTGGCGTTAACGCCGCCTACAAGCAAAATATCTTTAAGACCGGTAGCTTTAATCGCCGAAGTAATTAACTTAGCTAACGACTTAGATACACAGAGCTCAACTCCTGCAGCAATAGCAGAATGGTTATCTCCCTTAGCTAAAAGCCTTCGAGCATGAGACTCCGGCCCAGCAAAGCTTATTGTAAAGTCTTTTGCTGCTACAGGCAGTGATGCTGGTGCCGCATGGCCGTTTAGAGCCAATGCTTCTAGACTGGGGCCAGCTGGAAAAGACAACCCTAGAGTCACTCCAATACGATCGATGAATTGCCCTGCTGCAATATCAATGCTACCACCAAGTAGTTCTACTTTAATATTTGGCTTAGTATATGTAACTGCAGTAATTTCTGTGGTGCCGCCAGAAGCATGAACAGCAAGAAAGCGTTCAGTATTCGGCCCGCAAGCCGACCAAATGCCGGCAAGAATATGATTTTCCTGATGACTTATTGGATAGTACTTTGCTCCATGGGTTAAAGCAAGCACCTTTGCAAAGCTATCGCCAACCATAAAAGCCGGCATAAAGGAATTAGCTATTGGCCTAGGTTTGACAGTTACACCTACTGCTGATATTTCAACTCGGCTGTTAGCTGCTTTTATTACCTTAGAAAAAACTTCTGGCAAATTACGAGTATGCTGATATACCATTTCCGACTGTGCAAGTCCTCTGTTACCAGGTTTAACAGCAAGTAATTTGCGACCATCAGCGATGCAGTGGTTATCCTCAGTAAAAAGCGCTACCGAAGTAGTATAGCAACTAGTATCGATACCTAAAATATAGCTCATTATTGCACCCTAGTTTTTATCAAAGCGCCTAGAATGCCGTTAATAAACCGGCTAGAATCATCTGTGCCAAAAATCTTGGCCAGTTCAACCGCTTCATTGATGACAACATTCTGAGGAATATCCTCTTTGCTAAAATTAAGTTCATAAACTGCCAGTCTAGCAATATTACGGTCAACACCAGGCATGCGTTCGATAGTCCATTCTTCAGTTTTTGCACTAATAATATCGTCAATTTCCGATAAATGTTCTTTGGTTCCCAAAACCAATTTTAAGGCATAAGACCTAGCGTTTTCACTAATAGTCCCAATCTCTTCCATTACACTAGTTATAGCTTTGTCAAGATCTATATTATTATAGTCTAATTGAAACAACGTTTGCAGGGCAAGTTCTCTGGCCTTTCTGCGACTCATGCCATATTCCCTCTTTTCATTAACGGTGATATCCAGGTGGTAATAGTCTGTCAAGTATTTCCATAATATCTTCCTTCTCATCAATTCGCTTGCCAATAACATATCCGGCTATTACGCAGATTAGAACAAATATTGTACGAAAAAAACCAAAGCAAATAATCAGTATGCCTAGAGCAAAGCCTAGAAATCCACCGATAATTTTGCCGCTATGCTGCTGCCATATTTCTTCTAATACTTTACGATCCATAGCGCACCTCCCTATACCACACGATGTTTTGCTTTAAAATCGTTTGATATATTTTCAACAATTACCCGCATATCTGCTAGTTCTACGCCAATAGTATTTTTGATGTTGTCAAATATTTTTTGTTGCATTTCAGCAGTTATGGTGGGGATATGAGTATCCGGACTTACAGTGGCTTTTAAATTAACTCTTAATCCATTAGTGGTATGCTTAGCAGAAACCTTTACATCCCTAACACCACGAACGTGTCGGGCTACCTTTTCGACAAGGTTTTCCACTGCAGTAATTGATATATGTACGTCACCCAATTCATTATGATGCACAATAGTATTATTCTCGTTGCGGCGTGACCTAATTCCAGCTAATAGCAGGCGGATACTAACAAGAAAAAATACTGCTCCAGCCAAACTAGCCTCCCAATGGCCATAAACGCTTAAAATGCTTGTCCCTATTAATTCCAAAGGAATGAGGCGCAAAGGCAACGAGATTACAATTACGCCTAGCGATAGAAGCGCTAACATAATAGTGTAAATCGTTAAAATTATTCTGTCGAAGATGCCCATAAATACTCCTTTCTAACGCACGCGAAAATCCTCGTCTTTAGTCTCTACAGCAAAGCCTACTCCCTGAACGTGAATATTTATTTCAACAACATCTAGTCCGGTCATCGATTCAATGGCCCTTTTTACATTTTCCTGAACTTTAAGTGCCACATCGGGAATGCGTACACCATACTCGGCAATAATAAACAAATCCACAGCTGCTTCTCGTTCACCAACTTCAACTTTAACACCCTTAGACAAGTTTTTCTTGCCAAGCATTTCAGCTATTCCGCCAACAAGGCCTCCACTCATTCCTGCAACTCCAGGAATTTCAGTTGCTGCCATACCGGCTATAATTCCGACTACTTCGTCAGCTATTCTAATTGAACCAGCATCGGTGTGTTCTGTTCTCTCGGGCCACTTTTCCAAGTTTAAGCCCCCCCAATCATTTAAATACTAAAATGATATTTTATATACAATATTTTATAGCTCTAATATTATACCAGACTTTTTCGATTTATAGCAAATAATACACTACAGTCATAAAAAGTTCTATGCCACGATTTTCACCGTGGCATAGAACTTTTTATGGTTTCGCGCTTATAGTAATATCTTCAGGTTTAGCCCCAGAAACGCGACTGATGACATCTGCTACCTGTACTACATCTTCACGCGATAAAGTGTTGGTTTTAATAACGACGCTGACAGTATTATCCTGTACAAGCACCAATGCATCAGTAAATCCACGCGCCTTTATTAGGCTTTCTATTTCCGTTTCACGCTCTTTGTCAAGTACCAATTTTAAAGCATCATTGCGGGCCTTTTGGCGAGATTCCTCATTCTCTGCCGTCTTGATAACATCACGCAGCATATCTGAACGCTCACTACGAAGACGGTCACGATCCAAACGGCATTCTACGAAAAAATCCTGATTTGACACTGGAATACTTGTATCTAAGGAAACAGTTGTTGAAACCTGCCTGGCGGTAGTTCTGTCAACTCTTACCATTTGATTTTCTCGGCTAAACCCCCATATACCTAAAGCAATCAATGCTACCACAACCAGGATGATAAGTCCTACTACAAAATTGTTAGGTTTCTTTAACTTTAATACCCACATCATCTAATCCTCACTTTCGCTGCGGCAATACTGTTATCTTATAGGAAGGAACTCCCAGAGCAGCTTCAATCGCTCGAACAAGGTTTGCCTTGACTATAGAGTTCTCAGCTCCTTCAGCTACGACCAAAACTCCTTTAATAGCCGGTTTTATTTCCCTTACAATAACTGGCCTGTCGATACCATTTTCCTTACTTAAAAGCACTTGGGTGCTTTCCTTGGTTTCTACTGTCGTCCTAACACCGCCACTTGTATCTTTTTCAGCTACAGTTTTACTTTCTTTAGTAACATTTTTCGCATATTCCTGTGCACTGCCATTTTCCAAAGTAATATTAACTGCCACCGTTCCAGCTCCGTTTACTTGAGACAACAAGTTGGCAAGTTTTGCTTCAAGAGCATCTTCATAATTTTTATTTGTAGTCGGTATTGCGCTCACCGCTTGCGGCGGCGTTACTGATTCCGATTTATCAGTTGACTTGGTTTCAAGAATCCCTCCCACTAACAGTAAAATAATCCCTAAAACTCCAATCATTACAAGCTTCGGGCTTATAGCAGCCCGTTTGAATATACTTGAAGAACATACTTTTTTTGTGCTGTCAAGCAACTCTCCAATGACGCTCATATTTACCTCCTAGAGTCAACTGGTTTTATTCTATACTTACGATCTCAACTTGTTCGTCACGGAGTTGATATAGTTCTGCTACTGTATGTATTACTTTTGTTTTGAGTTCTGGTTTGATACTATTTTTAATTGGGCGGTCTTCAGGACTGATAACAACTTTGGTTACTTCATGTTTTGCGACCGATATGCCTGGTTTTAAATAAATTATTACCTTATGCAGAGCGCCGTGTCCCACCTTGGTTTGATCTAATTTAATTGTTACCTTGGCATCTTCAACACCGTCTATGGCAAGAACCACTGACTGAATTTGCCTTGCCAGTTCTTTTATATAAAGCTCTTCCGCTAAACGATCACGCTCACGGATAACCGATTTCTCAATGTCCTTTATTTCTTTGCTTGAATCTGAATGAGTGTCAATTGATGCTACTGGCTGACTTATCAAATTAGAGCGGAATAAGTCGATGATCGGATTTAATATCGCCAGCATTATTAAAAGACCCATAATAACTCGTACAAAGCGTTGCATACTGCTGTTGGGCAACAGTAATTCCAAAAAGGAAGCAAAAAGAATAACCATAATCAGCGTTTTAACCCAGAGTATGAGCACCGTCATCATTTTATTCCCATCCTGTACGCTAATTTATCTAAGCATCATCGTCATACTGCCTACGCCAATTATGATGGTAATCGCCAGAAACAACATCAGCGCTACGGTCAATACTGCAACAAATATCAGCATTAAATTATTCCCCATAACATCGAGACTGTTAGCGGTTCTTTCATCACCCAGCGGCTGTACCAGAGCTCCAGCAACTTTCATAATAAGAATTAACGAAATAAGTTTTATCAATGGAAACACACATATGGTAAACACCATTACTATTCCGAAAATACCAATAGCATTTTTGACTAAAAGTGAAGCCCCCATTACTAGTTCAACCGTATCTGCAAACATCTTACCAACAACAGGTATAAAAGTTGATGCAGCATACTTGGCTGTTCTCAAACCTATTCCGTCAGCCACTCCGCCAGCTACGCCTTGGATAGTAATTATCCCCACAAATATAACCATAGTAAAACCTTGTACTACCATTCCTACTTGACGCAGCAAATTGCTGAGATTACTAAGACGATAGTGATCGGAAAAGTAATTTACGCATTGGAGTACAGCCGCAAGAAATAAAAGTGGTAATACAACATCTTTGACAATTATGCTTACCGAAGTAACGACAAACATCATCATTGGTGTAAATAAGGCCGCTGAAGTAACTGCTCCAACACCTGCTAATAGCGAGATTAAAAGTGGCAGCAAGGCTTCCATAAAACCTACCATTGCTTCAACTGTAGTTCGAGCAAGCGTAAGTGCATTAAAAAATGCTGTTAAAGCGATAACCAGCATAAATATATAGCAGATACTATAGGCTAAAAGCGAAATAGTTGAACGTTCAAATGAGTTCAAGAGATTTTGCAGCAAAGCTGACAGTACCGCCAAAAATATCAATTTCCCCATCAAATGAATATTAACAGCCATTTCACGAAAAAAGCGCGATAAAATAACTTGTTTTACTGTCGCCCAATCCAGCTCGAGCCCTTTATCGGCAATCTGCTGAATTGAAGCTAGGTTTAACTGTGGAATATCTTCATCTAATTCTCGATTAATTTTTACAATGAAATTATTTACTTCCTCTATTGATAAAGAATTAAGAAGCTGCCCAATAATACTTTTTTCATCAGGTGGAGTTTGAGGCTGAGGCTGAGCCGTAGCCACTCCGCCAATAAATAGCAAACAAAAAATTGTTATTGCTGTAATTATTTTCATGCGCCTAGCCACCTTTAGGGAAGCAGTTTTACAATAGTCTCAAGAACAAGGGCAATAATTGGAATAGCTAGTACCATCACCAGCACTTTGCCAGCAAACTCAATTTTTCCAGCCACCGCGCCCTCCCCAGCATCCCGACATACCTGCGCTCCAAATTCAGTAATATAAGCAATACCAATTATTTTTAAGATAGTGTTAAGATACATCTGACTGACATTAGCCTTATCAGCTAAATCTCTAATTAGGCCGATAACCAAGTTAATTTTGCCTAATACCAATAAAAAAATAATTGTCGCCAGGGCAAGACTGAGTTGGACAGCAAATTCAGGCTTTTGCGTGCGAATTATAAGAATAAGTAAGGTTACTATAAACCCAAGCCCGACAATCTGAACAATCTCCATTCGGCACCTCTCAAAACAACTTGAAAACGCCCTGCACAGTAGTAAAAAGCTGTCCCAACAATTGCACCACCCATAGAAGCACAATAGCAAAGCCGGCTAGTGTGCACAACTGGGCCATATCTTCCTTTCCTGCCTGTTTCAGGGCAGTATGAATAACTGAAATAAGTATTCCTACTCCGGCAATTTTGAACAATATATCAAGTCCCATTATTCTCCTCCCCTCAGACTAACAAGATAGCGATAGCCAACCCACCGCAAACTCCAAGGTAACGGTACATTTTTACATTTTGATCTCTAGCAATTATTGCCTCTTGATGGATTTTTTCTAACTCAACTTTGGCTAAGTCTAGATGCTTTTGTTGTTCTTTACGGTCAACAGCACCTAGATTTGCGCCTAAGAGCAGCATAATTTCACGTTCCGGTTTATGAATAGCTAGTTCGTTTTCCAACATATTTAACGCTTCGGCAAATGCTTCCTGAGGAGACCGCCAACCGCTAGTATCTATAAACGAACCTGCTTGTTGAAATAGATCCCGTACTGGACCTTCGATCATTCCCGCAGAGCGGATAAGAGCTTCGGAGAGCGGCAAAGAAACATAATTTATGTAAGACCCTAGTGAGGTAATACAACCAATTAACTGTCTGACTTGCTTAGGTCGTTCGTTATAGCGTGCAGCCAGAGAAAAGCCAGTTAAAGTCCCTGCGATTATTACTAAACAGCAGCCAATCAATTTTAGCCACATATTGCCACCCCAACCTCACGGTTGTATATAACCTCATTATTTTGAGCTGCAATTATCTGAGTTACTGTCCCCACTTGAGGTTTGCCACCGAGAATTATGTATCTGTCAAAAAACTTCTCCCTAATAAGCTCACCAACATATGGTCTTGCAATTATATCGTTCATATCACGTCCGTGAACACTTGCTATTACACTTACCCCTGCGTGTAAAGCTTCGTTCAGCGCACTAACATCAGCTTGTCGTCCTAATTCGTCGGTCACCAAAACCTGCGGTGCCATCGAACGAATGAGCATTAAGAGACCGTCTGCCTTGGGACAACTATCCAGAACATCAATTCGAGGTCCTAAATCCGCTGTTGGAACTCCATCCAAGCATGCTGCAATCTCAGAACGTTCATCCACCAGACCTACCTGTACTCCACCAAATGACAGACATGGCACTCCATTGCTAATTTGTCGTGCAAGATCACGCAAGAGAGTAGTTTTACCACAGCGCGGTGGCGAAACAATAAGGGTATTGTAAATATTGCCATTTTGGGCTATAACATAAGGAATTACAGTATTAGCGGCGCTGTAAACCTCTCTAGCCAATCGAAAATTCATTGAACTGATATTCTTTAAAGTTACAATTTTCCCGCCTGCCAAAACTGCCTGTCCAGCCAATCCGACACGGTGTCCACCTGCTACAGTCAAAAAACCCATTCGTAATTCTTCTTCAAATGCGTACAAAGAGTTTTTACTAATAAGCTGCATGGTTTGAGCCAAATCTTCATGTGAACAAATATAAGCTGCCTGTGGAAACGCAGCAGCTTTTCCGTTTGCGGACAGAAAAACGTCACCGCTAGAGGTGACCACCAAAAGGGGCCTGCCAGTCCTAAGTCGTATTTCCATAGCCTGATCTAAAACCTGAGGTAAAGCCTCTTTTAAAATTCCGGCAAGTTTCGGCGCTAAAACAGGGTAAACCGTTTTTTCCCAGTTTATATGTGACTTCATAACCTGTCTCCGCCCTTTCTTTACATAGATATGGAAACAGATAGTAAATTATTCCACAAATAACAAAAAATCCCGGATGACCGGGATTAATGCTGCTAATGCCATATACTAAACGCCAGGATGCATACTTCGTCTTAGATTTGTATTAACGTCGTTCATGTCGCCATAATTATCTTCGGCATAATCCAACGTATTTTCATAGACCACTTCACCGCAGTTAGGACAAGTAACTTCTATAATATCATCATCATTCAACAGGCTGGACTCAAAAGCCACTGTTTCATGGCAATCTGGACATTCAACCTCCACAACTTCCATATCTTCGGCTTCTTCATAAACGACATCTTCTAAATCAGACAAATCCTCATCAATTGTTTCCATATAAGTTTCCATGTCTTCCTGCGTAGTCTCCAAATAGTGAATTTCTTCAGCCATATTATGGAGTACATCTACTACATTTAACATTAACTTACCTTCCGTAGATTGATCAGTGACATTAAGCCCTTTTGTAAGCCCCTGTAAGTATGATACTTTTTCCTTAATATTGCTCATCATCAAACCCCCTCAGTTAAGTTCGGATACATACTCTTATTATTGCCACCGGTATACGAAATCATAACCAGGGATTCGAGAAAAATTTTATATAAATCGCTAGCGCAGATAGACGGCAGCGAACTATGTTTGAATTAGTTAATCCTGCTTGACGTTTGTTGCTATATATCCCATAGATACACTCATTATAGGAATTAATAAATACCTTAAACCTATTTGATAACAATAATCAACAATAGTCATTTTTGACATAGGTACTATAGTTATTAAATCAAAAACTACATTTATTACCAACCAAATTAATCCAATTACAATTCCTTCTGAGATATATCTACTCTTTATCGTCTTGAAATAATATACTAGCAAACTTGCGCCACAAACCCCACCAACAACTATCATAAGTGATTTAAACAAATAACTGTCTATTGAAAGTTTTCCATCTTGTGAATAAAAGAAAAGAGAAACAATTAATGGAATCAACCAAGACAAAATACCCAAAAAACTAATTTTAAAATACTTTTTCATACTATTACTCCTTACTCTATATTTTCAAGGATACTCTCTGTAACACGATGTTAATTTTTTGAGAACTCATCTAATAATTTATCAATAAAATCGATTTCATTTTTAATTAAAAAAAGAGGGTGTTCAAATAATGTTCTTACATTAAAAGGAAGCTGTTTTCCACCTTGAAAATTAAGTTTGCTATTAATATTTTTAGCCGCTTCTCTAAGCATCGATTTTCTACTATGAAGCGCTATAATAACCTCATGATGAGGCAAAAACTGAGTTGCTCCAAGAGCTAAATCAAATCGATAATCCCGTTCCCGTGAAGATGATAACCCTCTTACTATCTCTTGCCTTAAAATGTTGTTACCTTCAGGTGTTATCATGAACTTTCGTGGCAAGGGGCCTTTTCCTTGTTTTGTTGAATCAATATAGGAAGTTACCAACTTCTTTTTGTCCAATTTATTAAGACCAACATAAATCGAGGTAGTCCCAATATCAGCCCATTCTCTATAACCCCGCTCTTCTACTAGCTGGTTAATCTCATACCCTGATATTTTTTCATTTTCACTGATAATTTGCAATAACATAAATTCTACATTTGTAAGTTTCATCATTAAATCTCCAATATATTTCGTACATATAATATTACTTATGCGTACTATAATAGTCAAGAAAAAAGATAGAACCGTTTTTGGGGTACTATCTTTTTTTGTATTTCATTAGGCTCTTTCGATATATTCTCCAGTGCGAGTATCAATTCTAAGAATATCACCGGTGTTAATAAACAGCGGAACTTTAACAACGTATCCTGTTTCAAGCTTCGCCGGTTTAGTTCCACCAGTAGCGGTATCGCCACGAATACCAGGGTCAGTTTCAACAACCTCAAGTTCAACTGAATATGGTAGATCCAGGCCGATAATGGTTCCCTGAAACATCATTATACCAATATTCATATTTTCTTTTAGGAAGCGTACGGCATCGCCTAACTGATCAGCATTTAAAGCTATTTGATCATAAGTTTCATTATCCATGAAATTAAACATGTCGTCACTTGCATAAAGATACTGCATTTCCCGACGGTCAATGCGTGCCTTAGGCATCTTTTCCCCAGCGTTAAAGGTACGCTCAACTACGGCTCCGGTGCGGACATTCTTGAGTTTTGCGCGAACAAATGCAGCGCCCTTACCTGGCTTAACATGCTGAAAATCAACTACCTGCCAGACATTTCCATCAATTTCAATTGTCACGCCATTACGGAAATCATTACTTGATATCATTGCAAAACCTCCAAATTACAACTATAATTCTATAAATTCCTTGCTGCTGGCGGTAAGAATTTCAACGCCGTCAGCGGTTACAACCACCGTATCTTCGATACGCACTCCACCCCAGTCCGGCAGATAAACTCCGGGCTCTACTGTTATTACCATTCCAGAAGACAAAACAGTATTACAAGATGGTGATAACCGTGGCTCCTCATGAACTGCCAGACCCACACCATGCCCCAATCCATGCCCAAAAAAGTTCGCATACCCAGCATCGGAAATTATCTTCCTCGAAACGTTGTCTACATCACTTGCACACATCCCTGGCCTTATTGCACTAGCACCAGCTAACTGAGCTGAAAGCACTAATTTATATATTTCGCGTTGTTTTGTTGAAGCCCTGCCTACAGACACAGTCCTAGTGATGTCGGAGTGATAACCTTTATAAAGGGCACCAAAATCCATTGTTACCAAATCACCGACTTCAATGACTTTTTCAGATGCTCTGCCGTGTGGCAAAGCAGATCTAGCACCTGACGCCACAATTGTATCGAAAGCGGCATTTTCTGCACCATTCTTACGCATATGATACTCTAGCTCCAGCGCAATGGCATTTTCGGTTACTCCTGGCTTAATAAAAGATAGTATATGAGTAAAAGCCATATCCGCCAAATTAACAGCCTGACGAATAAATACCAGTTCGCTGGCATCCTTGATCATGCGCAATTCATCCAAAATAACGGGAACAAAATCCACCGCCAAATTTACCAGTTGTTGATATTCGGTATAAGTCACAAAACTGCTTTCAAAACCAACACGATTTAAGCTTTGGTCACTAATCTCCGCTCTTACTGTCTCATATAGGTTGCTGCCATGACGAATAATATCAAATCCGGTAGCTTCCTTGCTTGCTTGTTCGATATAGCGAAAATCAGTTATAAGTCTAGCAGCCTGTTTAGTAATCAACAAAATTCCAGATGAACCGGTAAATCCACTAAAATACCGGCAGTTTTCTGGTTTGTTAATCAGAATGCCATCAAGTTGACGTGAGGTTAAAAACTCGCGTAAGCTGGTTAACCTGGTATTCATAACTGGTTGTTCCCTCCATTCAGCAACGCAACCATAGCTTCAAGCGCTAAAAGATATCCCCTGTAGCCCAGGCCGCTAATCTGCCCATTTACCACTGGTGCTGTAACCGAATGGTGACGAAACTCTTCCCGACAATAAATATTAGATAAATGAACTTCAATAGTTGGTAATGCTACTGCAGCTAAAGCATCACGTACCGCAATACTATAATGAGTAAACGCGGCTGGGTTTATGATAATAGCATCATATTGACCGAGTGCATTTTGAATAGTATCAACCATGACACCTTCATGATTTGTCTGGACAATGGAAACCGTTAACCCGCAAGCATCAGCTTTCTCCTTGATAAGCGCATTAATATTGTCAAGTGACTGAAAACCGTAAACATCCGGTTCCCGTTTCCCCAGCATATTCAAATTTGGTCCATGAATAACCAAAACCCGTTTTAGTGTCATATTCATATAATCACAGCCTTGTAGTTACTGACCATATAAATATTACCATAATTAATCTCTCTTGACTAGCAGCTACTGATAAATCGCAAATTAGTTACCACTTATAGTAATTTGACTAATTCGAATGGTCGGCGCTCCTTGCGAACCAAAAAATCGTAGGTCGTCGCCAACAGCGTCTACCTCACTCAATAGATCTACTATATTTCCAGCAATAGCTACCCCTCGAACTGCCTGGGTAAATTCGCCGTTTTTAATCCAAATTCCTGATGCACCAACTGAAAAATCGCCAGAAATAGGATTAGCGGTGTGCATACCCATCACGTTGGTAACATAAAACCCGTCTTTCACCTCATGTAGTAGTTGTTGGCGAGAAGTCTTCCCTGCTGAAATAAAAATATTTGTTGGCCCGATTTCCGGCATACCTTTAAATGAATGCCTAACACCGTTGCCAGTACTAGAAACATTATCTTTTAAAGCAGTATAAGAATTATGAAGATAACCTTTTAATACGCCGTCAGCAATAAGTTCGGTATGCTGCGATGATACACCCTCGCCGTCGATTGGCGCTGTTGCGATTCCTCCAGACATTAATCCATCATCAAAGAGCGAAATAAGCGAAGAGGCAACCTTAGTTCCAACCTTATTTTTAAACAAAGAGCGTCCCTTATGAACGGCATCGGCACTAAGAGAAGGAATAAGTACCGAGAAAAAATTCGTAACAACATATGGACTTAAAACCAAAGCTGCTCTTGTAGTTCCAATGCTTTTAGCACCAATAAGCAAAGCGGCATCTTCGGCTGCTTCTCGACCAACATCTTCCGGTGACAATTCACTATAAGAACGAGTAAAATTTAGCGCCATGCCGGTTTGCACATCGCTATCCTCTTCTGCTAGTACCACGCCATACAAGCCGCAATAACCAGACCGATATTGTATTGCCAAATCATTGGAGTTAACTAAAGCAACTCCGTATTCTGCGTCCTCATAAACACAGCGTTCCGTACGTTTTATACACCTCTGTGTTCTTCTAGCGGCCATTTCCACCCGCTTTGCCAATTCGATTTTTTCCTCTACTCCAGCGGCAGCAATTGCAGGATCTAAAAGGTTCATTCCAAATTCTGTTGAGTGCGGTAACGGTAAAGTGTTAAACCTATCAGCAAAAGTATTGTGACTGTTGGCAATAGCTTGATCTATAACAGTTTTTATACTATTGGGTTCAATATTGGTCGAAAAAGCAAAGCCCACCCGACCTTCCGCTGAAATAACCCGTATACCTATTCCCGTGTCTTCAGAAAATTTTAGGGTTTCAACATTCTCATTAGCCACTTCTACCTGCAACGATTTAGCATCAAGTATATATGCTTCAGTAGCATTAGCCCCCACTTTTCTCGCTTCTTTAACCGCTTGCTTTGCCAATTCTAGATACTGCAAACAAATCCCTCCGCCCGTGTCATTTTATGTATATATATAATGGTTTCTTATTTTCAGTGATGCTCGGTAGCATCATTAGCTAAAATTTGCGTAACAATGTCATGAAACAGCGGTGCGGCCACTTCGCTGCCTGACATACCATCTTCTACAAATACTACCACGACAACCTGTGGATTATCAAGAGGGGCATATCCAGCAAACCACGCATGATTAATACTTTGGCCAGCTGCGTTTTTCCGTCCAGTCTCCGCAGTTCCGGTTTTTCCTGCCGCACCGCCTTCATCAACATATGCTGCAATCCCGGTGCCATTTTTAGTTGCCATTACCAGCATCTCACGTATCTTGGCAGCAGTCTTTGAGGATAGAATTCTTTTTCCTTCACCATGGAAAAAGCTTTTTATTATTCGTCTATCAGGTGTTGTTAGTTGACTGACAAGATATGGTTCGATTTTAATACCGTTGTTGACAATTACTGATAATAGACAGGCTATCTGTAGTGGCGTAGCTTCCAGCGATCCTTGCCCGATAGACAAATTAGCCAAATCGCCTGGATAAAGATTATCTGGCGATGGCAGATTACCTGCATCCTCATCATCAATGTCAATGCCTGTCTTTTCGCCAAACCCAAGCAGTTTAGCGTATTTTATCAACGTATTCCCTCCCAGCGTCAATCCAATATTTATGAACGCTGGATTACTTGAATAAGCAAGCGCCTGTTGAAAGGTAATTCGACCATGTCCGCCGGTAGCGTAGTCCCAGCCCTTAAATCTTTGACCATCTACATCGATATACCCTGGATCGTAGAAAGTATCATTTGGAGTAATTTTGCCTTCTTCAAGTGCTGCCGCCGCCAACACCAATTTAAATACCGAACCTGGCTGATAGGCAGCTATTGCCCGATTTACCAGTGGCGAACTGTCCCGTCTTAAATAAACGCTGACCTGATTAGCATCAAAGTTAGGTCGAGAGGCCATCGCGATTACCTCGCCGGTAGAAGGCCTGAGTACTACCACAGCTCCTTTAACGGCATATTGGTCCAAAACATTCTCAACTATTTTTTCTACATTGCTGTCCAAAGTCAGGACAATGCTGGTGGCTTCTTTACCACTAGTATACTCTAAACGTTTATAACCCAATCCAGGAATAAGTTGTTGGCCGGCATCAACCATTGCTGCCAAATAAGTTGTTTGACCGACCCTAAGAAGATCGTCAAAACGTCCTTCAAGGCCGCTGACACCTTTATTATCAGCAGTATTTATATAGCCGACAACATGTGCCGCCAGCCCTGAATAGCCATACCTCACCCGTTCAGCAACTGCTACTACCCCAGGTATGCCACGGCAATTAATCTCTTTAGCGACATCTGGAGCAATGGCTTCTTTGAGTTTGAATGGGCGACGCTGATCAACTATTTCAGCAACAATATATGACGCATCTAGACCAATCAATTCCGCCAATTCAGCCGCCGTTTTTACTGAATCAGCTACTTGGTCAGGAAAAATTGCCACGCTGTATTGCAGTGTGGTATTAGTCAAAGGTACACCATTACGGTCAAATATCTCTCCACGAGGAACCTCAACTGGAACCTCCTGTACTCGACTACTAAGACCTTGAACCGTTAGTTTTGGACCATCAAGAATTTGCAGAAAAAGTAATCTGGCTAATAACATTACACTCAGTAAAAAGAAAACCAACCTTACTTTATAAACCCGCTTTTGGGTATAAATCATTTTTTCACCTCACAGGCAATATTTTCTCCATATATTGCCTTTTTACCCAAAACAATTTTTAATTTATAAAATAAGTTTGCTTAAAACAGGCAACTTTTATGTCCGATAAGTTTTCTTATGTAATCTTAAGCCACTGTACTTTTACATTACCGCCTTCACCTTACGTTCTAAATTGTTGGAATGAGAGTTTCGGGGTAAAAAAATATCCTCATGACTGGTTCATTCCCAGTTACGAGGATATTTTTTTTAATCTACGCTTTCGTCAAATAGCCTGATTTTAGTAATGACTCCCCCCTTTGCAGTAACTGCCATTCCTTGATTTTGCCAGTAACTTGTCAACATCTGATAGGTGTAGCAATTGTACTTTTCATTAAAAACATAACCACTTCCGTACAACTTAAGCATTTTCTCAATACGGTCGCCTACTTTTAGACCTCTAGCAGTGGAGTAATCGCTGGAAAGTATATCTATTCCACAGGTATACCACTGTGCAGAGTACGTAGTCTGATAGTATATCTTCAGCCCAGGATATACCGCATAGCGAGTCAAAAATTTTCCTTGCATCGGATCTGAAAGTTCTACCGGTTCGCCTAAAATTCGAACAACCTCTGTCATATTATTGCTATGTACAGTTATTTGATTAACCGCAAGATCAGAATAGTTCAAGAGCTCGATTCCCTGCAATATTTTAATTGCTTGATCCATTGTATCCCAATCTGTTGAATACCCAAAAGCTTTAGCAAGGGGAACGACTTTTACATACATTCCTTCAATTGTATCTGAGGTTCCAAGAGCTATTGGTGTCCCTAACTCATATTTCTTGCTATTAACTGATAAAGTTCCCGTAGGATTAAACGTTACTACTATATCGCCCTTTCGCAAAGTAACAACGCCGTTTATGTCAATATTAGCGTCTTTAATCTCAAGGGCCTTAATCAAATAACTTAGTGGAATATATGTATTGCCGTTCCGTATAAGTGGTGCTGCATACATTGTTGTTGGGCGATCTAAAATTACTGCATCAAGACTATCAGGACAAAATTCAGCAATCATCTTTTCTTCTGCCGAAACAATCGAAAAGATAAAAAAGCAACATAACACTATTGTAATACATAATATGCGTAATTGAATTTCAAACCGCATGTTTCCCCCTTATTTCCATACAATATAATTTGTTTTGCTTAAAAATATTATACAACACTTAAAAATTCCCTTTTATTCAATAAGTTCTTTTAAAATAATAATGTAGGTTTTAACTAAAAAAACTCCTTTCTTATAAAATGGTTTTCAGTAATCACTTTAGAAGCCATTCACAGTATTTGATACTTAATATCAATTGACGCTTAAAGCATTTCTACTACTATAGGAAGATTCTTTAGTATTTTCCGTACATCATCAGCTGTATCTGGCGTTGCCCTAACCACCAGCAGATTCTTATCACGATCAACAGTACTTACAACGCCAAGGTATTCATAGCCCTCAAAAATACAATTTACATAATTTACATATTGAGTAGCAACCCGGAAATAAACAGAACTGTCATCCGTCATTCTGAATCCCCTTTCGCCGCAACATAGCATACTCAGTTACTGGCCTATCCATCGCTATAGAAACAAGCTGTTGCGCATGCGGAGCAACAGTTATAGCATTTCCTTCACAATCAAACATTTGGTCAATCTTTTGCTGAAAGTTGTCCGAATGCGGTTGAAATACTTCTATTTCATCGCCTAACTTTATATTGTTCCGTTGCTCTATCAGAGCCATACCGGTTGCTATATCATAGCTTTTTACTAGACCGATGAAATCATGAGTCTGATTATAAGTTGATCGATCATAAATTTGATCACAGTGATCGGTCTTATTAAAGTAAAAGCCTGTAGTATACGGCCTATGAGAAATTTTGGCGAGTTCCTCCAACATATCAGCACTTACGCTGAAAGCATCTGGCGAAGCAAAATAAGCATCCAAAGCACGCCGGTATACCTTTACCACCGTAGCTACATAATGAACACTTTTCATACGTCCCTCAATCTTAAGCCCATTTAAGCCAGCTTTAGCTAGCTCTGGTATATGGGATAAGAGGCATAAATCCTTAGAATTAAAGATATATGTTCCCTTTTCATCTTCCAGCACAGGAAAATATTGTCCTGGGCGACTTTCCTCCATCAAAGAATATTTCCAACGACAAGGCTGAGCGCATTCTCCGTGATTAGCATTACGACCAGTAAAGTAGTTGCTTAAAAGACAGCGACCGGAATAAGAGATACACATTGCACCATGTACAAATGCTTCAAGCTCCACTGTTGTACGATCCCTGATTTCTTTTACTTCTTTTAGGGAAAGCTCTCTGGCTAGAACCACTCTTTTTGCACCAAGTTCCTCCCAGAAAAGCACTGATGACCAATTAGTATTATTAGCTTGAGTACTTATATGAAGTGATAACTCAGGCGTTATTTGTCTTGCTATACGATATATCCCTGGATCAGAAATTATTAGCGCATCCGCCTCATTATCACGGAGAAATCGCAAATACTCAGGTAAATCAGCTAAATCAGCGTTATGTGGAAATATATTAACAGTTATATAAGCCTTTTTACCAGCAGCATGAGTTAGAGCAATACCAGTTTTCAGCTCATCAAGCTCAAAGTTATCACTAAAAGCCCTAAGCCCAAACATTTTTCCGCCGAAATAAACCGCGTCTGCACCATAAGCTAGTGCGATTCTGAGTTTTTCCATATTTCCTGCCGGAGCCAAAAGTTCGATCGGTTTCAATAGTTGTTCTCCCCTCGATAATAAGTAACCGCAATACCGTCGCCGATATCATGAATTTTAGTCTCAAAGCGTGGATCGCTGGTAACAAATTCAAGATAAGCACGCAAGCGCTTGACCAGCGTTCGATAACGTTTAGGCGGCAGGTCATCGACTGCTACCAAACCACGAAATAGTACATTGTCAGCAATAATAACTGCTCCTGGTGAAAGTTTTCCCAGTATTTTCGACAAATAATCAAGGTATTGTCCTTTTGCAGCGTCGATAAAAACCAGGTCGAAATTACCAGTAAGCTGGGGCAGTATTTGGGCAGCATCACCCACCAACAACTCGATATATGGCGCTAACCCAGCCTGCTCAAAAAAAGAACGCGCTAGCTTAGCTCGCGCTTCATCAATCTCAATAGTAGTAATTTTAGTGCCAAAGGCAGCGCTAGCAGCAATCAGCAGAGTAGAATAACCTATGGCTGTGCCGATTTCCAGCACAGCCGCAGGCCTTTTCGCTGCCACAGTCGCCTCAAGTACCACGGCGCTATCCTTCGCGATAATAGGAACTTGATGCTTAGCAGCATAATCTTCAAGTATTTTTAATAAATCGTTCATTACTTATTTTCCTGTTCAATGGCCGCAAGATGTTCAGTATATGTTCGGCTGAATCTATGATGTTCGCCCTTCTTGTCAGCCACAAAATATAAATAATCTGTTTTAACTGGATTAAGCACCGCGTTAATCGAGGCTAAACCTGGATTGCTTATTGGGCCTGGTGGAAGTCCTGGATGAAGATAAGTGTTGTAATCTGAAGGTATTTCAGTATCCTGGATCGTTAATTCACTCTTCGGATGACCGAGAATATACTGAATAGTTGCGCAAGACTGAAGTGCCATACCGGCTTTAATCCGATTGCGAAAAACACCAGCAATCACCGGTCGTTCATCTGCAACCCTAGCTTCCTTCTCAACCAGCGAGGCCAAAATAACCACTTCGCGAATTGAAAGGCCTAAATTATTGGCCTTCTGCCGCATTTCAGGAGTAAACTTACTATCGAACTGGTTAACCATCATCTCTAATATCTGTGCCTCAGTAGCGTCAGTAGCTATTTTATACGTATCAGGAAAAACATATCCTTCGGCCTTATAAACCACAGGCGAAGAACTTATCATATAATCGAAAGGTGCAAAGGAGGCAGCGGCATCACGGAATTTTTGTGCCGAGCCCATCTTTTTTTGTTCTATTAATTCGGCAATTTGATTTATGGTGTAGCCCTCAGGAACGGTTAAATCTTTATTCTCAGTCTCGCCTCTTCCAAGTACACCAACCATTTCAATAATCGACATATCTTTATTAAAAGTATATTCGCCAGCCTTGAGGGTGTTAGAAAGTCCTTTAATCCTTGCTACAACCCGAAACACAAAGCCGCTTTTAATTATCCCTCGTTCATAGAGCATATCGCTTATAGTCTGAGTGGTCATTCCTGACTTAACTACAATTGTTACTGAATCTCCTACAGGGTTGTCCACTGGTTGTGGTAGCCCATAACCTATTGCTGCAATTGATAGCACCGCAATAATTACATAAATGACCTTTGTTACAGTTGAGCGATTGTTAAAATGAAGTATATTTATCACCTCTTTTATGCTGATAATCTATTATACACAATTCAACAAAAAAAATGAAGCCTATTCGGCTTCATCTTCTTCGTCAATCAGCGCTTCATAGGCTTGACGAACTTCTTCAAACTCTTCATCTGTCGGATCAACATAAATTTCTTCACCTGATTCATCGACATCAATACGAGCAATGAAAACATCTGTTTCTTCATCATCACAACCGCAGCCGCAACTTGAACAGTCGCAAGCGTCATCGACAGCAATCGGTACCAATACGGCAAAACGTTTTTCTCCTACCGGTATTATTACTTCTTCCCGATAATAATATTCGTTGCCTTCTTCATCAGTCATAACAACGATAGGCTCTTCTTCCATTTCATCCATGTCATCTTTGTCAAAATCAGCCATGTTTTGTTTTCACTCCTTCTTATGTACTGCCCATCAAAAATTGTATCCTAGAAAAAATACCCTGTCAAGAAAGATCCCGAGAACCTAAACTGTCCAGATATCCTTGTAGAATAAATACTGCCGCCATCTTATCAATAACCTTTTTACGTTTAGCCCTGCTGACATCTGCTGCAATTAGCGACCGCTCTGCCGCAACAGTGGACAGTCGTTCATCCCAAAGCTTAATTTGCAACTCAGGAAATTCATCTGCCATTTGCGCCGCAAACTCTTTAATGCTTTCTCCCCTAGGCCCAATAGTGCCATTCATATTTTTCGGTAATCCAATAACAATAACACTAACTGCGTAATCAGAAACTATTTGGTTTAGCCGCACTACATCACGGTCTAGCGAGGTACGTTTGATTACTTCCAGACCTTGCGCAGTTAACAATAATTCATCACTAAGTGCTACCCCTATTGTTTTGTCACCGACATCAAGTGCTAGTATACGCATAATAACTCTCCGCTATAACAAATAACTAAATAATTTTAATGCAAAACTCCGGACAATAAGCACCACAATAGCCACACAACACACAACGTTTAGTATCTGGTACAGCTTTATTTTCTATAATTGTTAAGGCCCCCATTGGACATTTAGCGGCGCAGCTGCCGCAGCCTATACACCATTCTTCTACCAATAGGCGGCGCTTTTGCTTACCAATTACCGCGGCCATGGCAGCATCAGGCAAGCTACCGCTAAAAATAGCAGTATTTACCGCCACCTCAGCAGTTGACTGCATACCAACCGCAACGGCATTCACACCTTCTTGAGCCAGTATCCAATGAAGAGCAGCTTGTGCTTCACCAATAAGATGGCCTCCACCCAATGCTTTCATTGTATAAACGCCTTTACCAGCGGCAGCCGCGTTTTTTACAGCAACTAACATATCGTAGACACTACCATCAAGGATGCCAACTCCCCGAATATTGAGTATTGGATGAATAACATCGATCTCGTCCATTAACGCTGCAGCTTGAACGACTTCTACCGTATGGGTTGATACTCCCACAGCTCGTACCACACCTTGAGCTTTAGCGTCCGCCAAGAAATTAAGCGCCTCGCGATGCCCACGCAATGTTAGGCGGGAAACTTGTTCATGAAGCATAAAAATATCAACATAGTCTCGACCAGTTTCACGACAAGCTTTCTCGACCGAAAGACGCATGCCATTATATGTATAGTCATAAGATTTGGAAGCAACAATCACATCAGGGAAATCCTTAATTGCTTCACCGATATAAGAGTAATTATCGTATAAATCAGCGGTATCAATAAAATTAACCCCTGCACTTAGTGCTGTCCGAATAACGTTGGCACCTTCATGCAGAGGCAAATTTGCCTGTAGCGGACTGATAGTCAGTGAGCCAAAACATAAACGGGATACATTTAACCCAGTACGCCCCAGTAAGCCGTATTCCATCTACTTATCCTTCAGATATGCCCGCACAAACTCCTCTAAGATTTCATCTCTTTCCAGTTTGCGAATCAGCATCCGGGCATTCTTATAACTGGTAATATATGAAGGATCGCCGGATATAAGGTATCCCACCAATTGATTAATTGGATTATAACCTTTCTCTTTTAATGCCTCGTAAACGGTGTTGATTATAACCGCAGCATCACTTTCCTCAGTGGCAACCTTGAACATCATTGTTTGTTCAGTTGGATTAGACACAGGACACCCTCCCTCCTAATAGTATTTACATCATAATAACATTATATCCTATTTTAAGGTCCTATTACCAGTCAATAAGGAATTATTTGGGATAAAAATTTAAAAAATCTTTGATAACCTTAGTTTGCTTCAAAGCTATTGACCATAAAGTTTAAATCTAGTCATTCCTTTTTAACTCTGTATTTCTAAGGTTAAAAATCTTACTGCTTATTAAGTTGATTCTCTATCATTGCAAACGCCGCATTAAGAGCATCACATATTTTTTCGGGGTGTTTACCGCCGGCTTGAGCCATATCTGGTCGGCCGCCTCCGCCTCCGCCAGCCGTGGCAGCAGCTTTTTTAACAATATTTCCGGCATGAATACCATTTTTTACTGCGCTAGCAGTAGCCATTACAGTAAAATTGACCTTTTCCCCAATAACTGCTCCTAAGACTACAACACCAACTGCTAAACGATCACGAATCATATCGCCAATTTTCCTTAAATCGTCCATATCAGCAGCATTGACCTCACCAATTACAACCTGGACATCGCCAACAGTTTGAACACCATTCAAAAGGTCCTGAACAGCAAACTTTGCTAACTTAGTGTTAGCGGCTTCAAGTTCATGCTCAGTCTCTTTAAGCTGGAAACTAAGCGCCTCAAGCCTAACAAGCACATCATCCGGTCTGACTTTCAGAGTTTTCGCCACCTGAGTTAAAATCTCTTCCCTGGTATTGATATAATCGAGTGCACCAAAACCGGTAACAGCCTCAATTCGCCGAAGGCCAGAGCCAATACCTGACTCAGTTACAATCTTAAATAGGCCGATCTCGGCGGTGTTTGCAACATGAGTACCGCCACACAATTCCCGGCTATAATCACCTGCCATAACCACACGAACAATATTGCCATATTTTTCGCCAAATAGAGCCATAGCACCCATAGCCTTAGCTGCGTCTTGGGTAGTCTCAATAGTATTAACAGTCAAATGCTCAAGAATAACCTGATTAACTCGTTTTTCCACCGCCGCTAATTCCACAGCGTCAACTGGAGCAAAATGTGAAAAATCAAATCTTAACCGTTCTGGCCCCACAAGTGAACCTGCCTGATTAACATGTTCGCCCAGCACCTCTTTAAGTGCCGCATGTAGAAGATGCGTAGCGGTGTGATTTCGGGCGGTGGCTGCACGCTTCATACTATCAATCGTCATAGTTACCGCGTCGCCAGTTTTGAGCGTGCCTTCGGCAACTTGCCCGAAATGGTAAACCGTACCGTCAGGAAGCTTTTTAGCAGTGCTTACTGTCATCTTACCGAGTGGTCCGGAAATTAAGCCGCTATCACCAAGCTGACCGCCGCCTTCAGCATAAAAGGGAGTAACATCAATAATAACCAGTGCATCCTCGCCGTCATGAGCCTCATTTACAACTTCACTATCCTTGATAATAACTACGACTTTACCGGCAGTGGCAGTGAAATCCACGTGCAGTTCATCGGTTACCACTCCAGACAAATCAGGAAGGTCAAGTCGTTCATTTTCTTGTCTCGCTGAACGAGCCCGAACCCTTTGCTCACTCATTGCCTGGTCAAAAGCTACCTTGTCAAACTCGATGCCCTCTTCGTCTAAAATCTCCTGAGTAAGTTCCCAAGGAAAACCGAAAGTATCGTACAATTTAAAGGCCGTGCCTCCATCAAGTACCTTTTTTCCTGCAGTTTTCAACTCCTGGATATGTTTATTTAAAAGATCAATCCCCTGAAGAAGAGTTGCATTAAAACGTTCTTCTTCAAGCTGAATAACCTTCTTGATATATTCCCGTTTATCACCGATTTCCGGAAATGCATCCACGAAAATATTGGCGACAACATCAACAATATCAGCCAAAAAAGGCTTTTCAACTCCCATTAACCGCCCATGACGAACAGCCCGACGCAGTATCCGTCTCAGTACATAGCCGCGACCTTCATTAGCCGGCAGAATGCCATCAGTAATCATCACAGTCATACTTCTACCATGGTCGGCAATAACCTTGAGGGATACGTCAGTTTTGGCCGAGCTTCCGTAAGAAACCCCGGCAACCTTCATCATGTATTCAATGATCGGGAATAACAGATCAGTTTCAAAATTGGTTTTTTTATTCTGCAGCACCGAAGCAATACGTTCTAGTCCTGCTCCAGTATCAATATTCCTTTTAGCCAAAGGTGTATAATTGCCAGCTTCATCTCTGTCGTACTGGGTAAAAACAAGATTCCATATTTCCAAATAGCGGTCACAGTCGCACCCTACAGCACACTCAGGTCTTTGGCATCCACGTTCAACGCCAAGATCAACATATATTTCTGAGCAAGGCCCGCAAGGGCCGGGACCAATTTCCCAAAAGTTGTCTTCCATTCGTATAATTCTGTCCGCCGGCACATTAATGTCCTTATTCCAAATTTCAAAAGCTTCATCATCATTAGTATGTATTGTTATCCAAAGCCGGTCTTTCGATATCTTCAGCTCTTCGGTGATAAATTCCCATGACCATTGTATAGCCTCTTTCTTGAAATAATCACCAAACGAGAAGTTTCCCAACATCTCAAAAAAGGTATGATGGCGCGCAGTCCGCCCTACATTCTCGATATCACCTGTACGTACACATCTTTGGCTGGTAGTAATTCGAGTACTCGGAGGCTTCATTTTGCCGGTGAAAAATGGTTTAAACGGAGCCATTCCGGCGCCTATTAGTAATAACGTAGGATCATTTTCGGGAATCAAAGAAGAACTTGGAAGAACCAAATGGTCTTTACTAGCAAAAAACTGCAAGAACCTTTTCCGCAGCTCGTTTCCGGTCAATTCAATCAACCTCCATTGTCTCAAGGCAAACACTCTTTCCGAATTATACATAATTTGGACAGCCTTGTCAATCATCGGCAAAAGCTGCTACTGTTTGGAATATAGTACATTGCCATAATTAATTATATTAAATTCTTTGCCAAGTGCCTAATAATTACTTTACCAATCGCTACTATTGGAACAGCCAACAACATTCCAATTACACCTGAGTATTCTTCACCAATAAAAAGCACTAAAATAACGATCAATGGATTAAGGCCGGTTTTGTCCCCTAAAATTTTAGGTCCTATAATCGTTCCTTCTATCTGATGAATAATCAGGAATAGTACTGCTACCTTGGTTGCCAAGATTGACGAATCTAAAAGCGCCACCGTTAATGCTGGCGTAGCACCAATAATTGCTCCAAAATATGGAATAACATCAAAAATGCCTGCCAAAATTCCGATTACAATAGCATAACGAACACCTAAGAAATAGAGTCCGCTACTTACTAAAATGCCTACAATTACAGCAATCATTAGTTGTCCTCTGATTATACCGGAAAGAACCTTATCGATATCCCGAAATATGGTACATAGTTCTTGCCGCCAATTGCCAGGTAAAAGATACAGCAAGCATTCTTCTATTTCATTCCAATCATGCAAGAGATAAAACGCAAGTATCGGACTCACAGCTATTCCAATTATATGAGTAAGCGTTCCCAGAATTGTAGCTATTAACGCATCGATAAAATTGTGCACTTCTCCTTCTAGAGTAGTCAGATTATTATCCAAAGCTATGCGAAGTGAATAAGGTAGCGTTGAATTTTGGTACTGCCATTGAAAGTCATTGATAAGTTCTTCAACTTTTACAGTAATTTTCGGTAATTCGTCTGCAAACCCCTCAAGTTCTCTAATTATGAGGGGAAGCAAATAGCTGCCGCCTAAAATAATAATACTGAACACTACAAGGTAAGCAAGCAAGATAGCCCAACATCGTCTCATATGTCCCTTGTTCTCGATCCAATTGACTGCTGGATTTAGTAAATATGCCAAGAAGAACGCAATAATAAACGGGTATAAGCCTTTACGCACTACCCAGAAAAAATATATTATGAGAATCAGGGTTAAAATAACCAGGACCCATCTAAATGTAGTCCGCGCTATTAACACAATTCTTCCCACCTTATAGTAAACAAGAAAAAGACTTGGCTTGGAGCCAAGTCACTCTGATTACAGTTTCTTCATGATTCGTTTACGAGTACGCCGAGCTTCGCGCATCAAGTCTCGGGTAGTGGCCTTTATAGCATTGGCGCTACGCTCCACAAGCGGTTTCTTTTTTGGTTTCATCAACGGACTCATAGCAGCTGTAAATACTGTGCCAATTAATCCACCCCAAACCAAGCCGTGCCAAAAACCGTTTCGCATGCATTACCCCTCCTTGAGCTATAAATTGGCCGTAGACTGCAGGTAATCATCGTATGAAATCAGACTGCCGTCAGCTTCGACATAGAAAATTTTTAAATCTTGACCTTTGAGCATAAATTCAATACAACAATCCCAGCAAAAATATTGATCAATACCAACCTTACCTATCGCCCTTGCCCCGCATACCGGACAATTGTCCACTCAGTCCACCTCACTTGGCTTATGATTCAGGGCCTGAAGCAGTTTCTGCATTCTTTCCGAAACAATTAATCGATCTTCCATAACGCCTAGAACTGGTGTCAATGGTACGGCCATTCGACCATAAACAAAGTCGGTCACCACACCATCAGATAGCTCCAAAAGCTTGACATTTCCTGTTGACGGGTCAAATACAAAGTCAGCTAGAATTCCAAGGTAATTACCTTGTGCAGTATAAAGCTCCTTGCCGACAATGGTCTGAAACCCGCAAATATCAACCGAATTAAGCACATTGGAAAAATCCTGCACCACTTTGCCGTCCTGGACATTAATTGCATACTGTCCGAAGTTGACGAAGTCCTGAAATAGAATGCCACGATCATGGCTAAACCAAGTTGCTTCTGAGACTATAACACCAGTTACAACTTTTTTAGCATAGTTCAGAACCACTTCCTGCACTTCACCTATCTGTGAGCCGCTGGTCTTTTCTAGGACCGGCAAGCCGATAACATCACTCAGCTTCTGCATAAGGCCTCCAAAACAGATGGTACTACTAGTATTGCCGAATTAGTAATCTTTTATTTATCCTCTTATCATTATTGTTCCGCTAACGCAAAACTTTCTTAATTGTGCCGCCACCGAGAACAATATCATTGTCATAAAAAACCACCGATTGGCCGGGTGTAATAGCTCTCTGAGGCTTAGAAAATTTGACACCAACCTGTCCATCAGCCAGAGGCGAAATTGTTGCCAAAGCTTCACTGGCGTTATAGCGAATTTTAACCAATGCATTCATAGGCTTATTGAGATTATCAAATGCAATATAATTTAAATCCTCGGCAATGAGTTCACTGGCAAAAACATCATCATTATTTCCGACAATGATCTGATTGCGCTCTACGTCCAGTTCCACTACATACAGTGGTTTTCCGGCCGCCAATCCAAGTCCCTTGCGCTGGCCTACAGTATATAATGGCAACCCCTGATGCCGACCTATAATATTACCGTTAGTATCAACAATGTTGCCAGATTTTAAACTTTTTGGTGCTTTTTCTGCTAAAAATTTTTTATAATCATCATCAGGTACAAAACAAATTTCCTGACTGTCCGGCTTTTCGGCTACTGCTAAATCAAGCTCTCTCGCCATTTGTCGTGTCTCAACTTTGGTAAGGGTCCCTAAAGGCATCAGAAAATATTTTAGGGTTTCCTGGGTTAAATTATACAAGGCATAAGACTGATCTTTTGTAGCGTCAATCCCTTTACGAAGAAGAAAACGTCCGCTACATTCCTCAAAATCTATCCTGGCGTAGTGCCCGGTAGCTACATAGTCTGCTCCGAGAGCCTGAGCTTTTTTTAATAAACCATCAAACTTTACATAGCGATTACAAGCAATACAGGGGTTTGGCGTCCGACCAGCTGCGTATTCGCGAATAAAGTAGTCAACTACAGTCTTCTGAAACATATCGCGAAAATTCAATACGTAATAAGGAATGCCTAACTTATCAGCAACTCGTCTGGCATCTCCTACAGCTGACAGAGAGCAACAGCCTCGCTCATCAATATCTTCTCGTTCACTGTTCCAAATTTGCATTGTTGCCCCAATAACATCATAGCCTTGGCGTACAAGAAGGGCGGCAGTTAAAGAACTGTCCACCCCTCCGCTCATGGCTACTACCACGCGTGGCTTCACCATCATACCACTCACTTTCCCTTTTTTGTGATATAATCTTTTATCGCTTCGTGCAGAGCATCAGCAGCTAAATTAGAACAATGCATCTTTGCAGGTGGCAGCCCACCCAAAGCTTCGGCTACAGCCTGATTGGAAATTTCCAACGCCTCATCAAGCTTTTTCCCTTTTACCATTTCAGTCACCATACTGCTGGTAGCAATTGCAGCGCCACAACCAAAGGTTTTAAACTTAACATCAGTAATCACATCGTTATTATCAACTTTTAAGTAAATCCGCATAATATCACCACATTTGGCGTTGCCAACTTCGCCCACACCGTCCGCATCTTTTATATCACCCACATTGCGCGGATTGGAAAAATGATCCATTACTTTTTCGGTATACATGTGTACTCTCTCCCATCAATAATTTTAGTGAACGTGGCAGTTACTGCATGGATTAGCCGGCTTTAATTCAGCACTTTCGCCATAGAGCGGCGACATTGCCCGCAGTCGATCAATAATTTCCGGTAATACCTCAAGAAAATAGTCAACTTCCTCTTCAGTATTATCGTGGCCTAACGATATTCTGAGCGAACCATGAGCAACTTCGTGTGTCAAGCCCATCGCCAAAAGCACATGTGACGGGTCTAGTGATCCTGAAGTACAAGCCGAGCCGCTGGATGCCCCAATACCTTTCATATCAAGATTCAAAAGCAGAGACTCGCCTTCCAGATAAAGAAAGCTGAAATTTACATTTCCCGGCAGCCGCAATTTTGGATGACCATTGAGTTTAGTGTGGGGAATATTTGACGATACTTCACTGATTATTTTATCCCGCAGCTTAGAGATTCGCTCTACTCTATTATTCATTTCATTCTTCGCAATTTCACTTGCTAACCCTAGCCCGACTATACCTGGAACATTCTCAGTTCCAGCTCTGAGATTACGTTCATGAGCACCGCCATGCTGAATTGATTCAATCCGAACACCCCTTCGGATATACAAAGCGCCGATCCCTTTCGGAGCGTAAAATTTATGTCCAGACATAGTTAAAAGATCAATATTATCGGCTTTCACATCAATCGGATAGTTACCAGCTGCCTGTACAGCGTCAGTATGAAAATAGATGCCCCGTTCTTTAGCAAACGCACCAATTTCTTTTACCGGTTGAATGGTTCCAACTTCATTATTTGCAAACATTATCGAAATCAAAATTGTCTTATCAGTAACAGCATTTTTCAAATCCTCCAGCCTAATCATGCCATACTCGTCCACTGGAAGATAGGTAATTTGAAACCCGTGCTTTTCCAAATAATCACATGTATGCAGCACTGCATGATGCTCAATTGCTGACGTAATAATATGATTGCCTTTTTTACGGTTGGCGAACGCTACTCCCTTGATTGCAAGATTGTCACCTTCTGTACCACCGCTAGTAAAAAAAATTTCATTTGGCGTAGCGCCAATGAGCGCTGCTACCTTTTCTCTTGATTCCTCCACCGCCCGGCGGGCTTCACGGCCAAAGCTGTGAATGCTGGAGGCATTGCCGAATTTATCAGTCATATATTCCAGCACCGAAGTTGCCACATTTTTATCAACCGGGGTTGTTGCTGAATGATCAAAATAAATACGTTTCACTAATCGTCACTCCTTTTGTTTATCTTCATTACAAAGATCGGCCAATGTAATAGAATCAACCACGGCAGTAATACTGTCGCGAACCTTGGCCCAAACGCCACGGGTCACGCAAGTCCCCGCCCGTCCACAATATTCGTTGTCCTCAGGCGCTGCGAGCAGACAGTCCACAGGAGCAATTGGTCCCTCCATAATCCTGACAATTTCTCCCACAGTAATCTTATCCGGCTCTTTCGTTAATGTATATCCACCCTGTGATCCGCGAAGACTCTTAACGTACCCGGCTTTACGCAGTGTTCCCATCAACTGTTCAAGGTAATGCTCTGAAATGCCTTGACGTTGGGCTACACTTTTGAGTGATATAGGCCCTTGGCCATAATGAAGAGCCAAGTCAAACATTGCAGACACACCATAGCGTCCTTTGGTTGATAATTTCATGGCATCCACTCCTGCTTTTCCGAGTAATTTGATTGGTTTTATTATATATAAATATAGCAAAAGATTATTCTTTTGTCAAAGCTAACGCAAAACTATTGTTGACTTTTTTTGTCGGGAATATGCTTGCTTTTCAATATTCTATCAGCTAAAAAACATTTGTTATTTCCTGGAAATTATTACCATTATTTACGTTTTGTTTGTCGTAAACGTTCAGCGATAGTTGCTTCAAAACCATACTCTGTAGGTTTGTAATACCTGACATCTTTTAGTTCATCCGGCAAATACTGTTGCGTCACATAGGCCCCTTCATAATTGTGCGGATACAGATAATTTTTGCCGTACCCCCATACTTTCGCGCCTTTATAGTGCGAGTCCCGTAGATGATCAGGCACCTGTCCACTCTTCCTATTCCTGATGTCAGCCATTGCCTGGTCAATAGCCATATATGCAGCATTGCTCTTCGGTGCAGTCGCTATATACACCGCCGCCTGCGCCAACGGAATCCGTCCTTCCGGCATACCGATAAACTGTACCGCCTGAGCTGCCGCCATAGCGACCGTAAGTGCTGCCGGATCGGCATTGCCGACATCTTCCGCTGCGCATATTACAATGCGTCTAGCAATAAATTTTACATCCTCTCCTGCCACCAACATCCTGGCTAAATAATGAAGCGCTGCATCCGGGTCAGAACCACGCATACTCTTAATAAATGCTGACGTTACATCATAATGATTGTCTCCCTGCTTATCATAAGCTACCAGCCTCTCTCCGGCAATAGCCTCGATGTGCTTCATAGTAATCTCCTGAGGTCCTTCAGTGCTAAGCATCGAAGCTGCCTGTTCCAGTAGGTTGATTGCAACTCGGGCATCGCCATTTGCAATTGCAGCAATCATTTCCAGCACCGTTCTTGGGCAAATAATTCCGTTCTTGCCCAGTCCACGCTGCTCATCTTTGAGACTCCGTTCCAAAATGGCGATAACCGCCGCCTCATCTAATGGTAATAGCCGAAACACCCTAACCCGCGACAATAGAGGGGAATTAACCTCAAAATAAGGATTTTCCGTTGTTGCGCCAATCAGCGTAATTGTACCGTTTTCCACATATGGCAAAAGAACATCCTGTTGCGACTTAGAAAAACGGTGAATTTCATCAATAAATAAAATAGTCCGTTGCCGCCGGAGCGTCAATCTTGTTCGGGCACCGTCAATAATCTTACGTATATCGGCCACTCCGGCAGAAACAGCATTTATTTGTTCAAAATGTGAATCCGTTTCCCTAGCGATAATATGAGCCAATGTAGTTTTTCCTGTTCCCGGCGGACCAAATAAAATTGATGACGGTACAGTATCAGCCTCAATCATCCGCCGGAGAAACATACCGTTGCCGGTAATCTCGTCTTGCCCAACGAACTCCTCCAGAGTTATCGGCCTCATCCGGACCGCCAGCGGTAGTTTTGGCTCAGGACTAACTTTAGAATCATCATCAAATAAGCTCATAAATTAGCACCCTCTTACACCAGCTTTTTCGAAACTCCAAATGCAAATTTATATTTATTATGGCTTGATTTAATAAACTCATCATGAGTCCTCCTTGCAATACTGCTTATTATCAAAAAAACCTCAGTATTTCTTGCTGCTATATAACATATTTCGGTAAATTATAAAATGATTCCTCCCCCAAAAAGACTCCAGCGTAGATTCGCCCTTGGATCAAAAAGGCTCCAGCAAATTGCCGGAGCCCTACTAATAACAAAACGCCCTAAGGCGACACTATTTAGCTGTGCGTAATTCTATTATATCCTCATCATGATCTGCGGCTTTATGTACTAAATAGGTAATATCGCGAGATACTCTTCCTATCCGTTGAGCAAGATGGTTTTCAGTTTCTATTAATGTATCTTTAGTAATTGCGTTATGGAATAATCCATCAATTTTTACATAAAGTTCATCTGTTCGCTGCGCCAACTTTTTAGTTAGATCGGTATTTTCTCGGAGTTGGTTTTTCATTTCTAAAATATCTGCTTTTAATCCTTGGTTTTTAATCACTTGGATCTCGTTCTGTATTCCCTGTAATGTATTTTGTATTTCTTTGAGTAACTTATTAAGTATTAGATCCTCGTTATCCATATTACCGCCCCTTTTGTTCTAATAGAATACATATAATAAATGCACAGCAATAATTGTATCATACTATAACAAAAAATATAATTTTTCTATTGTTTATAAGGTAGTAAGAAATAAAGATGAACAATCAATGATTTCAAGTATTAATTAAACCAAAAAACTCCAACCAAATCAAGGATTATAGCAATTTGCTAAAGACCTTGATTTGGTTGGAGTTTTATCCCCACCATGCCGTTAACCGTGTTTTGAACCTGCCCTCGGCAGGTGGGTGTCCTCCCGAATACTTTATGTGTCCCCTACTTACAGGGCTTACATGCTACATTCAGAGCCCGGACTCCCATTGTAAAAGTGTTGGATCAAAACATCGGCTTTTACGCACACAGCAGGGCAAAACAGTTGTTAAACTATCTGACTATTTCGTTACTTATCTTAGCAAACCTTACGGCAATTTGCAAGTAGCTGAATAATGGAAGTTTATTACAAGTACAAGTTATCGTCACTATGCATAATATGCCCTGTTATTTTTTTGTCAATACATCAAGCTTAATGGACAAATCCTTGAGCTGCCGCGAAGAAACAGAGCCAGGCGCCTGGGCCATTAGATCTGTGGCACTCTGCGTCTTAGGAAAAGGAATAACGTCTCTAATTGATGACCGTCCAGCCATAAGCATCAGTAGTCGATCGAGACCGAAAGCAATTCCGCCGTGCGGTGGGGTACCATAATCAAAGGCTTCTAATAAATAGCCGAACTTTTCAGTTGCTTCCTCGGTACTAAAGCCAATTGCCTTAAAAATTCGTTCTTGAAGTTCACGTTGGTAGATTCTAATACTGCCTCCGCCAATTTCAGTACCGTTCAGCACCATATCATAAGCTTTAGCCCGCATCTGCCCCGGATTATTTTCTAGAAACTCGACATCTTCATCACGCGGGGAGGTAAACATATGGTGCATAGCTACCCAACGCTTTTCTTCGGTATCATATTCAAACATAGGAAAATCGACAACCCACAAAAAGGTGAGCTTAGCGGAATCAATCATATTCAGGCGGCGGGCCATTTCCAGTCTGAGTTGGCCAAGTGCCGGATTAACTACTTCCGGTTGGTCGGCCATTATAAGCAAGAGGTCGCCTTCAACCGCATTCGTAGCAACAGTAATTTTGTCAACGATAGCACCAGAAAAGAACTTCGTGATTTGCGACTTAATTCCGTCCGGAGTATAACACATCCAAGCCAGGCCCTTGCCGCCATATGTGCTTACATATTCTACAAGTCCGTCAAGTTCTTTACGCGGAATATGAGAATAGCCGGGAACCTTGATAGCTTTCACCCGACCACCTGAACTCAGCATTGATTCGAAAACTTTAAACTCAGAACCTTTTACAGCATCAGAAATATCAATAAGTTCCATATCAAATCGAAGGTCAGGTTTATCAGAGCCGTATTTATTCATTGCATCTTCATAGCTCAGTCGCATAAACGGCGTAGATACCTCTACACCAATCGCCTCTTTAAACAAGTAAGCAATCATTTCTTCCATCATTGTCAGCATTTCTTCGCGGTCAATGAAAGATATCTCAATATCCAACTGAGTAAACTCTGGTTGTCGATCAGCCCTGAGATCTTCATCCCGGAAACAACGTGCAATCTGAAAATACCGTTCGAAACCAGCAACCATCAGGATTTGCTTGTAAATCTGTGGTGACTGAGGTAAAGCAAAAAATTTGCCAGGATTAACCCTACTTGGTACTAAATAATCTCTAGCCCCTTCAGGAGTACTTTTAATTAAGATTGGTGTTTCTATTTCCATAAAATTGTTGCGATCGAAAAAGTCCCGCATCAATTTTGTCACTCGGTGACGCAGTATCATATTACGTTGCATTTCTGGGCGTCGTAGGTCCAAATAACGGTATTTAAGCCGCAGTGTTTCATCCACATCAATATCATCTTGGATATAAAATGGTGGTGTCTTGGCGGCGTTAAGAATTCTAAGCTCCTGACCGGAAATCTCAATTTCTCCGGTTGGCATATTAGCATTAACAGTATCTTTATCCCGTAATTTAACCGTCCCTCGTATCGCTAGCACATACTCATTCCTCACTGTTTCAGCTTTACGAAATGCAGTTTCAGCTACTTCGGGCGAAAAAACCACTTGAACCATACCTGAGCGATCCCTTAGATCAACGAAAATAAGTCCCCCATGATCACGGCGGCGTGATACCCAGCCACACAACACTACTTCTTGACCATCCAGCTTGCTATTCAAATCACCGCATGAATGGGTGCGTTTTAATCCTAACATTGAGTCCATCGTAAACCATCGTCCTCCATCTCCGCTAGTATTTTTTCTATAAAATCTTCTGCAGTCATTAAGAACTGCTCGCCTGACTGCATGTCTTTTACCGCAACTTTATTTTGAGCTGCTTCCGCTTCGCCAATGACAGCCACAAACCGTGCCATATTACGGTTCGCTTGTTTAAACTGAGCCTTAAGGCTGCGGTCAAGATAATCCATATCACATGCTATTTTTGCCTGGCGCATTTTGGTGAGCATATTAAACGCCAACGGCTGACAGTTTTTATCCGCCACAGCGATATAAACAATAATACTTTCTTTTGTATCAGCTAATATGCCTTGTTTTTCTAGAGCCAGGAGTACTCGTTCCAAACCGATAGCAAAACCGATACCGGGAGTTTGATCGCCGCCAATTTCCTCTATTAGACCGTCATAGCGGCCGCCACCACACACTGCGCTTTGTGCGCCTAGCGGTGGATACTGTATCTCAAAAGCAGTTTTAGTATAATAATCCAATCCGCGTACCAGCCGGGGATTGAGTTCGTATTTAGCTCCGGCGGCAGTCAACAGCGACTTTAACTCCGTCAGGTGGGTCGCGCATTCCTCACACAGGCAATCCGTCATTTCCGGTACTCCCTGGGAAAGTTCATTACATTTTTCATTTTTGCAATCAAGAATCCGCATTGGATTACGGTCGAAACGTGACCGACAGTCATCACAAAGCTCAGGCAGCTTGTCCCTGAGGGCTTGCTGCAGGCGAGTGCGGTAAACTGGTCGGCACTTAGGGCAGCCGACCGAATTTATGTAAAGCTTCAAATCCTTTAATCCTAAACGATGAAAGAATTGCTGCGCCAAAAGAATTATCTCGGCATCAATGCCAGGCCCTTTAGCCCCGATAGCCTCTACACCAAACTGATGAAACTGCCTAAGTCTGCCGGCTTGCGGTCGATCATAACGAAACATTGGACCGACATAGAATAGTTTAGTCGGCTGAGGAGCACTGTATAGTTTATTCTCCAAATAAGCCCGTACAACCGCTGCCGTATTTTCCGGTCTTAACGTCACACTACGTCCACCACGATCAGTAAACGTATACATTTCTTTAGATACAATATCAGTAGTTTCGCCAATGCCGCGCTGAAAAAGCTCAGTATGCTCAAACACCGGAGTACGAATTTCTTGATACGCGTAAGTGCGGCAAATAGCTCGCACCATCGCTTCGACATACTGCCAGTGCAGCGAACTGGCAGGCAATATATCTTTTGTGCCGCGTGGGGCTCCGATTTCCATTATTACTCCTCCTCAGGACTCAAACAATTTTGCCAAGAGCGCTTCGCGCCGCTCCAGATAATTATTCAGATTACCAATATACGAGCGAATATCTTTGGGATTATAGATACTTGTAAGCTTATAATCTCCTGGAACAACAGCCTTGGTTGCCGCTGTTGGACCGATTCCGATTATCGTTTGACGTTCTTCAATCATCTGGATGTTGTACAGACATTCTTTTTCCGGAATAGCGTAGCCAATATTCTCTAAGTTTCCGGCCATATTTTTTTGCCGGTATAAATAATAAGGAACCATGCCAAGCTTTATGGCATAGCTTTCGGCAATTGCCATCATATCAGCCGCAATTTGCTTCTCTGATAATACCAAGAACCCGACGTTTTCTTTTAAAATCGACCCGCGTTTAAGAGCTAATGTATGTACAGTCAGGTTGTCGGGAGCCAATGCTGCTATCTGTTCCATAGTTTGTGCCAAATCAGCTACCGTCTCCCCCGGTAAACCGACGATTATATCCATATTAATAACAGGTATACCAATCTTACGAATTTTTTTGAACATGACTATTATATCGCGGACATTATGGTTTCGTCCAATAAGTTTTAAAGTTTTTTCCTGCATGCTCTGCGGATTAACACTTACCCTTGTAACACCAACTTCGCGCATAACAAGAATTTTGTCATCACTAGTGCTGTCCGGCCGACCTGCCTCTACAGTAAATTCCCTAGTAGACGTGCTTACAAGCTCTGATCTAACCAAATGCAGCATCCGCACGAAATCTTCTTCCGCTAGACTAGTAGGAGTACCTCCACCTACATACAGTGAATCCACAGTCAAACCAAACTTTTTAATACATTTTGAAGCAGATTTAACATCGGCCTCAAGCGCAGTTAAAAAATTCTCCACCTCATTTTGATCTAACGGTAAAACTGCTGAAGGAAATGAGCAATATAGACAGCGTGACAGACAATAAGGTATTCCAACATAAACACTAATCCGCTTTTTTTCTTCCGGCAAAAGCAAAAAACGCCTCTGCCGATATGCTATCTCGGTTAAGAGACGAGCTTTCTTGCTAACTATCGCGTAGTCATTCTCCAGCCGTCGAACAACTTCATCATTATCTAGACCTTCATCAAGCAGGCGGTGAACAATTTTTGTTGGGCGAACGCCACGCATAATTCCCCATGGTCCTGGATTTTTGCCGGTTACTTCCTTCAATAGCGCTAAAAGATTAAGCCTCACCAGACGCTTTATCGCAGACTTAAAATGTTCACCTGGTTGGCTTTTAGGACTCATTCTTTCTACAGCCATCAAATAACCATTGTCATCAGTATAACTTAACTTTGACAGAATCGAAGGCTGTTCGCCGCCAACTATCCTACTACTTACAATAATGATATTGGCTGGCAACATGTCCATCGAAACATCCAGTGCCGGAATTTCGAACAGGGCCATCATATCGGCTACCACATCTTCAAAGCCGTCATCATAAGACCTGTATCCGCTAATCTTCACTTTTTACTCGACACTCCCCGCAATACCCATAGAACTTCAATTGGTGGTCAATAATAGTAAAATTGCTTTTTAGCGCCACTGCATTTTCCAGTGACTCTAACAAATCATCTTCGAATTCTCTAACATTGCCACACGCCAGACAAATAAGATGATGGTGGTGATGCGGGGAACTATTTTCATTAATCTCGTAACGGTGCCGCCCATCCCCAAAATCTATCTTTTGTAGAACATCTAAATCACTGAGTAATTCAAGAGTACGGTAAACCGTTGCCAAACCTAGCTCAGGCGCTACCTTGCGGACAATCCCGTAGATGTCTTCAGCACTCAGGTGTTGTTCGGAGTGATCAAGAAAGGTCTGCAGGATAATTTGACGCTGGGATGTCATTTTGTATTGCCGGTCACGAAACATGTGCTTTAAATCATTCATATTGATGGTCATCAACCCACCCCCTCTCATCAATCGTGAAACCAAATATGTCTAAGAAAAACCTTTAAAAGCGCCACTACTGGCACCGCCAGAATCATTCCCGCTATCCCCAAAAGCTCTCCGCCGACAAGTAGGCTGATAATTACGGTTACCGGATGAAGATCAATGGTATGTCCCATAACATTTGGCACCAAAATATGATTCTCCATCTGGTGAATTATTACATAAAATACAATAACCTTTACCGCTAACGCCGGTGATATGAGATACGCAAAGAAAACAGCAGGCGCAGCTCCAATAATCGGCCCGATTATTGGGATTGTTTCAGTAATTGTGGCTAAAAGCCCCAGCACCAATGGATAATTGACATTAAGAAAATACATGCCACTAAAGACCAGCCCGCCAATAATGACACTTAGTGTCACCTGTCCGCGAATATAGCCGCTTATCACCAGCGACATCTCTTCCACAATCTTTTTACCGTTAGCACGGCTAGAATGTGGCAGAGCAGCCAAAATAAAATCTCTTAATTCACGCCAGTCGCGGAGAAAGTAAAATGTTAATACTGGGACAACAACCAATTCAACAATCTTCGTTGCTAAACCTAGTGTAACATTAAGCACCGTTTTAGCAACCGCCGCTATATATGCGGCCACACCAGCCATACTTTGATCAATCAAATTCCGTAGATTGGCGGGTAAATCAACTGAACTGGTTTTTAACTCCACAACTCCGGCGAAATCCTGCATTTTCTGAACCAATTCAGGTAAGCTACCAACAAATAAATTAAATTCACGGATAAATGGCGCAAAAATCAATGTCACAACTAGAAGAAATACTACCCCAGCCGCAATAATCGCTAAAAAGGAGGCCATACCTCGAGATATGTTGAGGTTAAATGGCCATAGTCTGACACTAGTAAGCATATTCACCAAGGGATTCAAAATAAACGCCGCAACCACTGCTAAAATAATCGGCAGATAAACCGACGTCATTTGGCTTAATAAATACAGACCGCCAATAACAATTGCAACCCTTAACCATATAATAAACTTGGCCACTTTATCACTCCCTAACAGGATAGTAGCCGATCCTTTACGAATGCGAAAGAGTTGGACCTTTAGTACCAGCCTGAGTTTTATTGGATAAAGGGATTCATTTTTCGTTCATCTCCAATTGTTGTAGCTGCTCCGTGACCTGGTAACACCTTGGTGTCATCCGCAAGCAGCATTAACTTATCTTTTATGCTGGTAATAAGCTCTTTATGCGAACCACCAGGGAAGTCACTGCGGCCAACAGACATTTCAAACAATGTGTCACCGCTAAATAAAATATTACCGCTAAGTAAACAAATCCCGCCCGGCGTATGCCCCGGTGTATGAATTACATTAAGTTTAATGTTACCGAACTCAATAGCATCACCGTCTTTTAAAACATAGTCGGCAGGACCGCAGCTAGCACCAATACCGCCCATCATTGCTGACATATTACTCCTTGGATCAATAAGCATTTCAGCATCAGCCTCATGAATCAGTATCGGCGCAGCAGTGGCATCTTTTATCCGGAGATTAGCGGTAATATGGTCAACATGACCATGGGTATTAATAATATACTTCACACTAAGGTTCTCACGCTTGATAATCGCCAAAATCTCTTGATCGCTTCCACCTGGATCAATAACCACCGCTAATTTAGATTCATCGTCATAAACGATATAACAGTTTGTTCCAATAAATCCTACTTGCAAATCAATTATTTTCATTTATTCATCCCCTTTTTAAAATTGTCGTTTACTATCTAAGAGCAACGTTACTGGACCATAATTAACGAGGTTTACTGTCATATCGGCCTGAAATCGGCCACTTGAAGTTTTTATTCCAATCTCTTTACAATATTGAATGAATAACTCATACAGCTTCATTGCTTTTTCAGGCGAAGCAGCACTACTAAACCCGGGACGCCGCCCCTTACGGCAGTCACCATAAATAGTAAACTGAGAAATAACCAATAGTTCACCCTTAATGTCCAGAAGTGATAAATTCATTTTAGCATCAATATCAGGAAAAACGCGCAATTTAGCAACCTTTTCTGCCAAATACCATGCATCCTGGTCATTATCATCTTGGCCAACACCTAAAAGCACTGTTAAGCCAAGGCTTATATTAGCAATTACTTCTCCATCTACAGCAACTGAGGCTGTCTTTGTTCTTTGAACTACAGCTCGCATTAGTTTGTACCTCCAGTCAAAGGAGAAGTACGCCGGACACTGTATACATCCTTTACTTTGCGCATCTTGGTCATGATTTGTTCCAATTGAGTCAAATTGCCGACTTCAATGCTAAGGCTGATAACCGCCAGTTTATTTTTAAAAGTGTTAGCTTTCAAAGAGCTTACGTTATTTTTAGTCTCTGAGGCCACCATCAATATTTCAGAAAGTACTCCCGCTCGGTCAGCGCAACTTATCTCAATAGGAACGTAATACAAATTAGTTCCTATAATATCCCATTCTACTTCTATCATCCGTTCAAATTCCTCACGGTTATTAAGAATATTACTGCAGTCGGCTCGATGAACTGATACTCCCCGACCGCGGGTAATATAACCGACAATAACATCGCCTGGCACTGGATTACAGCAACGGGCTAATCTAACCATTACTCCTGTTTCACCTTTGACTAAAATGCCATGACTTGCCTTGCTTGCGGCTCGCTTTGGCTTTAGATCATTTAACACCGACTTAAGATCCTGAGGATTGGCTAATCGTTGCTCCCGCTTATGGGCTTCAATAAGCTTAGTCATTACACCATGTAACGTTACGCCGCCATAGCCAATTGCAGCTAAAAGATCATCTTCGGTAGTAATGTTTAGTTTTTTAGCTACTTCTACTAGGCGATCACCTTTTGTAAGCTCGTGCCAATCATACCCCAGCCGCTTGCTTTCCTTCTCAATCATTTCCCGGCCTTTGGAAATGTTTTCCTCGCGTTTTTCTTTTTTAAACCAAGCTCTAATTTTATTTTTAGTGTCTGAGGAAGCTGCGATATTTATCCAGTCACGACTAGGACCGTTGCCTTGCTTGGTAGTTATTATTTCCACGATATCGCCGTTGGTTAATTTATATTCCAATGGTACTATTTTGCCGTTAACCCTAGCCCCTACGCAACGATGTCCAACATCAGTATGAATGCGATAAGCAAAATCTACCGGCACTGATCCTGCTGGTAAATCAATGACGTCACCTCGTGGAGTAAAAACGAATACCTCATCAGTCAAAACATCAAGTCTAAGCGTCTCCATAAACGACCGCGGATCGCGCAAGTCCTGTTGCCACTCTAATAGCTGTCTGAGCCACGAAAGTTTTTGATCGTAGCTCTTATCATTGCCTTTACCCACACCTTCTTTATACTTCCAGTGTGCAGCTATACCATACTCTGAAGTACGGTGCATATCCCACGTTCTGATCTGAATTTCCAGTGGTCGACCATTTGGGCCAATGACAGTGGTATGAAGAGATTGATACATATTAGATTTTGGCATAGCAATAAAGTCCTTAAACCGCATCGGCATTGGCTTCCATAGGGTATGAACCATCCCTAATGCCCCATAGCAGTCTTTAACCGTATCAACAATAACCCTTACTGCTGACAAGTCATATATTTCACCAATATCTTTATCGTCCTTCTTCATCTTTTTATAAATACTATAAAAGTTTTTGGGCCGTCCTTGGATTTCTGACTTAATCCCAACCGCGCCTAGACGCTCGCGTAGTGTTTTAACCGCTTCTTCAATTAGGTTTTCTCGCTCTCGGCGTTTCTCCTGAACCTGCTCCACCAAATCATAGTATGCTTCTGGCTCCAGATAACGAAACGCCAAGTCTTCAAGTTCCCACTTAATATTATAAATGCCTAGACGATGCCCTAGTGGCGCATAAATCTCCAACGTTTCCCGCGCAGTTGCTTTCTGTTTTTCCTGCGGCATAAACTTCAAAGTCCGCATATTATGAAGCCGATCCGCCAATTTAATAAGAACGACCCTAATATCCTTGGCCATAGCCAGAAACATCTTCCGATAATTCTCTAATTGTTGCTCTTCCTTGGATTTATATTCCATGCGGCTTAGTTTAGTAACCCCGTCCACAAGCATGGCTACTTCCTTGCCAAACTCCTTCTCCACATCTTCTGCTGATACTTTAGTATCTTCCACGACATCATGCAAGAGTGAAGCAGTAATGGTCGTAGTATCGAGTTGCAACTCGGCCAGAATTTGGGCTACTCCAAGAGGGTGAGAAATATATTTCTCACCAGAAACCCTCCGTTGGCCTTCATGAGCTGTGTCAGCATAATAAAATGCTCTTTCTACTATTGCCACCGGCGCGTCAGGCTGATAATTTTTTATTTGGTTAATTAGTTTCATCATTTTATTCTTAGTTACACTGCTCATCTTAACCCTCCATGCCGGGACCTCTTGAATATTAATACTGTACTAAAGAGAATACTGGATAGCCAGAAATTAGTTCCCGTCCTTTTAGAGAACCAAGTTCAATCAAAAATGCTGTTCCAACAACTTTACCGCCTAACTTCTCCACCATTTCGATAGCCGCTTTTGTTGTTCCACCGGTAGCCAAAAGATCATCTACTAATAGCACACGCTGTCCGGGAGTAATAGCATCCGTATGGATTTCCAGCGCATCTTTGCCATATTCAAGACTATACTCATAACTAAGCTTTTCCGCAGGTAGCTTACCAGGTTTACGCACCGGCACAAAGCCAACACCAAGAGCGTAGGCAACAGGAGCTCCTACAGCAAAACCTCGGGCTTCTGGGCCAATAACAAGGTCGATTCCTTCATCTTTATAATTATTAACCAAAACATCAATAGCTTGTCTAAAGGCAGGACCGTTCTTCAACAGTGTAGTAATATCCTTAAACCTGATGCCCGGTTCAGGAAAATCGTAAACAACTCTAATCAAATTCTTCCATTCCATGGCTTAACCCTCCTGTAAATTCAATAGCTTGCCGCCATAACTTTTCTAGCGGCATATATGCCATTTCCTCAGCAAATTGTTGTCGTTCCCTCCGAGCAACCATTTCTTTACGATAAGTTAGCGAAGCTTCTATATCAAGTTTTTCCTTGGGTTCCGGCAACAGCTCAATTTTTTGGCTAAGAACCGTTTCATTTCTCCGAAGGAGCGCTAATTCCTCCAATATTTTTAGTGCTGCGGCAACAGCGCTTGGAGCCAACTTTCCTTGTCCGCGTTCGCTAATTATTGCCGCTATTTTCTCAGCAGTCAAAAATGGCGATTGCCCACACTGAACTGTTCCTTTTAAAAACAGATATACGCGACCTACTGCTAACCTATCAGGAAACAAAGTGGTAAGCTCGGACGTCAAAGCTTTTGCATTGGCTGCGCCAAATAAAAAGTGCATTCTCACCGGACACTGACCTTGAAAAAAACCAGCACAAAGCCGGTTAAATATATGACGCGACGATGGCACATTATATAAGATATATTCAGCAGCGCCACCTGGGATTTCCTCACCGCTCCAAATCAATATCCCAAATTCGCCGGTTTGCCAGCGAGAAATAATCCTCTTTTTCATATTATCGGTCATTAAATCATGATAATAATAAATCTGTCGCCGGTCATCTGGTAATAGCAAACGCAGGTCACGACTAAGCTGTACCGCTTGCCGACGGCTGTCCGTCACTACAATCGTCTGTTTAGATGCCTTTATTACCTCAATGCAATATGCCGTTTTATTGCTAACATCTCGCGCATCAATCAATGACACATGGTTAGGCATGCTATTTTTCATCAAAATATCACGTGCTTTAAGCTGCAGTTTTCGCCGCCCTTGCCATTCGTTATACTCCGGTAAAAAAGCCAAATCGACGCAATCGCCTATTTCCAATTCAGCAGCTAGATCTCCCATATTCCATGCAACAACGTCCACAGCGACCTGTTCACCTTTCACCCGCAGCTTTAAATGTCGGCCTTCGCGCCCTATTGCTTTGGCATCAGCTACCGCAAGGTCTTCAGTCATAAAAACCGGGCTAGGATTACCAATTCCATGCGGTTCAAGACAGGCTAACTGCTCCAAAAAAACACTACTAATATCAGCTAAAGCAACGCAGGCATCAACCTTAATAACTTGGTGATAGTCTTCTTCACTTAACCAATCAGCAGCAACTCCATTAAGCCGCTCTCGCAAAAGCTCAATAGCAGACTCGTCCACACTGAGGCCTGCAGCTTGAGCATGACCGCCGTAACGAAGTAAAAGATCATCGCACTCTTTTAAAGCCTGATAAATATTAAATCCTGGGATACTACGGCATGATCCTTTTCCAATACCATCCTGAATACTAATCATAACTACCGGACGATAAAACTTTTCAACCAGTCGTGAAGCGACAATACCAATAACGCCTGAATGCCAGCCCTCTTCAGCAAGCACCAGCACTTTTTCATTTTTTAGATCAATCGCAGCTAGTTTGGCCTCAGCCTCAGCTAATACCTCTTTCTCCACCATCTGGCGACAGCTATTTTCATTTTCAAGGTCAGTTGCAATTTCGGACGCCTGTTGTATGTCCTCAGTAATCAAAAGTTCTACGCCTATGGCAGCATGACTTACTCTTCCCGCGGCATTAAGACGCGGTCCAATAACAAAACCAACTTTTCCAGCATCAATATCTGGAGGCTTCAGACCACAAACCGAACTGAGTGCCTTCAATCCTAAGTTCGGTGACAACGCTAATTTATCTAACCCAAGCTTAACCAGTATCCTATTTTCACCAATAATTGGCGCAACGTCGGCAATGGTTCCTACAGCCACCAAATCAAGATAGTCCATAAACACTTCAGTAGTTCCATTAATACTTTGCCACAAAGCCTGGCAAAGTTTAAAAGCCACCCCGACCCCAGCTAAATTCTTATCAGGATAAACATCGTCAGACAGCTTGGGATTCAGAATGGCCAATGCGGATGGCAATACTTCAGGTGGCTGGTGATGATCAGTAATGATGATATCCAGCCTACCAGCCATATTAGCCACCTCCGCAGAGGCACTAATTCCACAGTCTACAGTAACAACTAAACATGTTCCTGACTGATATATATTCTCCAGCGCCACATTATTTAGACCATATCCTTCGGTTTGTCGTTCAGGTACATAGTAATCAACAACTGCGCCTAACCGCGATAATACTCGGTAAACAAGCGCAGTAGCAGTAACACCATCAACATCATAATCGCCATAAATCACAATTTTTTGCCGTTCGCTAATAGCATATTTTATCCGTTCTACCGCCCTGTCCATTCCAGACATAAGACATGGATCTGCCAACACTTCAGAACTGCCAAACAAAAAAGTTTTGGCTTCGGCTGGGCTAGTAATCCCCCGATTAACCATCACCTTAGCCACAATCGGTGAAATGCCCAGCGCTTTACTGATTGTTTCCGTTAAATCAGGACGATCAGTGAAAAAGCGCCATAATTTCGCTGGTTTAAACATGTTTATTTACACCAATCCTCCTGTGCTATATCCTAATCTAACGTTAATCTTTAGCCCCGCCATCCTTTGCTGTAACTTGTGGATCTAAAAGCTCAAGTTTGCTTTTCAACATATAGTTATGTGTCTCCAGTTCTCCCGAACGTTGTCTCGCCTTTCTTAACTCCCAGCGTAAACGTATCTGAACGGGCACAGAGATGGAAGTCGCCGCCAACGCACCAAAAATAGCTGCGCATAATATTACAATAACCAAAGACGTTTCAAAACTCCAGTACAAAAAGCCAACCGTTACAGGTAGCGCATTTTGAACAGCGAAAACCGTAACAACTAACATAAAGACCAACGCCAGCACGAAATATAGCATAATTTCACCACCATTGGAAATCCAACTCATTTAAATGAATATTCTCGCCTTAACGCTTAGAATCCTTTTGTTTTATAGGAAGACCAAGAAAAAGTACGCTAATTTATTATAGTGTATTTGGTTTTAAGATACTGTGTATTCGTACATCATAAGAAAAACGACGAAGCAACGTTCTGACGCCATTCGTCGTTTTCTCTAGCAAACTTAAGCTACCTTATTAATTTTCACATCAACCATCCTATAACTAAAACTATCATTACCACTCCAGACATAAACCTTAGTGTCGCCGCGGCTGCCATTCTGATTATAACTGCGTAGATAAAATCCCAGCGTGGCACCATAGTTTTGCCGATAATAAGTTCCCAAAGTATAACACCCCAGAATGGTCCAAGCAACGCGTTAGCTGCCAAAACGCCGCCGATATGCCCAACCGTAGCACTTGCTGAAAAACTGCGCGCTGCCTGAGAACGTCTAGTTAAATAATTTCTAAGCATTCTTCCTCCGCCCTCAGCTAATACCGTTAACCCTAAGAGTAATACCCATACCCAGATTATCATTGTCGAAAATCCGGTAATAAATTCATACAAAACAGCGCCAAATAAAATAATCACCGTACCAGCAAAGCGCGGAGCTAAAGTCAAACTTAAACCAAGCAGCATAATCAAAATAATACCAATCTTAATCAGCAACATAAACAAATTATTAGCTCCTCATCATTTATCAATCCTTATCTCAATTATAACTTTTTTAAGTTCAATTTATGTAAATGGTAAGCTATATATCCTAGATATCCAACCATAAATAACCCTGATATGCCCATAAATACTAAAATAACTTGTAATTGTGCTAAGCTGGCTAAGTATACAAAAAACACCGCAATATAAAGAGACGTACTAAATCCAGCACCGGTTAAAATCCCAATTTGCCTAGCATTTACAAGCATTGCCGGAGTCATTGCCATGATAAACACGCACAGAAGAACTAGTTCAAAAACAAAAGCCCCGCAACCGAAATTGAAAGTCGCTATTTGGGCCAAAACAAGCGGTCCCTGAACCGGTACATTAAGCGCTAAATACACAATAACAATAGTAAAAATGCCTTCCACTACTTTAGCCACTACTGCAAAAACAACTGGTTTGTACCCTTTCAATGCTAAATATCCAGCTGCTTCAGCTACAACCGCAGGACGCATACCTCCAGCATTATAGCTAAAAAGTGCTAGTACAAGCTGCCAATCAGACAATACTGGCTTCGCTACTGATGTTAGACTATAATCCGAAACTATTACCGCCAACAGCAATACTCCTGGAACCATCAAAAAAGAGCCATAGTTTGCTACTCTCAAGAATTCCTGCCAACGTCCTGAAGCTAGCACTGAAACTACTCCTAAACAAATAATTGCCGCCCATAAATATGGTATTCCTGACAACCTCGCGAGAACTAATCCGGCGTAGTATCCGCCTGTCACAGCGCTGGCGGGAACAGAAACCGCAAGAATCGCAATCGCTAATAGTCTTTTTCCACGGCAGCCAAACATCCGCCGTACAAGTACCCCTATTTCAATTCCACTCCGGCTGCCAACCCAAGCTGCTACTCCAGCAACCAACGAGCCTAGCACTATATACGCCACCACTATAATCCAATACATATCTTTTCCATAATAAACCGCAAAATCAGGAACTATCCCCAGATTATCTCCAGCTATATGAACCATAGCAAGTGCAACCGCTGGCAATAGCTTGCGCATACATTCACCACCTTTGCTGGTATATCATATTAACAGCAATACTCTCTGGTGAAACTCATGCTATCGCCGACGCACTCGACTTAAGGAAGTGGCTTGGATTTGAGGACGCGTTTCAAAACCATATTCATATGTTGCAAATAGGCTGTTGGTACACATAATAACAGATGTGCCACACAGCCTATTATTTATTATAACTTGGATCAATTAAATTGGCGTCCAATAATATGTTACGATTCTTTAATATTCTTTCCGGCAAATCATTGGCAATAATCCTATGATTCTCACCTAAGACAATAATTCGGTCAGCTAATTCTGGAACAAATTCAAGATAATGAGTAGCGAGAATAATTGTTTTACCCTGCTTATTCAATTCATTAATCGTATCTATCATCCAGCGCTGTGACTTAGGATCAAGACCGTTAGTCGGTTCATCAAAAATCAATACTTCCGGATTTGTGGCAACAACCGCAGCAATTGCCACTTTCTTTTTTTCCCCTCCACTCAAATGATGAGGCGAACAATTTGCTAAGTATCCAATTCCTGTATAGTCGATTAAATCTTCAGCCCGTTTTTTCGCCTCAGAAAAACTTAATCCCATTGTCAATGGACCAAACATTATTTCGTCCAGCACTGATGTACAAAACAGCTGAACATCAGAATTTTGAAACACAAAACCGATCTTCTGCCGAAGCGCTGTAGCAAACCGTTTATCACTCATGGCTTTGGAAGTAATCTTCCGGTCAAAGGCAGTTACCTTCCCGGAATCCGCAAAAATTAATCCAGCTAAAATTTTTTGTAAAGTCGACTTACCACAGCCATTAGGGCCAAGCAACATAACTCTTTCGGCCAGCGCTATCTTCAAATCAATCTCTTCTAAGGCTGGCTTGCTATGCTGATAACTGTAACTAACGTTTTCTAATTCATATACTAAAGATCCAGCCATTATTTCCTCCGGCGGCATAATAACATAACAATATAACAACAAGCCCAAAACAGGTATCGATTAGCCGTAACTTAATATTTGACACAGGATAATATTCACCATTATAACCACGTGACTGCATTGCCTGATCAATTTCTTGACTATATTCCCTTGCTAACCTAAAAAAACTAGCGATCGTTTCCCCAATCCAGGCGATTTTTGCTGACTGTGATTCCGCCCCAACTAGCCGGCTTTTACGCCCCATTAGATACTCCAGCAGTAATATCATAAAAAGAAATATATAACGATAAGTTAAATCTAAAACTGCTACTATTGTCGCTGGCAGACCAAATTTAACCAATATTTTTGTTAGTATTGACCAGCGCGTTGTTTTTATAAGCAAGGTAACCAATCCCAGCGAAGCAGCACTTCTAAATATGACAAAAAACGCCGCTTGTACTCCTTGTCTGGTAATTGTCAAATCAGTGGGCAGCGAAATAGTTGAACCAATATTGCAATTTATTCCGGAGTAAACAATACACATAGCTTCGCCTGGAGTAACCCAATTTATTATGCCTGGCAAAACGGTAATTCCAACAAACATAATCGTCGGAAGCCACACACGTAAGAAAAATATGCTACATCTAATACCTGACTGCAAGGCAAACCCAAAAGTTACCAGATTTAATCCAACCAGATAAAGCATGTTTTTAGTTAAAGCTGCCGAAAGAATCAAAACCAATAATCCGATAAACTTTGTATGCGGCTCTACTTGCTGTAATATGGCGCGATTGCACACAGTATTAAACGAATCTGAATCAGTTGCAAGAGCATTATTGATTTTATTGAGCATCTTTTCCAAATAATCATTGCTTAACCAAGTTCTTTTATACTCAGGCAGTAATAACTCATTCTTCACTTGCAGCCATTGCGGGAATTTTTCCTGTGTCATTTGCTGCAATTTGTATTAACCTCCCTTCTTATTTACACTCATGCGAGTGAATTTTTTCCGACTCGTCAACATGGGTAACTGATAATTCGGCATAAAATACTCCTTTTTGAACTTGAATCTGTTGGCACAATTCAGTTAATTTTTTTAGGATACCACGTACCACAATAATTTCAAGGCATTGCTGATGATTTAAATGCACATGCATCGTAGAAACAATTTCATGGTGAAAATTATGTTGTAGTTCCATGAGGTAAGTAGGCAAAGAGGCAAAATGGTGATCGTATACAATAACAATTGTACCGGCAACAACTTCTGTCGCAGGAAGACGTTTCGGTTCAATAAGCACTTTTCGGACTAAGTCGCGAATAGCTTCCGAACGGTTACAATAACCCTGTTCAGTAATCATTTTATCAAACTGCTCAACTAAATCCTGTTTCATTGAAACGCCAAAACGTATTAAAGTATCTTTATCTGTCATTAGCTTCCTCTCGTGTTACAAATATTTTTTTTCGTGTTACTTAAATCAAATTGTAGCACAATGTTTTTTAGATGAAAAGTGCAAAATCTAATTCTAGCAAGCCTAAGAGTAAGCTGTAAGTGATCATCGTTTATGGGTTCTTCTATAAAATAACAAATATAAACAAAATTTACATTTTCTCTTCTGTCTTGCATGATTTTGGAAAATTATGGCGAATATTATAATTGTAATAGTGATTTTCCAACAATACGTCGTTTAAGATATCAAGAACAATGTCCTCGGTACCATACTAACGGTAGTAAACTACTCATCATTAAGGGAGGGACTCCGAATGTCACCGTTTTTACCCCAGGCCCGGTCACCCGGAGAAAGCTCCGGTAGCCGAAAACTGCCCAAGTATTTCACCTATAGCGAAATAAAGAAACTACTGTCTCACCGTCTAAAAACAGATGACCCTAACGCTTATTATTTAACAACATTTCTATGGCGAACCGGCGTCCGGGTTAGCGAGGCTCTAGCAGTTAAAGTTGGAGACATCAATTTTGTTGATCACTCAATACGCATACTCACCCTCAAACGAAAAGACGGGCATGTCCGCTACATACCGTTTAATGGAGAATTTTCCGGACTAACTTTAGCTTGGATACAAAAACATAATCTCGTAGCTACCGACAAACTATTCTCCATCTCCCGAAAAACCGCCTACAATTGGATAGCCACAGCCTGTATAAAAGCAGGCATAAACGATGGCCGTGCCCATCCGCAAACATTGAGGCACAGCTTTGCCGTCAATCTATTGTCCCAGAATTTTCCAACATCTATTTTGAAGGAACTCTTAGGTCATGCTACACTAAGTCAAACTCTTATCTACACCCAACTTGTCGATACGGATCCTCTTAAACTTTTCAAAGGCCTCAAGTTTTAATCTGTGCCCTAAGCACCACTGGGCAACTCTTCTTTCGAAAGTCTTCTTCGCCATCATTTCTGGGTTTCTTCAGTTAATGCAGTTGTCGATATTTTAACATTTTATTATTTCTTTGATTTTTTCGAAACTTTAAAGGATTTTCTTCTATACACGGAGAATAGGCAACCGTGATTTCCGTTAGATCTGTTTTTCTATAACAGGAGGTTATGTTGTGTTTCAATCCAAAAAACTCAGAAAATTAATTGATCTCTATGATAACGGCTCAGAAAGCGAAGCTGCCCGCCGATCTGGTGTAAGCCAAACTACCATCTCTGAACTGCTCCTAGGTAAAACCACCAGCCCCCACAAAAAAACTATCAAAAAGCTATCATCGTATTATGGAATACATGAATCATACTGGTATACTGCCGATGCTTTACTGCCGAACGAAGTACCCGATCTGCCACCTGAATTGGCATCTACGCTCCTAACTGCTGACATAAAACCATATCTAGTATTATTGCCAGAAATAAAAAAAAGCGGTATACCTCCCCACATCTTGAAAAAGATCATCACTGAATGGTCTGCATCGACACTTGAGTAATAAACTAATTTTGCATACCAAAAACGGCATTTAAAATTCTGCTAATTTGCAAATTTTAAATGCCGTTTTTGTATGCAATTGTCGCTAGAAATATATTGATTTTCAAATTCTATCGGTGACAGAAGTCATTCAATATTTTTCATTACCGCTAAAAATTCCTGTAGATACCTTGGGTCAACTAAAAATGTTTCATCAAGTGTAATCATCCATGGTATAATTCCTTCCCAGTCAAACAACTCATATTTCATATGAGGCTTCCTCCCCACCGCAACTTTCATTTTCCAATGACTTGTGCCAACATAATTCGGTATATAATTTCTCATTTCCTTCCATTTGTGTAATTTTTTTGAAATAAAAGTTCGACAAACACTTTACCCACCTATTACACGATCGTCATCGTTAACTCTATATGTAGCGGCTAGCGGCCTTATGCCGCTCTAGTCCGCTAATAATACTTTTTACTCAAGAACATAAACCTTAGTATTTTTTATTCCATAATCAAGAGCCTCTTGCCTTGAATTAAAGGCTAAATCAATGCGATTGCCCTTAATCGCACTGCCCTGGTCTTCAGCAATAGCTTCTCCGTATCCTTCTATCCACAACTTGGTTCCCATAGGAATAACCGTGGGATCAACTGCGGCAACCCCTTTACGAACATTAGTACCAATATACGTGAGATTGTTCCACTTACCATTATCTTTGACACCTGGCGCATAAGCAGTTGAAGTAAGCTCCAGCATTTTCTTCCAATTTCGTGGCGCCCCGTCTAAAGAACTATTATTCATTACTGACGGCGGTGTAAGCTTACCGCTTTTCAGCAAACTGCCAAGAATATCTAGAGCATTTTTATACTGTTTAGCTTGGTCGCCAATCCGTTTTTCGACCTCTTGCTGTACTGCTGATTGGACTGTATTTGTAATATTACTATTAGTTGAATACTTAGCAGCAATACTAGCGATATCGTTGCGGCCTGCAACTGCAGCGGCTGTTTGAGCTAGTTGGCCAATAACCGAACTCTTATTTCCACCATCCCAGTTCTGTTTCAGCTTAATCCAAGCGTCAAGTCCGGCTACTGAAGAAGGATATTGGGTTGCCAGTCGAGCCAAAACCTGATCAGTAAGCGGAGAAGCTTCTACAGAAATCTGCAAAGATGAAAAAAGGCTTGCAGCCATAGCCAACATGGTAATCAAGACAATTTTTTTCATTTTTTATCCCCTTTCCCTGAGGCTATAGCCAATTGTACCACTAAGTTAACATAAAATTAAGCTGTAATATTTACCTATCAAATGCCAACCTCTAAAAACCAGAACAACCACAATTTACAAAAAAACCTCATTCTGAATGTTCTACTACCCAGAAGAGGTTTTTTTGACTTTTCGTTATCATATAAGTAACATATATAATTAAAAGCTTTCAGAAATATAGCATCAATATAATTGGTTACTTTGCTAGCTTATACAGCGTTTCAGTCAAAACTGCGACGCCATTCAAAATATCTTCAGGAGCCGCATATTCGTCAATGTTATGGCTAATCCCTTCGTGGCAAGGAATAAAAATTAGTCCCGCTGGAACTATTCTTGCCATATTCATGGTATCATGTCCGGCACCGCTGTTCATTCGAAGAAAAGATAGCTCAAGCTCATGGCATACGCCCTCAACTGTCAGAACAAGATCATCATCTAGTACCACTGGTTTCTCTGAAACAAGCACCTCAATTGAAACAGGTGTTTCCTGACCATCGGCAATTGTGCTGATTGCATCCTTGATATCTTGCAAAGTATCAATCACACTAGAATGATTAACCCCACGAATATCAACCCCTAATTCAACTCGGCCTGGAACAACATTCATTGCATTAGGAAACACTCGCATAATCCCTACTGTAGCAACTGTACCCTCATGCTGGTGTCCCAAAGCTATCTCCTGGACAGCAAGCACAATCATTGCTGCACTAACTAACGCATCCTGGCGCTCATCCATCGGTGTTGATCCAGAATGAGCTGCTTGTCCGTCGATAACAATTCGTAGCCTGGTCGGAGCAGCAATAGCTTCAACAATACCGATACTGTGTTGAGTACGCTCTAGTAACGGTCCACCTTCAATATGAAGCTCGACAAATGCTTTTATTTTTTCTGCATCCTGGATAGCATCCTTCAGGTCTGCAAAACTGAATCCCAGGCGAGCCGCTGCCTCATTTAAAGACATGCCATCCTGATCCTTTGCCCTGTTCCACATAGCCGGATTAGCTAGACCAACCATTGCCTTACTGCCAATAGTGGCATACCCAAACCGACTTGATTCCTCAGCACTAAAAACCACCAATTCAACATGGTTATCTAAAGGTCCTCGTGCCATCAGCTCTTTTATTGCAGCTAATCCACCAACTACGCCCACTACCCCATCATATCTGCCGCCATCTGGCGGCGTATCCAAATGTGAACCAGTTAAAACCACCTTGGCATCCTCAGCGGTTCCCTCTAAACGTCCAATCACATTACCTGCAGCATCGACTCGCACAACCAATCCAGCCTGTTGCATAAGTTTAGTAGCATATTCTTTTGCTTGCTGCTCCTCATCACTAAATGCTAACCTTGTAATCCCCTTTTCTCCTATGCCAATTTTAGCAAACTGCCCTATTGTATCAATTATCCATTGTTTATCCAAACAAACTCCCCCTAACATCATCCAACACCATTTCTTCCAGCCAATATTTTATAACCGCCTTATACTATCCCCCAATGCCTTAATGAGGGAAAAAGCGCCAAGCGGCGCAGTAAATCACATAAGAAATGACAAAATAAGAAGTAATAAAATTACTACAGCAACTATACCGCCTACTACAAGCGCAGTTTGGTTGTTTTTTTCGATCTCCCGCTTATTACGGCTACGCTTGCTGCTCCTTTTTGTCATCAGGTCGTCCTCCCCTATACGGCAATGCCTTTAATCCTTGAAAACATTGCAAAACGTTCCCGGGCAAGCCGATATCTTCTATACTTTTATTGTACAAAATTAACAAAAAATATCAAGCATTATCTTGCAGCATCCGCTTTCAAAATCATTCTGCTGATTAAATCATTCCTAATATTTTACCGGCCTAACCGTATTATGGGGATAATGCTCTACTAAATACTCTAAAATATTATCTTTAGATGTCATAACGGTCTTCCCATCAATTAAAACAGGTACTGAGTACTGACCAGTGATTTCAAAAACTTCCTGACGCTGTGTTTTTACTGGATTAACATTTACACATACGTATGTCAACCCTAACTGAGCCAACATTTCTCGAATAATCCGACATTCCTGGCAGGACTCCAGATAATACAACACAAGTTTTGCTTCCATTCCTTTGCCCCCCTTTTTAATTAGGTCCAGGCATATATCATTTAAATATATTCAGAAAAGCCACTTCATGATGCACTTCTTAGAGTTCATCAAACCAGCAAAGAACGCCATCTCTTACTCTTTTGTAACCCAATAATTACCTTTACCTGTTAATTGGTATTAAATTCCTTGTCATTAGATCAAATTCCTGCCCATCTATTTCACCCGCACTACTTGAAGTAGCTTCATTCAGAATAATTATATACTCCTCCGCTACATAAAGGATTAACTAATCAGTAATAATTTTCCTGTATTCATTATTTTTCTAAGTTAACGATAAATACTTCGCATTTAATTTTCCCAATATACTATTATTTGAACACACTGATAAATAACCAATTTCAAAAAAGCCTTCTACGAAAAATACTGCCCAATCAACGGCAGCAAATTTTTCAATCTAGGAGTCAAAATTATAATAGTAAAACCTCGACAGACTGGCTTTTCGCCTTTCAATCGAGGTTTTACTTCATACGGGCATTTTTTTATGGCAATAAGACGGCTTTTTGCTCTACTGGTGATGAAAGCACAACCAACGGCTCTGCCTGTCCTAACGGTACTAATTCGTCTAGGAGTTTTTCCAATCCCTGCATGTCAGGTAACACCGCTTCTAACAAATGAGATACTCCGCCTGAGACACGGTGACAACTCACGATATTACGGTGTTCCCTAGAGAACTTAGTAATATCCTCTACACTAGAGTTAACAGATGCAATCAGAATAAACACGCGGATCGGTAGACCGGCAAACTTCATATTGATAATAGCCTTATAGCCATCAATAATTCCGCCTTCTTCGAGTTTTTTTACCCTTTCAATCGTCGCCGGACTAGTTAGACCTACCCGCTGGCCTAACTCCTTCATCGTAATGCGGCCATCATCCTGCAAAATATCCATAATCTTGCGATCAATATAATCCATAATTCACCTCATGAAATATTTCCAATAATCATTTTAGCTTAATATATATATCATTTCAAGTAATATGCATGATTAAAAATATATCGCAGAGAAAAATTGGCGATAGTCGCCGCAAAACACTTAAGGTTGCCAAACAACTTTAGATACTAATTCCAATCTTTTTGTAAAAAAGCCCCTCGCCAAATTGGCGAGAGGCTTTTTATTAGCAAACCTCAATTATATTTCGTTTGTATAGATTGTAAAGCGCTTTAAGTTCTTCGATCTTATTGGACATCTCTATCTGGAGCCCTGAAGCTGTAGCAAAATCACCGGCTTGAACAGCCTCGCGAATACGAGTAAACAAGCTTTTTGTAGCAAGCGAATCTTTCGCCAGATATACTCGTAAGTCATTTACTTTTCCCCATGCTTGCTCATCAAGATCATTACCATCAGCATCATGTAAGCGTTTGCACTCTTTTATTAAATCGCAGTTTTCAGGAATAATGCGGTTTACAAGCTCAGTAGTCCAGCGAAGCTGAGCGCCAGCAACAAAAGCATCGATCAGTTCTTTCCGGAAGGCATTGCCAGCAGTTAAAGCAGCTACCTTTTCAGGATTATTGGCAATACCCTGCATATTTTCCCAAACCGTTGTTGGTGGTTTGCCAAACATACGGTCACGTTCTTCCTCAGTATAGTCCTCAAATACATCATGTTCGCTGCGATACGCGCGGCCAGTTTCCAGATAGAAACCAGGTTTTCCAGCTTCCTTGGACAACTCAGCCTCAAGTTCTTTGGTTGTTTTGCCTGAAGTTACAGCCGCCTTTATACCGTCAAGCATGGTCAGGTAAATGGCTGATACTGCAACATAAGTATTAGTAAACGGATTCGGAGCGCGTACTTCAAACCTAGTAGCCAGCGGATTTTCCGTGTCACGAACAAGGCCAGCAAGGATAGTCCGGTTACGAGACGCAACCGCTGGACTATGCCCCAGGGAAGTTACGATACAAACTGGCGCTTCAAAGCCTGGTTTTAGACGGTTAAGCGCGTCATTAGTTGACGAAATAAAAGGATTAACAACTTCATAATTCTTAAGCAGCCCCATAATTGCCCCAAAGCCAATAGCACTAAGAAAATCTTTTTTGAGGTCAGTTGGTGCAAAAAGATTAACAAGTTTACCTGATTTAAGTTTAACTGCCATACCGATATGAGTATGTTCTCCACTGCCAGCTACTCCAATGATTGGCTTTGCTTTAAAAGTAACTTCGAACCCATTTGCTCGGAACACTTCTTTGATTAGTATCCGAGCTTGAAGTTCATTGTCAGCAGCCTGCATAGCAGTAGTAAAACGCCAGTCAATTTCCAATTGCTCTACAACATGAGCTAAATTGCCTGTATTGCCGATCTTTGCCTTTAAACCGCCAACCTCTTTATGACCCATTTCAGGTTCTAGGCCGTAACTTTTTAATGCATCAATTGCCTGTTCAAGTGCAGTACGAGCCTGGCCTCTGGTACGAGCCCAGTAATTTTCCTGCATCACCTGAGTAGAAGATAACTCTTCAACTTCAGCTGTTTCATCAGGAGTTTTAACCCAAAATTCCAACTCTGTGCCTACAGTAAACACAACATCTTGAATTTCCGCAACATTCAGATGTTCCAATCCGGCAACTTTAGGAGTATTCTTTAATAGACTTAAAACTTCGTTTTTCACATAATCCATGGATTGTGCCAAAATTGCCCGTGAATCGACCCGAACACCTTTATGAACAAGAAAAGCCGGAATGCGCAGTGTACCTACTGGTCTACCAGTAACTTCATCAATGTTATCATAGTTGTAGTCAACAAACCAATTAACATTGGCATCAACAACCATGTCAACTTTAGCGTTATTCAGGGTTGCTACACCAGTAAGCACTACGGATGATCCATCAGTCTCAACAGCCCCGCCAAGGAAGAATTTTTCAACATTTTTTATGAACAGATTAATAGGAATTTTCTCATCTGTATCGTTGCCCGCCAAATCGATACCTACCAGCGACACAAACTTAATTTCGGGACGGCTCATCAATAGATGTACTAATTGTTCCTCAGTATGTAGTCCCGCCGGAATAAAATACAACAAATCTTTTGACATAATTTTCACCCCTTAATAATTATCATAACACAACAAAATATTTTTATTACACAAACTTCAAAAATATCCTGTTACATTTCCAAAAAATTCATACCTTGGCAATAAACCCTTGTACCACTTCCTCAGTATAATAAAATATAAATAAAAAAGACACCACTAAAAAGCAGCGTTTTAAAATAAAAAAACTGCAATTTCATGGCGACTTTGCCATAATTTTTATTAGCTTTAAAATAGTTATATCCGGATACAACACTTGGTACTTAATATACATTTCTTTTATTATAAAATGCACGCTTTTCTTTGTCAATAACCGGGATATAATGTTGGGTAAAGAAGTTTCCACCTAAACCACAAATCAAGTATAATAATTATCATAGCCTAAGATCAAGGAGGAATTATCCCCTATGAGATTGCCACACTATAAAGTTAACGCCGCACTACTACTGATCATTATTGTTTTCACAGCCGGTTGTTTTCCATCAGCATTTTTTCAACCCAAACCATATAAAGAAACACAATTCTTGATGGATACAATTATTGAAATCACTGCTTCTGGTCCTGATTGCGAGACTGCCGTCAAAGCAGCCTTTGATGAATTCAGACATATTCAAAAAATCAGCGACCATTTTAACCCCGACAGTCAGGTGTCGAAAATCAATCAAATGGCTGGCATTTCTCCTGTCACAGTAGATCACGATCTCATTAATATGGTCACCTACGCTAACGATATATCCAAAAAGACTGATGGCGCGTTTGATATTTCCATTGGTCCGCTCAGCGATCTTTGGGGGATCGGACACAAAGATGATTTCGTGCCAGCCAAAGAAGATATAGATAAAGTTTTACCACTTGTGGATTACCGTAAAATTCAGGTAAATAAAGATAATGAAACTATCTATCTAGAACAAAACGGAATGAAGTTGGATTTAGGCGGTGTAGCCAAAGATTACGCCCTTAATAAAGCCGCAGAGGTACTAAAGGCTCATGGGATAAAATCGGCATTAATTAATGCTGGTGGTGATATTCAGATAATCGGAACTAAACCAGATGGTAAACCTTGGCGAATCGGCGTACAGGACCCGCGAAATTCAGACAATATTATCGCCAAAATTACCATGGATTCCTGGAATATTTCCCAAACTTCTGGCGATTATCAACGATTCTTTATAAAAAACGGCATTCGTTATGCCCACATTTTGGACCCGAAAACAGGTAAACAAGCACCAGAGCTGGCCAGCGTCACTTTAATTTATAACGACTCAGCTATAGCCGCAGTTGGCGATATTGCCAGTTCAGCTTTCATGGTTTTAGGTTTAGAAAAAGGAATGTCAGCACTCCAAAGGTTTCCTGGCGTTGAAGCTATCTTTATAACAACTGATAACAAAATTGTTGTTACACCAGGACTACAAGATAAAGTTGAGCTCTCACAACAATAATATTCAATTATATCAATTCCAAAAAGTCGACCAAGGCCCTTAGTGGGAACTTGGTCGACTTTTTTAAGTCAATTTATTGTTTAAATGCTATCATTATCCATCATATGAGCAGCAATAGTCAAGCACCGTCAGCACTTTAAGTTGAAACTTTGAATTTGCTGGCACACAAAAAGTTTCACCAGCAGTATATTTCTTCCACTCACTCTGTCCTGGCAGAAGTACATCAGCTTCTCCGGCTAAAACTTCCATAATTTCCGCAGCTTCGGTACCAAAGCTATATTCTCCTGGTAACATAATTCCCAACGTCTTTTTTTCGCCATTGTCAAAAAGCACTGTCCGGCTTGTCACTTGTCCATCAAAATAAACATTAGCTTTCTTAATTACTGTCACATTTTTAAACTCCACTTTACTTCCTCCTTGTATTGCTGCGCTCTGTTATTTACGCTAAATTATTCTTCATGATTAAAATAAATCTTATAAAAATGCATACCTTTAGTTTCATCATAACCGCGTTCAATAAAATCTTCCTGGCTGTTTTCAGAATTTGAAACTTTGAGTTTTATTTCAATATCAGTATCAAGCTTTATTAAATTTTTAAACTTACGTTTAATTATTTTAACTGCCTGACCCGAAATATCAAACTCCTTGAGCGAAGTAAGACCTTGGTTTGATTCATAACTCTCTTTATAAGCCTTGAATTCTTCGATCAGATCTGGTTTTTTAACCACACTTCTGGCGAAATCTTCAGCATTATATGCCTGATTGGCATCAAAGTATGCAATTGCCTCATTCATGAAAACAACTTGGTCTTTTTTATCAGCCTGATACAATGGTCCATAGACATTTTCTGCAAAATCACGACAGAGATTTAACTGATTCTGGGTATGAAAATATTCATCCTCGACATTAACCAACCGTAGAAAATCATCTTTCCAGTAGACTGCTTCATTATCACTGGCATTATCCACCACTGCAACCCGGTAACCATGCATAGATTCCGTATTAAAAATAATACATCCCTTATCCAGCTTTTTAATGTTAATGCCAGTATCAGACCAAACAGCTAGACCGCCTCGATTTTCGGCTATCTTTAAATAATTTTCCTTGCGTTCGGTTTTAAATATGCCGATTGCTGCGACGTTCTGATCGCCAACAGTCGCGTCGGAGAAATAGGCCATATAAAATTCCCCGCCCCTAATCTTGGGATGAGTGGCTTTTTCATATAAATGCTTTACCACCTTCACCGACTGATCATAAAAGGTATCTGGCCTGATAAACGCCTCGCTTATATAACTATATATCTCATTTAAATGGATATCAGTTTCGTGAAACAGCCGATACAACACTTTTTCTTTAAATGGAGAAAAGAAATACTTTAGCAGCAATTCTTCCAGGTTGCCATCATCAAGCTCATATAAGCCAGGCGATATTGCCAAAGGCTCTTCCCTCATTTTGTTGCCTGCTTTATGAATTACCAGTTTCTCTAATTTTATATTGGAAAACTCAAACACAGCCAGCCTTCTTTCCGTCAATTTGATATAATCACTATTCTATCAGACTTTATTTGAGTTCACTATAAGTTTAGCTATCATTTCATGTAGTATGAAGTTCAACTTGTCATTAAACACCAGCGGCCTTCATCAGTAAAGTTTAGCTTGAGCTTATGATAGCTTATTAGTGTACTTCGATGGCCAACGCTTATTATCGCAGTATTTTGTAATTCTTGACCTATAAGACTGTACAACGCCTGTTCCATTGGCTCATCCATTGCCGAAGTGGCTTCATCAAGAAATAGCCAGTCAGGCTGCTGAAGTATCGCCCTGGCAAAAGCAATCCGCTGTTGTTCTCCTAGCGACAAAATATGGGACCAGCTTTCCACTATGTCCAACTTATCAGCAAGTTCCTCAAGTCTACAAAGGATTATAACCTTTTTAATTCTTTCATCATTTATTGCCTCTGTGCCACCGGGATATAGCAAAATATCGCGCAACGAACCTAACGGAAGATATGGCTTCTGGGGCAAAAAAAGCACCTTAAAGTTTTCTGGCCTGGTAATCTTACCATTTCCAAACGGCCATATTCCAGCAAGCGTCCTTAGCAAAGTACTTTTACCGCAGCCTGATGGGCCGGTTACTAATAGCGAATCACCGGGGGCTAACTTAAGCTCAAAATCGTTTATTAGCTGTTCCCCGGTTGGCAGATAAACATTGAGACCTACCGCACTGAATGACGGTTCGGCTGTATAGCCAGACACTAGATTAGGCTGCTCGGCCAAATTCTGGACCACATCGACATTTTCGACAAAACCAAGTAGACGGCTTACCACAGCCTGCCATTCCGCCAACTTCGAGTAATTATCAACAAAGTAAGACAGGGAGTCCTGCACATTACCGAAAGCTTCGCTGATCTGCAGGAACCCGCCTAGTGTTATCTTTTTGCTTAAGTAGCTAGGCAAAGCTAGTACCAACGGTACAATGACTGCAGTCTGACCATAGCCGGACACAAACCAGGTAAGTTTCTTCTGCCGCTTCATAACTTCAAAGAAATTGTCTACGACCAGCTTAAACCGGCTGCCAAAGTTTGCACCTTCCTGTGTTTCACCGCCGTAAAAGGCAATACTCTCGCTGTTCTCCCGCAACCGAACCAAACTAAACCGGAAATCTGCCTCATAGCGCTGTTGAAAAAAGTTTAACTTTACCAGTGGCCGACCTATTTTTACTGTCAACCAGTTTCCCGCCACTGCGTAAATAATTGTTACCCAAACCAAGTATCCTGGAATAACATACTCATTTTGTCCCAGTGGAATCGTCATCTCACCAGACAATTCCCAAAGAATAAAGATAAAGGAAATCAAAGTCACTGCCGCCTTGAGCGTCCCAAGTGATAAATCCAAGGTTAAAGTTACAAATGCTTTTAAGTCCTCGCTGATCCGCTGGTCAGGATTATCAGCACCGTTACTTGTAATTTGCATCAAATAATAGGCTCGTTTATTCAGCCAGTTTTTTAAATAATAACTGGTCAGCCACTTGCGCCACCGGAGTTCGAGAAGCTGACTCAAATACAGTCTATAAACAGCTACAATAATATGGATAAACGCTATTACAATAAAATAGCCTACGCCATTAATCAATCCGGCCTTGTCATAATTCTGCAGCGCAGTATAAAAGTTATTTCGCCAGCCATTAAGCAAAACCAATAGATAGACACTACCGAGGGTTAGAATTACAATTACCGCCAGCAGTCCGAGCGAGCGCCACTTTTCCTCCGACTGCCAATAAAGCTTGGTTAGTTTCCACGTTCCCTTTAAAAAGTTAAGATTAAGTTTCTGCATGTAGTTTGCTCTCCTTTCTTACGTATCTGTTAATGAAATACTTATCGAACTGCAAACCCATCCATCGCACAAAGAGTATAATTTCGACTTTATATTACAAATTCCTTTCTCAGCCCATTACCTCTTTATATTTGAAAATATAATTTAACCCAGGTTTTTAGCAGTTCCATCAGGATGCTATCAAAGCCTGGGTCAAGCTATATCCAAGGCAATCAACTTGCTCTTACGACTATAAAACCGTCCTCACAGTAATATTAGTCATTCTTCATCGGGAGGCGATTCATGTTTGGCGCTTCTAAATATAGCCTTTAACAACATATATAATTGATTTTGGTCCTCAGCAGACAACTCATTAAACACTTGTTTTCGATTCCTAGCAACAACATCTTGCCAGATTGGGTATTGCTGCAAAGCAGCTTCAGTCAAAAATACCGCTTTTTCCCGTTTGTCACTTCCCGCCCGTCGCTCAACTATTCCTTTTTTCTCTAACTTAAACAAGCTTTTCGATATTGCCGCCGGTTCAATATTTAAATAATTCGCTAACGTAGCTTGCGACATTGAGCCTCGTTCCTTAATTACTTTGATAATTGTCCATTCAGAACTAAATAGGCCATGTGATTCCAGCATTTTATTCACACTCTTAGAAATAATTCGAGTAGTTTGGTACAATTGATGCATTACGCGGTCGGTTGTTTCCATCTGCCCCCAATACGGATCAATTATTTCTTCAGGATTAGCAATGACAAACGCCCCCTTTGTCTAAGTTATACCAGACAATTCTCCAGAATACAATTACCGTGACCAAATCTGAAACAAAATATTTTTTCTGCGTTTGGATTATCATATAAGAATTTTGAATTTTATACAAGTTTAATTTTCCTGAGTAACTTTCACAATTCTACAATAAGCAACTATCTGTCAATAGCTACTAATCCTATTAGCATAAAAGTGGCTATTATTAACGAATAACCTACTCTCTTTTTAACCGATCTGCTGATCTGGCGAAACGGCTCTTTATCATTTTCATCCAATGACGGTGAAGAAAAAAGATAACTCAATACAGCAATAATTAGCCAAAGGACAAAGGAAGTAATAAAAGTGAGCTGAATAACTTCACCTTCCCTCGTTACAAATTTAAACTTTAGCTCCTATTTTATATAATTAACTAGTTAACTATTCAGATAAAAAAAATATAACAAATGTTATATTTTTTTTATCTACAGAAAAGTAATTATTCAAATCTGGGGCAGGACACTTTATGGTTTTTAAATTCTCTTATAATCCCCTCAGTACTTTCATTAATCTTGTTGCAAATCTGAATAAAGGTGTCAAGTTTCTCCGGTAAAATATCTTTCAACACGGCTTTCACCGTTTTCTCTTCTACAGCCAGTAATTGTTTCTGTAGTTCTAAGCCTTTATCCGTTATACATACTAGAAAGGCCCGTCTGTCTGCAGGAGCTGGTTTTCGCTCAACACAGCCTTTGCGTTCTAAGATATCCAACATTCGCGTAACAATAGTCTGATTTTTTCCCACTCGTGCCGAAAGTTCTTTCTGATTTATCCCATCATTTGCTGATAAAGAATGAAGTAAAAGCCATTGTTCCGGAGTAACATCAAATTCCTTAAACCTGGCAGAAAGCAAATTTGAAAAGTTTATATCAGTATTATGAAGAATATCACCAATTGGGTAAAGGCGCGGGTTATCCATCTTTCCTCCTCCAAGATTAGTTTAAATGACTAATTTATAACACCATTATTTAATATCATGAGCAAGTTCCAACTCTTCTTCCTGTTGAACCTTTCCGGTGTTTCCATATAGCAATACATATATAATAAAAGCGAACAGGAAAATGCCCATTGCGGCTGCCGAATATATGTACATATTGACAAAGCCGGTTTTCTCGGCTAAAGATCCAAGTAAAATGGCTCCCGCACTTGTTCCCACATCCAGCATATTATAAAAAGTCGCGCTAGCACCACTCCGGCGGTTAGACTGCACTAAATTCAGCATCCAAGTTAAGAGCGACGGTAACAGAAAGCCTCCACCGAAGCCATATAATACCGATACCCCAAGTAGCATTATAAGCGACGTAGTTTTGGTAAGCAGCACTAATCCAGCAAGTAATAAAATTGCTCCAGGTAAGATTATCCATGCCGGGCCTTTACTATCAAAAATCTTTCCGCCTAATGGGCGTGATAAGAAAACACATAATGTTCCAACAATGAAGAAGTAACCAGCATCCGGAATATGCGCCTCTTGCGCCAGCATTGCTACAAAGGTATTCACACTGCCGTACCCAAGGCCAAACAGTATTGTCAGAAACGCAGGGAAACCTGTTCCTGTTTCAAAAAGCTTTGAAAGCAAACTCGTTTTTTCCTGTGCAGTTTCGAGGACAACAACCTCCCGCGGTACAGAACAAAGCATTGTTCCAATCAATGCAATAGCTGTACCAATTGCCGCAACCACAAACATGGCAACAAAACCATAATCTTTTACCAGCCATACTCCGGCAGCAGGTGCTAAAGCCATTGCTACCGTACTTCCCAATCCGAAATATCCCATACCCTCACCTCTGCGGGTATACGGTACAATATCAGATGCAATTGCAGCGTAAAAAGTAGTAGTCATCCCAAAGCCAAAACCATGAATAATCCGGGTTGCAATCATTCCGTCAACCGAAGTAAATATTGCATAGCCTGCTGTACAAATAATGTTAAGCGCTAAGCCAAGAAACAAACAATTCTTTTTTCCCAGTTTTTTTATTCCGAAATCGGTAAAAAAACGAATAAAAATTGCTGAAAACCCAAAAATGCCGGTTATAACTCCTATTTCTGTTCCGTTAGCCCCATTATAAGCCGCATAAAGCGGGAGTGTCGGCAACAGAATATGAAAACCACCAAACATTAATGCATTGGAACAAAGCAACAAAATAAAATTTTTGGTCCATAATCGAACGTTCACCTTATATCTCCTCTTTTCTTCTTTTAATAAAAGTGCTTTTTCTTTGCATTTAAACAACCAAAACTTTGTTACTACTCGAATAGATTTGTTTATTGCATTCCAACTAGTAAATAAAGAAATAATTAACTAGTTAATTATTTCAGCTAATTATTAACTAGTTAACTATTTGTTAATAGTACACCATCCACACCCTATATGTCAATACCAATATACTCAGATAGTCTAAAACCTAGTTTCTACTATCTGAGATTACTTTATGGCGAAGCTGACCACAAGCTGCGCGTATATCCGTTCCCATTTCCCGGCGCACAGTTGCGTTAATCCCTCCATTGTGAAGAATTTCAAGAAATCGGTCAACTTTGACTTTATCTGGCCTAAGCAAGCCGCTTTCAGAGACTGGGTTTACAGGAATAAGGTTAACATTGGCTAGGCGTCTTTTCATGAGGCCAACTAATTGTCTAGCATGGCGGTCAAAATCGTTTATTTCTGAGATTAAAGTATACTCATAGGTTACACGCCGCCCGGTTACACTTGCGTAGCGATCAGCGGCCGCAAGCAGCTCTTCCAGCGGATACTTTTCGTTAATTGGCATCAATCGCGACCGTTCAACGTTATTAGGAGCATGGAGCGAAATCGCAAGTGTCACAGGCAGCCCTTCTGACGCCAGCCGATCAATTCCCGGCACCAATCCTGCGGTCGACAAGGTAAAGCTGCGATAACTCATATTTAAACAGTATTCCTGGTGGCACAACTTGATAAACCGGAGAACATTATCATAATTGGCTAAAGGTTCACCAGAGCCCATAATCACCACCGAATCAACAGCAGCATCAAATTGTCTTAGAAACTGGTTGATATAGAGCACCTGAGACAGAATTTCACCTCCAGTCAAATTACGAATAACCCCATTAATTGTTGAAGCACAAAAAATGCACCCCATACCACATCCTACCTGAGTAGAAACACATACACTGTTGCCATAGCGGTGACGCATAAGTACCGTTTCCACTGCCAAACCGTCACTTAAAGCCAACAAAAATTTACTTGTGCTGCCATCAGCAGCATGCTGCTCTGCCTGCACTTTGACTGCGCCAATACCAAAATGTCTGTTCAAAAGCTCCCGTTTATCTTTTGGCAGACTGGTCATTACCCCAAAGTCTGCGGCCCCCCGTCGGTAAATCCACTCAGCAATTTGGCGGCCGCGGTATCTTTCCAAACCATAAGAAGCCACGACAGCGGCGATCTCATCAGCAAACATACCGCATAAATCAGTTTTTATCACAGCCACCCCCGCTTACCGCCCTTTTTACCATACGAGCAATGAAAAAACCGTCCACTCTATCACGGTGAGGCCAGAACTGCACAAATGCTCCAGGCCTTCTTTGCGGCAAAAATTCTCCCGTTTCCTCTAAAATAAAATCACTTCGTGTATCCAAAAAGCCTTTTACTACTTGTTCATTTTCTTCAGGCTCAGTAGTACAGGTACTATAAACCAATACTCCCCCCGGTTTCACACAGTTGGCGGCACTGGCCAAAATAGCAGCTTGGAGTTTTGGTAATTCCTCAAGTTGAGTTTCAGCTTTTCGCCACCGTGCATCAGGTTTACGTCTTAACACACCCAACCCCGAACACGGCGCGTCCACCAATACCCGATCAGCCTGTCCAAAATAAAGTGTGTCCAGTTTTACAGCATCCATTTCTTTAGTCTCAATTATACTAATGCCTAAGCGTGTCGAATTTTCATCTATTATCTTCAACTTATGGTCATATAAATCCACAGACAGCACACGGCCTTGATTGCCCATAATAGCTGCAATATGAGTACTCTTCCCACCAGGAGCGCCACAGGCATCAATAACAAACTCGCCTGGCTGTGGCGATAAAACATGGGCCACCATCATAGAACTTTCATCTTGCACCTGCAACAGTCCATTCTTCAGTGAATTGAGTCCATTAAGCGCTGGGTATTCACGACAAACAATGCCTTCTGGCGTCCAGTCCGACACTTCAGCCATAACTCCTTCGCCAGCAAGCTTATCCATCAACTCTTGACGTGAAATTCTCAAAGTATTGGTGCGAACAGAAAGTGGTGGCGTTTCATTGTTTATTTGGCATAACGCCTCGGTTTCCTCTATCCCCAGGCGGCTTAACCATCTTTTCACCAGCCACTCAGGATGAAAGTATTTAAGTGCCAAATACGCTACCGGCTGTGAAGCTTTATCCGGATATACTGCTTTATCCATATTCCGAGCAGCACTTCTAAGCACAGCGTTAACAAACTTCACTGTTCCGACATGGCCATATTTTTTAGCAAGTTCCACCGCCTGATTACAAGCCGCGGAAGCTGGAACTCTAGACAAAAAAAACACCTGGTATATCCCCATACGCAGAATGTTCCGGATAACCGCCGGTAATTTTTTCAGTGGTCGATTACTATAATGACTAAGAATCCAATCAATTGTGTTTGCCGCTTTTACAGTACCGTAAACCAACTCGGTAACAAAGCGGCGGTCCTGGTCAGAAAGCTGCCGCCGTCCAAGTTCACGAGCCAGAGCAATATTAGCATATGCCCCTCCGGTTTCCACCTCAGCGATAATCTTTAGCGCAATTTCTCTTGCATCCATCTTTGTCGCCATATGCCTCCCTATTTCAATCATCAGCTAAATTCTTTGTCAAAGCAAAAAATCTTTTATCGCTTTTTCCACCTGAGCCACATCCACCGTGGTATTACAACATGGCCCTTCAGGCCTTTGATTCAATATACCGACTGCAGGCAATGGGAATATATCTTGAATACCGCTCGTCAGGTCTCGTTCACAGGCAATAGCCAACACCGCTTCTGGTCTTAGCGTCTTTACCACCTTCCGAGCCAGCGTACCACCAGTCACTACAGCAATATTAATTCCATACAATTGAGCTAAACGTAATAAATCTCCCACCGGGCACTTACCGCACATCTTGCAGTTAGCCGTATCGCGAGTAATCTTATGCGGGCAGGATTCGTGCTGAATACAATGTGGCGTCAATACTAAAAGCTTTCCAGGCTTTACTTTGATCCGCTTCTGCCGAACCAAATGATTGCTTACTTCAATAAATGAGCGTTCCACTCGTTCCTTTTCAATATCAAAAACTTTGCCAATCCTTATTGCCAGAGGAAACAATATGTTAATAGCAGACCAAGCCACCCCCAAGAAAACTGGCGACGCTGGAAACCCCAATATTGCGGTAATAACCCCGAAAAATCCTATGGCTATTGCAACCAATGCAATCACCAATATACTACCAAGTAAGAATGGCAAATGAACACTAATATTGGCCAACCCCTGAAAACTAACCATCCAGATTCCATAACAGGACAAACCTGCCACCAAAAGACTTACCATAATTAGCGCTAAAAACAGTCTTTTTTTCGGCCGCGGCACTGCTGCCATTAAAGCTTCACCTTTAGCCCAGTATTTCCCCGACATTTAGACCATACCCCCGTACATATTCGACAGCACTCATACGTTTTTTACTCTCTGGTTGAACTTGTCGAAGTTCAACCAGACCAGCACCAGTAGCAACAATACATCCATTCTCGCCAACGGCAACTACCTGGCCCGGCGTTCCTACAATGGTTTGCGACTCTTCCTTAACTCTAGTCTGCCATATCTTAAGAATTTTGCCATCATGTCGACAGTATGCCGACGGCCAAGGATTAAGTCCTCGTACCAAGTTGTGCACAGCTTCAGCCGACTGATGCCAATCTATTTGCTCCGTTTCCCTGGTAATCATACTGGCATATGTAGCTTGACTGCCATCTTGTTTTTCCCTAGGAACATCCCCCTGTATCATCAAGCGGAGTGTATCAGATAAAAGATCTGCGCCAAGCAGCCCCAGTTTATCGTATAGTTCACCGGTAGTATCATCAGGTAAAATATTTACTTCCTTTTTTAAAATCATGTCACCAGTATCCAGACCAGCATCCATATACATGGTGGTAACACCGGTTACACGCTCACCGTTTATTACCGCCCAATGAATCGGTGCCGCGCCGCGATATTTGGGTAAAATCGACGCGTGCACATTAATGCAGCCAAGTTTGGGTACATTCAGCAGGCTCTGAGGTAAGATCTGGCCAAAAGCAACAACAACAATTGCCTCCGGTTTTAGCGCCACTATCTGATCTATAAAATCCGGTGTCTTTATTTTTTCCGGTTGCAATACCGGTAAACCATACCGTAAAGCTGCTTCTTTCACTGGTGATGGAGTTAGTTTGCGGCCCCGCCCCTTAGGACGATCAGGTTGGGTCACAACAGTCAATATTTCGCAGTTGTCTTTTACCAGCCTATCCAGGCAAGGAACTGCAAAATCCGGCGTTCCCATAAACACTACCCGTAGCCCACTCATCGCTGCACCTGTGTGGATAAAGCCGTTGCTCTATCAATAAATAATATGCCTTCCAAATGATCAATCTCGTGCTGCAATGCTATCGCCAAAAGATTCTTGCCAGCAATCCTGACTTTTTTACCATTGCGGTCAAGGCTCTCTACAGTTACTTCAGCATACCTCTCAACCTCGCCAATAACGCCGGGAATACTAAGACACCCTTCTTGCTTTGTAACACGCTCACCTTCTGATTTAATTATGACTGGGTTGATAAGTTCAATCAGACCGTCACCGACATCTATAACCACTATCCTAAGACCTAATCCAACCTGCGGCGCAGCCAACCCTACGCCGTCAGCCGCATACATCGTTTGTCCCATATCATCCAGAAGGCGCCTAATCCGTTTGTCTATTCTGGTCACTGGTATTGCTATTTCCTTAAGCACCTTGTCCCCGGCTTTTCTAATTTTTAAAACCGCCATCAAACAGCCTCCCTTTGTTCCCCATTCTAGCATAAAAAGGCAGAAAAATCACCTCTCACCCCACGCTATAACTACAATACATTCATTGGATCAACATCAATAGCGACTTCTCCATTGAACTCCAAACCAGCCGCCCTGATAGCCGTCCCAGCACCCAAAATATCAGAAACTTTCAACAAAATATGCATTCGATAAACATTGCTAATTTTCGCCACCGGAGCTGGAAATGGCCCAATAACCGCCCAGTCAAATTGCAGCTTTCTCAGCGTAGCAGCAATATCCTCAGCCAGACGCCGAGCCTTAATTTCATCCTGCCCCTGAACAGTAAACTTTATTAACCTAGTATACGGAGGATAACCAAGCTCGCGCCGAAGTTCTATTTCATGCTCGTAAAAAGCAGCGTAATCATGCTTTGCACCAGCCGTAATTGCATAGTGATCAGGATTATACGTCTGTACTACCACCCGCCCCGGGAGTTCTCCACGACCAGCCCGACCTGCCGCCTGAGTCAGAAGAGCAAAAGACTTCTCTGCGGCACGAAAGTCAGGTAGATTAAGCGCTGTATCGGCAGAAATTATCCCTACAGCTGTAACATTTTTTATATCATGTCCCTTTGCTACCATCTGGGTTCCAAGCAGGATGTCATATTCCCCAGCGGCAAAGGCTGTTAGAATCCGATCATAGGCGGCCTTGCCACTTGTGGTATCCTGATCCATCCTTATAATGCGCGCTCCTGGCAAAAGCTGTATCAGTTCTTCCTCAACCTTCTGCGTACCGGTACCAAAATAACGTATATAGCGGCTGCCACAGGACGGGCAAACATCTGGAGTCGCCTCCCGGGCTTGACAATAATGGCATCGAAGAACAGACCCTGTAGTATGATATACCAACGACACCGCGCAACGACTACAGGTCATAACATAACCACATTCGCGACAAAGCACAAATGTTGAGTAACCTCGCCTATTCAAGAGAATTATAGCTTGCTCGCCCCGTGCAAGGGTTGACGCTAAAAGATGCTGAAGTGGCTCTGAAATAACACTGCGTTTACCATTTTTAAGCTCCTCACGCATATCGACAACAGTAACATCAGGTAAGACCGCCCCATCAACCCGTTCTGGCAACGAAAGCAGTTTATATTTACTGTTTAGAGCATTATAGTAAGTCTCAACCGCCGGTGTAGCACTACCAAACACCACTGGAGCGCCCGCCAGTTCAGCCCTTTTTAGTGCAACATCACGAGCATGGTAATGTGGTGACTCTTCCTGTTTATAAGTAAACTCATGTTCCTCGTCAAGAATAAACAAACCTGGATCATTGACCGGTGCAAAAATTGCCGAGCGGGCACCAATAACAATCCCCGCCGTTCCAGACTGCAGTCGTTGCCAAGTATCAAACCGTTCTCCTACCGACAGTTTGCTGTGTAAAACCACGACATCATCGCCAAAACGCCGTTTAAACCTATCAACAATTTGGCCAGTAAGAGCAATTTCGGGAACCAATACCACAACCTGCCGCCCAATTTGCCGGGTTATAGCTGCGGCCTCAATATAAATCTGAGTTTTTCCGCTCCCAGTAATTCCATGAAGTAAAAACGGACAAAATTTTCGCTGGTTAACAGTTGGTATAATCTGATCCAAAACAGCTCTTTGCGTAGTAGTAAGTAAGAAATGAGAGGGTTGATTGGCGGATTGGCTGTAGCTATCACGTACTAATCTGGTCTGTCCGGCGACAATAATTCCAGCTTCGAGTAACGTTTTTACCGTGTCTCGGCTGATATTCAACTGTTTTAAGTCACTTGCATTCATCTGCTGGGCGCGACTAAGCGCTGCTATTAGTCTTCTTTGGGCTGGTTTATTTTTTAGTTTCTCGTCCAGACTATCTGCATCATTAGGTTTAGCCAAATACCAATAAGTTTGATATTGAGCTTTGGCGGTACGGCGAACCGACGACTCAGTCGTCACAAGCCCTGCTGTGCCAAGACGTCTAAGTATCTTCTGAGTATCACTTCCAAATAGGCGTTTAAGTTGCGACGCGGATTTTGGGCCTTTTGCTGCAAGATATTCGTATATTTTGCGCTCAATTTCAGTTCGCTGTGCAAGTTTAGTTTCCGCCTCTGTTCCTGTGATCGCCTGGTATGCAGTCGTAGTTTTGATGCCCGCTTTACCAGGTATAAATAATCGCATTGCTTCAGCTCGAGTGCATAGGTAAAACTCGCTCAACCAGGTAGCAACCGTAAGCATATGTGGCGTAAACCAAGGCCCATCATCAATAACACTTATAATTGATTTTAGTTCGCAGCCATCACCTTCACTAACACTGACAATAAACCCCTCGGTCTTGCGGCTGCCGAAGGGAACAAGTACCCGCCACCCTGCTGCCAAATCTTCTATTTCGTCCGGCACAAGGTAGGTGAACGTATTAGTTATTTTTCTTGTCGGCAGATTAATGATAACTTCCGCAGTACGCTTCATAATATTATACCCACCATTTATAAAGTACAAAGAAAAGGGACTTAGCCAAGTCCCTTTCGCTTGCTCTTCATATTCGTTTTTACACCAAATAATCCCTGCTAAACTCATATTCAGGATCGAATTTCACCATTTCCCATTTATGGTAATCCAACCGACCATTTTGAAACCGCTGGACGCGGCGCATGCCCAACGGAGAAAAGCGAAGTCGCATACTCATCTCTCTAACCCTGAATCGAATAACCCAACGTTTGTAGGGTCTCTTCGATATAACCATCAGAAATTACGGCCGGATCATAGGACACTTTTACCGTTTTACTGACAACATTCACACTGGTGGCAAATACACCCTCAAGATGATCCAAAGTATGTTTAATACGGTCGCGGCAATGATCACCCTTCAGTCCGCCAACATTGTACACCGTGGTCTTACTGTCACCGGCTATGCCCATGTTCTACCAACCCCTTTCTTTAGTTTGCTCCGCAGGATTAGTATGACCATAACCAGCTTAATTCATTATATATTAGCCGCGCTGCGAAGAGTTTTTGCTTTGTCAATACGTTCCCAAGGCAAATCAGCATCGTTGCGTCCAAAATGACCATATGCTGCAGTCTGACGATAAATTGGACGCCTCAAATCAAGCATTTTTATAATCCCGGCCGGCCGAAGATCAAAATGCTCCAGCACCAACTTGGAAATTAACGCCTCATCTACTTTAGCGGTGCCAAAAGTCTCAACAAGCACCGATACCGGGTGAGCTACACCAATGGCATACGCCAATTGAACCTCACATTTGTCAGCAAGGCCAGCTGCCACAACGTTTTTTGCAACATAGCGAGCTGCATAAGCTCCAGAACGGTCAACCTTTGTAGGATCCTTGCCCGAAAATGCACCGCCACCATGACGAGCCATTCCACCATAAGTATCAACAATAATCTTTCTTCCAGTCAAACCAGCATCGCCTTGTGGGCCACCAACAACAAAACGCCCAGTAGGATTAATATAATACTTGGTTTCAGCATCTAAAAGTTCGGCCGGTACAATTGGCTTAATTACATTTTCTAAAATGTCGCGCTCGATGTCACTTAACGCCACCTCTGGCCCGTGTTGCGTAGAAATAACAATAGCATCAATACGGATTGGCTTATCGCCTTCATACTCCACTGTTACTTGAGTTTTTCCATCTGGTCTAAGGTAAGGTATGGTATTATCCTTACGCACCTCAGCGAGCTGTCGCGCCAGTCTGTGGGCCAATGAAATAGGAAGCGGCATATATTCCGGTGTTTCGTTAGTAGCATAACCAAACATCATCCCCTGATCACCAGCGCCAATGGCATCAATTTCGTCCATTTCGCCTTTTTTAGCTTCCAAAGCCTTGTCAACACCCATAGCAATGTCAGGCGACTGTTCATCAATTGATACCAATATTCCGCAAGTTTCACCATCAAAGCCAAATTTAGCGCGAGTATAACCTATTTCTTTTATTGTCTCGCGAACTATTTTAGGAATTTCAACATAACAATTAGTAGTAATTTCTCCAACTACATGAACCAAGCCTGTGGTAACAAGAGTTTCACAGGCCACACGTGCCATAGGATCTTGTGCGATAATGGCATCAAGGACACTGTCGGAAATTTGATCCGCAATTTTGTCCGGATGGCCTTCAGTGACCGATTCGGACGTAAACAACTTACGCATTTTTTCCATAATACAACCTCCTATGTAAATTAAAATAAAGTAACATTAGCAAACTAATTTAGGTTAAGTAATCCAACTCAGTAGTTACTGTTTTATCTAGAAACAATAAAAAAACTCCCAACGGGAGGGAATAAAGTTCTCCCATCTTGCGATTAAATCGCAGGATTTGGCACCGTTTCCGATTTTGCGCCGGATGGTTGCCGCGGCTTCATTGGGCCATTCCCTCCACCAACTCTTGATGAGCTTAGCTTATTCAATTTCAACGTAAATATTTTACTTGATATAGCTGAAAAAATCAATTGCTATTTGTCATAAGTGCCGTGATTCTATCAAGTAACTGCCCAGCCAAACTATCTTTAGACATTTGTGGCAATTCTTCAATTCGGCCGTCTTGATACAATACTCTCACAATGTTTGTATCGGAATCAAAACCAGCTCCAGGTAAAGTAACATCATTAGCCACAATCATGTCCAAATTTTTCCTGTTTAACTTTTCTGTGGCATGAGTTAATAAATCCTCGGTCTCAGCGGCAAAACCCACCAGAATTTGTTTAACCTTGCGTTCTCCAAGCTCTGCAAGAATATCCGGATTTTTCTCCAGCACCAACGTTATTTTTCCGTCAGTTTTCTTTATTTTTTGTTTGCTAACAATACTTGGCCGGTAGTCAGCGACCGCTGCCGCCTTTATAACAAGGTCAGCGTTACCAAACTCATCAAGTACCGCTTGACGCATCTCAGCCGCAGTTTCAACTTTTTTTACAACCACCCCTGGTGGCGGCGGCAAATTAGACGGTCCCGATACCATAACAACATCAGCACCGCGGTTTGCTGCAGCGCTAGCCAAAGCATAACCCATTTTGCCACTTGAGCGATTGCCAATATACCGCACCGGATCAAGTGGTTCCCTGGTTCCAGCGGCAGTAACCAGCACCTTTTTTCCGGCTAAATCAGAGCCTCTAGTTAATATTCTTACAAGCGTATTCACAATTGTCTCCGGCTCTGGCAGACGTCCAGGTCCCTCAACTCCACAAGCCAACATACCAGAGTCAGGAGGAATAATTTGGTAGCCAATTTTAGACAAGCGCAATAAATTATCAGTAACAATCGGATTAATATACATATTGCTATTCATTGCCGGTGCTAACATAACCATCGCCTTTGTAGCCATAACGGTAGTAGAAAGGAATTCATCAGCAATACCTGAAGCAATTTTACCGATGATGTTAGCGGTAGCAGGTGCAATTAAAAATACATCAGCCCAGTTTGCCAATGCGATATGCTCTACATTCCATTCTTTTGGTTCTTGCCACATATCACAAACAACCGGATTACCACTAATTTCCCTAAAAGTCAGTGGGGTAACAAACTGAGTTGCTGCCCGGGTCATAACGACCCGGACTTCTGCTCCTGCCTTTTTCAGGCGACTGACAATTTCCACTGCTTTATAAGCGGCAATACCACCGGATATTCCGACAACGACCTTTTTCCCGGTAAGCATTATTGAGTCTCTCCTCTATTTTATGCCAGTCTTCGTTCGTTCGTAAACAATCCTACCTTGCGCCACTTCCTCTAATGCCACAGTAACCGGTTTATTGGATTTACATACAACCACTGAAGCATCACCGTCCATAATTTCCCGCGCCCGTTTGGCTGCAAGCACAACAAGCGTATATTTGCAGTCAACCTTCTTTACCAAAACATCCAAAGACGGATGAATCATACGCGTCCTCCTCTTAATCAGTCTAGGTTTTTTATTTACCCATAACGTCAATAAGGTCTGTATTACGGTCAACTCGGCATTTTTCAGCATTAATAATTGCCGAAATTTTTGCTGTAGCCTCAGCAATCTGATCGTTGACCACAATATAGTTATAGCGATAAGCACAAGTTAACTCATTACGTACACACCCCAACCTCTTTTCAATAGCCTCAGGACTATCCGAACCGCGCTTATATATACGATTTGCCAGTTCGTCAATTGACGGCGGTACTATATAAATAAATACTCCCTGAGGAAACTTTGCTTTTACTTGCATAGCTCCCTGTGTATCAATCTCCAAAACAACATCTTTTCCGCTATCTAAAAGATCTGCAACATATCGCCGGGGCGTTCCGTAATAATTGCCATAAACTTCGGCCCATTCCAACAGTTCGTCATTTTTAACCATTGACTGAAACTCTTCTTGGGCAATAAACCAGTAATTAACCCCATTAACTTCTCCGGCGCGGGGCGAACGAGTTGTAGTTGAAATTGAATAATTAATGTTAGAATAATTTTGTAGCAATTCCTTGCATATTGTACCTTTTCCGGTCCCTGACGGACCTGAAAGTACAATTAGGATGCCTGGCCGCGCCATAACTTAGTTCCCCTTTCGACTACTCAGCAGGTTCATCGCCTACATCTTTACTAACCAAACGGTGAGCAACCGTTTCCGGCTGTACTGCGGATAAAATTACATGATCGCTATCAGCAATAATAACCGCGCGAGTTCTCCGTCCATAAGTTGCGTCAATTAGCATTCCTCGATCACGAGCCTCTTGAATAATCCTCTTAATTGGTGCCGATTCAGGGCTAACGATAGCAATAATCCTATTAGCGGAAACAATGTTTCCAAAGCCGATATTAATAAGCTTAATATCCATACGCATTCCTCCCAACTGTCAAATTAGCTTCTAGCGCATAAACTCCCATATATTACTCTATGTTCTGGATTTGCTCTCTGATCTTCTCGATTTCACTTTTAATCTCTACTACTACATTTGCCACCGAAAAATCATTAATCTTAGACCCAATTGTATTGGTCTCCCGATTAACTTCCTGAATAATAAAATCCAACTTCCGACCTACAGCGGCATCAGATAGCAAAGTATTCCTTAGTTGCATTAAATGGCTATTCAGACGAACCAGTTCTTCAGTAATACTAATCCTATCGGCATAAAGGGCCGCTTCCTGAAGCAACCGAACTTCGTCCGGTTGCGCAGAAACAGCAGCTAAAACATCTCGCATCCGCCCCAAAAGCTTTTCCTGGTATTCCTCAGCAATTTTCGGGGCACGCTCCTCAATAAACTGAATATGCTTAGTTAACGAATCAATTCTGCCAAGCAAATCCTTTTGAATATTAGTGCCTTCAGCAAGCCGCATGTCCATCAAATTACTTAACGCCGCCTTAGTGGCTTCCAAAAGTTTCGGCCATACCAAAGCAACATCTTCAGACAATTCCTCCACCTTAAAAACATCCGGGTATCGAGCGATCATGGAAACAGGCTCGCCAGCCGGAAGTTCTAACAATTCCCCTAGTTCTTTCATTGCTTTATGGTAAGCGATTGCCAACTCTTTGTCAACCCTTACCATTCGCTTCTTTTGCCCAAAGTCATCAATCGTAATATAAACATCGATACGGCCACGTGCCAAAACATTGGCAACTGTCCGACGAATTTTATCTTCTAATGAAGCTAGAACTTTCGGCATGCGGATAACGATTTCATTGTACCGATTATTTACGGCTTTGATCTCCACAATAAAGCGTTGTTCGGCGTCTAAATATTCACCTCGTCCAAACCCCGTCATGCTTTTTAGCACAATAAAATAGCTCCTTCCTTAGCTTAGGTTATTATTCCAAGGAAAAATCATCCTTAATCCCCGTTTTTTAAAAATACTTCTTCCTTACTCCCCCTAATTCCTTTTTTCGCCAAAAAAATAAAAAAGAGGGGTACCCCTCTAAATCATTTAAACATCGACAAGTTGAAAAAGAATTTGCTCTCACGGCCGGTCTTTGTTACAAGTTCTAAAACTGCAGGTTTTGTCACATCAATCGCATCCTTAGCAATATAAATATATAGCTTGACGGAAACTCCATCGTTCGTCGTTAGCACCCCGTCATTCTGAGTTACAGAATAAACAGCAAGCGCCGACACCTTCTTTTCTCCCTGCTTAAGAGCGGCTTCCACGCCATCAGCAAAACCGAAGCCGGAACCAAAGAGCCTTACCCCGAAGACTAAATATCTATTATATTGTTCAAGCACAACTTTACCGTCACTAATCCCTACAAATTGCCTTTTAAGCGTCTTATCCCTAGCATCGGACGCCACCAATAAAAACGGAGTATATAAACAAGCCCATTCTGTTGTATCGTTTAATCTGGCCGCTGTTTCTTCATAAACCATCCAAGAATGAAAAAACTCCGGCAAAGCCAGCAGCGATTTTTGACGCCCATACTCCTGAGCCGCCGCAATATTTTCCGGTGTTACCGGCAAAATCGCCGAAACCGGCTTGACTGACATAGCCATGAAAAATATCACCAGCAAAAAAATTCGCATTGTAACACCCCCTAGTAATCTCTAGGAGTATGTATATTCTAATTCTGATAATATTTTCCATTGTTTTGTATTTTTTCAGAGGGGTTGTCCCAAAAAAGTTCTTGGGTCCCCTCTGAATAATTCTTACAAACTAAGTTTCGTCTTGATTCTAGTAATAGCTTCTTCAGTATTTTCCCTGTTACCAAAAGCAGTCAACCGGAAGTACCCAGCTCCCGATGGTCCAAAACCTGTTCCAGGCGTACCTACAATATTAACTTCGGTTAAAAGTTTATCAAAGAAGGCCCATGAATCCATGTTATTGGGAGTCTTCAGCCAGATATATGGCGCATTAACTCCGCCATATACCTCAAGACCGATGCTCGCTAAACCCTCACGGATAATTTTAGCGTTAGTCATATAATACTCTACCAAAGCATTAACCTGCTCTTTACCGGCAGCTGAATACACAGCTTCCGCACCCCGCTGGATGATGTATGGAGCGCCATTAAACTTGGTATTTTGGCGCCTGTTCCACAATTGATTCAACGGATAGCTCTTACCGCCTTTAGTTATAGCCATAACTGACTTAGGGACAACAGTATAAGCGCAACGCGTACCCGTAAAACCGGCAAGCTTGGAAAAAGATCTAAATTCAATAGCAACGTCCTTAGCTCCCTCAACTTCATAAATGCTGTGCGGTATTTCCGGTTCACGGATATATGCCTCATAAGCGGCATCAAACAAAATAACCGAACCATTCTTTTTGGCATAATCAACCCATTTCTTTAATTCGGCTTTTGGAAGCGCCGTACCAGTTGGGTTATTCGGACAACATAAGTAAATAAGGTCAACCTTTGTTTCTGGCAATGCTGGTTTAAAGTCATTTTCAGCAGTACATGGTAAATAAACAATTCCGGGAAACTTGCCATCAGCGCCCAGTTCCCCAGAACGCCCAGCCATTACATTAGTATCGAGATAGACTGGGTACACAGGATCAGTAATCGCCACCGTATTATCGCAGCCAAAAATCTCTTGAATGTTACCGACATCGCTTTTTGAACCGTCACTGATAAAAACTTCATCTTCATTCAATATTATGCCGCGCGGAGCATAGTCTTTCTCAATTATAGCCTTGATCAGAAACTCGTAACCTTGTTCTGGACCGTAGCCCCGAAAAGTTTCAGCCTGAGCCATTTCATCTACCGCTTTATGCATAGCCTCGATAACAGCTGCTGGCAAAGGCCTTGTCACATCGCCAATTCCAAGTCTAATAATATTTGCCGTTTTATTTTGTTCCTTATACGCGGTTACTCTCCTAGCTATTTCAGTAAAGAGATAACTTCCTGGAAGCTTTAAATAATTCTCATTGATTAGTGCCATAATATAACTCCCTTCAAACTAAATAATTTATGTCAATTATAGTTTTAGCAAATATTCGCCCCGGAAAACCTCAGTCGCTGGACCTGACATATAAATATGATCATCTGTTGACCATTCAATAGAAAGATCACCGCCATCCAAGTGAACGGTGGCCTTTCGGCCAGTCTTTCCATTTAAAACCGCAGCAGTAAGAGTTGCACATGCCCCAGTACCACAGGCCAGTGTTATCCCTGCGCCGCGTTCCCAAACTCTCATCTTAAGCTCTTTATCTGTAATCACTTGTACAAACTCAACATTGGTTTTTCGAGGAAAAGCTGGGAAAGTCTCGAGTTTCGGACCAACAAGCGGCAAATCCACAGCGTTAATGTCATCGACAAAAATTACAAAATGAGGATTGCCCATCGATACCGCTGTGCCATAGTATGTATGCCCATCAACTATAACCGGCTCATTGATAGCTTCGAGATCGCCATTTCCGGTCATCGGAATGTCGGCACGCTTTAGACGTGGAAGCCCCATATCCACCCGTACATCAGTTACCCGTCCTTCGTCAAATATTAGCTCAGGCCGTATTGGACCAGCCAGTGTTTCCAACGTAATCTTAGTTTTATCAGTCAAACCGTTTTCATAAACGTAGCGCGCCACACACCGTGTAACATTGCCGCACATTTCCGCTTCACTGCCGTCAGAATTAAAAATCCGCATCTTAAAATCCGCCGTTTCTGACGGCAGTACAAATACTAGTCCATCAGCCCCTATCCCAAAGTGACGATCGCAAACCTCGATAGCGGCAGTCCGATAGTCTGTTACCTTATCCTTAAAACCGTTAACAATTACAAAATCATTGCCTAAACCCTGCCATTTACTGAACTGCACTCTAATCCCTCCATTGTTGTGACACCGCTAAAACCTTAATTGCTTCAGCAATTGAGCTATTATAACCTAATACCTATTATACCCTGTTCCAACAGAGCGCACCGCAGGCCGCATAAATAAATGTCTAATTGCCCCAAGTATAACCGTCCAGCCTGAAACAACAAGCACTGTCAGCCAATCAAAAGGCGTAAGTGGAGCGGTGCCAAAGATACTGCGCAAAAACGGTACATAAATTACCGCCAACTGCATTAAGGCCGAACAAACCGTAGCCAAAACCAGATACTTGTTGCCCAAAAAGCCAACTTCGAAAATAGTCTTTGTTTCTGAGCGGCAATCATAAACATGAAACAACTGGCAAAACACAAGCGTGGATAATGCCATCGTCCTCGCAACAGCCAAATCTCCCCTACTGTAATAAGCTAGTGCAAAAACCAGTACAGTGCTTAAACCGATTTGAAATCCCCTATAAATAATCTTTCTGCTAAGTCCACGTGAAAATATGCTTTCCGCAGGATTCCGTGGCGGTCGGTTCATAACCTCCGGCTCCCGAGGATCAACGCCTAAGGCCATTGCTGGGAAGCCATCAGTAACCAGATTAACCCAAAGTATCTGAACTGGTAACAGCGGCAATGGCAACCCTGCCAAAGATGCCACAAACATTGTCAACACTTCACCGAAATTGCCGGACAATAGATATCTAATAAATTTGCGGATATTATCATAAATACCACGTCCGACTTCTACCGCCGCCACACTCCGTCGCCGGTCATGGCTACAATATGGCCTTTTCCTTTTAGCGCCTTTACAATTCTAAGCTTATGAGCTGGCGATACTCTGGCATAAACGCTTACTTGATCAACCGCAGCCGCCAGATCCTTGTCGCTTAACGCGTCCAGTTCCGAGCCGGTTAACGCCTTATCTATGTCAGCATTGAATAGCCTAAGCTCGGAAGCAATAGCTATGGCTGTGTTGCGATGATCGCCAGTAATCATTATCGTTTTGATTCCGGCCTGTCGGCAAATAACAATCGCCTGCCGAGCTTCTTGGCGCGGTGGATCGATCATTCCTACCAGACCATTAAAAACCAGTTCGTGTTCACAACTTTCATTAATATTGGCCATCTCTGCCGGTTCAAGACGGCGATAAGCCATTGCCAACACCCTGAGAGCATCTTGAGTAAGCCGATCATTAGCTAAGTTAATACGTTCGATTATCCCTGGCGTCAGCGGCATTTCCCTTGTACCGTCATAATAATAGCGGCACAACTCTAAGATAGTATCTGGTGCACCCTTAGTATATAGCGTAGCCTTACTGCCATTATCCTCATAAACCACCGACATACGCCGCCGTTGAGCCTCAAATGGGATTTCTGTTAAGCGACGTCGAGTTTTTTCAATATCTTCCCGCCAAATACCGGCCTTTCCAGCAGCTACAACCAGGGCACCTTCAGTAGGATCACCCTCTACCGACCAGACCCGGTTGGCTTTCTTGCGCCAAATCCCGGTAATACCAACATTGTTATGTTTTAACACGCTGTTATTACACAAGCTGGCGATTTCAAGGCATCTTATTAGAGATTTATCTCTTTTGTTATCAAAATCCTTCTTATTTAGGGAAATTTCACCTTTTAATTCGTAACCAACACCGCTTACATCATAAAAATCATTATTAGTATATATTTTTCGTACCGTCATTTCGTTTTGAGTCAAAGTGCCTGTTTTATCAGAACAAATAACCGTAGTGCAACCTAACGTTTCAACAGCTGGCAATTTGCGTACAATGGCGTTCTCTTTTATCATCCGTTGAACGCCTAAAGCTAAGGCTATAGTAACAATAGCTGGCAAACCTTCTGGAATAGCTGCTACAGCTAAACTTATTCCTGCCATACACATTAAAAATATCGGTTCACCCTTTGCTACGCCAGTAAACACAACAATGAGACAGATCGCTAAACACCCCCAGACCAGCCACTTGCCAAGAACGTCCAACCTTCGCTGCAACGGTGTATCTTCATGGCGGACTGCTTGAATCATGCCGTAAATCCGTCCCACTTCAGTCTCCATACCAGTACCACAAATTGTGGCCTTCCCTCGCCCTCTAGTAATAATCGTTCCGGCATAAACCATATTTTTCCGATCACCAAGAGTAATATCTTCTGAATATATTTTTTCCGCCAATTTTCTTACCGGTAATGACTCCCCAGTAAGAGCCGACTCCTCAGTTTCCAGATTAACAGCTGTAATAAGCCTACCATCAGCTGCAATAATATCACCAGCCTCCAACATAAGCACATCACCTGGTACTAGTTCCCGCGCAGGTATATGCTGCGCAACTCCATTCCTTACTACTCTGGCACTTGGTGCAGTCAGTTTGCAAAGTGCTTCCATAGATCGCTCAGCACGATATTCCTGAAAAAATCCCAATATTGCGTTTACAAGCACTATCGCCAATATTGTCACCGCATCGGCGTACTCGCCCAGTAATCCAGAAATCAAAGTAGCAACAAGTAAAACAACAACCATAAAATCCTGAAATTGTGCCAAAAGCCGCTTCCACCAAGCGACTTCTGTTTTCCCGATCATTTCGTTATAACCAAACCTGTCCAATCGCTCCTTTACGTCACTTGAGCTTAATCCTTCATGTTCATCTGTACGCCAAAAATTCAACGTTTCTTCCACCGTTCGAGCATACCACTTTTCCACCTTGGACCACCTCGCTAACATGTTCTCGTTATCCATGTTATTCCTGGCTGCCATCAATTAGACCTCATTTGACCAGACGTGCCGGGAAGTGGTATACTGATGGCAAAAATTGCCTAGGAGGCTATAATGAACCTAGATGGACTATCTCTAGCGCCGCTGGTTAACGAGCTTGACAGCACCCTAACCGGTGGACGTGTCGATAAAATCTTTCAACCCGATAAATACACGATCATAATCTGGCTTCGCCAACCTGGCATAACTCGTCCCCTCCTTATCTCCGCCAACCCAGAAAACCCCCGTCTCCATTTGGCTCAAGCAGTCCCGGAAAATCCGCCTGTGCCACCGGTATTTGCCATGCTGCTAAGAAAACACTTAGAGGACGGCCGCATTGCTAGAATATGCCAACATAACCTTGACAGGACTGTATCGATTTACATTGACGTACGCGCGGAACATGGCCTTATCGTCACAAAAGAACTCATAATCGAACTAATGGGCAAACATAGTAACATCATTCTAACCCAAGATGGAGTAATTACTGATGCAATCAGACGCGTAGGTCCTGGCATGAGTCGATTTCGCCAAGTGCTGCCAGGCCGGCAATTTCTACCTCCGCCGCCTCAATCTGGGGTTAACCTATTTGCCACAGAGTCAGCAGCTAAGATTTTAAGCACATTGCTTAAAGAATCGCCAGCAGACATCACCCTTAGTAAAGCTATTGTTCAACTCACAGTTGGAATAGGTCCCGTAACTGCCCATGAAGTAGTCTGGCGCTCCGGCCTACCGCCAGACATTTCTATTAAAGTTTTAGATATAGCGGATCTCACTGTATTGGAAGAAGCTATTGCAAAAATCATTATCCCTTTTAAGCGAGGTGAAACTCAACCCACAATCGTAGTAGCTGAAGATGGCAGCCGTATTCAAGGCCTGGCAGCATTTTCCTTGGAACATCTAAGTGGACAATCACGTCATTTTTCCACAATGAGCGAATTAATAGAATTCGCGGCTAGTTTTAAAGGTCGCCAGGATAATCCTGAAAAAACGTTGCTTATTAAATTAGTATCCGGAGAAATCTCGCGTTTAAAGCGGAAAGATGGCACCTTATCCCAAGAACTTATCGATGCCGAAGAAGCAGATAGCTTTCGCCGCAATGCCGATATTCTTATGGCCCATCTTTACGTTGTCGAACCGAAAACACCAGAAGTTATATTACCTGATCTTTATGCCACCGATCCCGAAATTGCACGAACAACCATTCCCCTTGATCCCAAACTAACCCCCCTCCAAAATGCCCAGCATTATTACACAAAATACAACAAACTCAAACGCGCCCAACACTCCTTAACCATCCAGATTCAAGAATGTCAGAGCGAAATTAATTACCTTGACAGTATTCTGGTCGCCCTCGATCATGCCGTCAGTTTAGCAGAAATCAACGAAATTCGTCTGGAATTAGCCGAAGCGGGATATATCAAGATAACTGGCAAACGTCGTCCTGCTCCGTTAGGTGCCCCACTATCAGCAACTACTCCTGACGGCTTATCAATATTAATCGGTAAAAACAATCGTCAGAACGATCTGGTTACTTTTAAACAAGCTCGCTCTAACGATCTATGGTTTCATACCAAAGACATTCCTGGTTCTCACGTCATTTTACGTTCAGACAATGCAGACCCTTCACCAGCCAATCTCACTCTAGCCGCAACGCTTGCCGCTTATTTCAGCAAGGCACGTCAATCATCCAATGTACCAGTGGACTGCACCCGACGTCGCTATGTAAAAAAGCCGGCAGGCGCAAAACCTGGGTTTGTAATTTACGATCACCAAAAAACTATTTATGTAACTCCAACCAAGGAACTAGTTCAAACTTTACTGGATAAATAAAACAAGAGAGCATTAGCTCTCTTGTTTTACAATCTCTTTAAGCATTACTTGCTCAGCTAAATCAACCGTCTGAATTTGAACACTTACAATTTCTTTACTTGAAGTAGGGACATTTTTCCCGACATAGTCAGCCCTTATTGGAAGTTCGCGATGACCACGGTCAATCAGTACTGCCAGTTGAATAACTTTAGGGCGACCAATATCCATAACAGCTTCCAGTGCCGCCCTCACCGTACGGCCAGTAAACAGCACATCATCCACCAACACCACTTTTTTGTCATTAATATCGAATGGAATAAGAGTTTCATGAACTACCGGCTGGTAATCCAATGTCGATAAATCATCACGATAAAGAGTAATGTCAAGAATTCCTACCGCTAGCTTGACTCCTTCAATCTTTTCGATTATTTCGGCCAGCCGTTTTGCCAAAGGTACTCCACGGGTTCTAATACCTACCAGCACAACGTCGGTAATCCCTTTATTCTTTTCAATAATTTCATGCGCCACTCTTATCAGTGCCCGGTTAACTGCCTGAGCATCCATCAACATCGTTTTATCAACTAAGCTTATCATAATCCATTTCCTCCTTTCGCCCCATATCGTTTTATTAATAAGGTTAAAATCTGCTGCATATCTGGCGGTATCGGCACAGAAAATAGCATTGTTTCTCCTGACACAGGATGTTCAAAAGTTAGCTCAGTTGAGTGAAGAGCCTGGCCTTTGATATCGAAATGATTAGTTTTGGGGCCATATTTTGGATCACCAACCACAGGATGACCAATATAGGCCATATGTACCCTTATCTGGTGAGTGCGGCCGGTTAAAAGCCGACATTCCACCAACGAATAATTGCCATAACGCTCAAGCACCCTAAAACGGGTTTTGGCTGGTCGGCTATGATTGAATGTTACCGCCATTCGCTTGCGGTCAGTGGCATCACGACCAATAGGAGCGTCAATAAGTCCTTCTTCAGCCTCGATAGCGCCATGTACAATAGCAATATATTTTCTCCCAGCGGCTCGGTCCTTAATTTGGCGGGCAAGATTAATATGCGCCCGATCATTTTTGGCGACCACCATCACTCCGGAAGTATCCTTGTCTAGGCGATGCACAATGCCAGGACGCGCAACTCCATTGATTCCTGACAAATCATCACAATGCTTAAGAAGAGCATTTACCAGTGTTCCCTGGTAATTACCCGGCGCCGGATGAACAACCATTCCCCGTGATTTATTAATCACTATAACATCCTGGTCTTCAAAAAGAATATCAAGTGGAATATCCTCAGGTATAATTTTCATCTGCTCAGGGTCCGGCATCAGAACTTCAATCTGGTCATTTGGTTGCACTTTATAATTTGCTTTGACTGTTTTTTTCTGTACCATTATCTGCCCATCCGCAATCATTTTCTGAATATGCGATCTGGAAAACTCAGGCAAATTACGAACAACAAACACGTCCAACCGTTCATTTTTTTCTGTAGGATCGACATCTAAAATCCGCAAATCCGTCACAACTGTTCATCCCTTTTATCTGGCTTATACAACAATATATATATAATTAAACTAACTCCCGCTACTATGGCGATATCAGCAATATTAAACACAGGCCACACACGAAAGTCAAGATAATCCACCACAAATCCGGTTTTTATTCGATCAATTAAGTTACCTGCGGCTCCACCCATAAGCAAACCTACACCAACGCGAAGCAGTCGGTATCCAGCAGGTATACGTGGATAATAGTATATAGCAGCAATAAATAATCCCACCGCAATAATAATGAAAACTAGCGTTTGGTGTTCAAAAATGCCAAACGCTGCTCCAGGATTTAAAATGTAGGTAAGATGAAATATGTTATTAATGACAGGAATACTCATCCCAATAAGCATGTTCGACTGAACAAAATATTTTGCTGCCTGATCAAGAATAACTACCACTACTGCTAATATTATAGGCACAAACACTTCTCCCCTATCCGATCAACCAGCCCGGCACAACACCAATTCTGCTTCACGGTTAATATTTAATATATATATATATATTATCCAATTTATAGCCAAACGTAAAGAAGCGTAGCATAAGCTACGCTTCGCATCACTATGGCTTATTGCCCAGCGCTGATAGCACCTACCGGACAAGTTTCTGCGCAAGAACCACAATCAATACACTCTTCACTGATGACGTATTGAGCATCGCCTTCGGAAATAGCACCTACCGGACATACTGAAGCACAAGCACCGCATTTCACACATTCACTGCTGATTACATACATTAGTTTCTCACCTCCACGCATTACTAAAATGTATTATACCAAACGTTGGGAAAAAAAAACATACTTTACTCCCTCTTTTTACGAAAAAACAACCATAGCTTAATTTCTTTACGATAATAGTATACTAGAGCAGCTAATAACATCAATGAAGTAGTAATAGCAACCAACAATCGCAGGCTGGTAGTGATATATTGTCCTAGAATCGAATACAAAATTATTGCCGGTGTTTGTCCGACCGCAGTAGCCCAAGTATATTGCCAAAAAGACATAATTGAAAGCCCAGCGCCATAGCTAATTAATTTAAACGGAACTACCGGCATCAATCTAGTTATGAATACAGCAAAAACACCATGTCGTTCTAAAAAAGCATCGGTTTTATCAAGCGAAGTACAATTAACCAATCTTTCTACCGCCGGCCGACCATACCACCGTGCAATACCAAAATCCAAAACCGCCCCTAAGAGTGCTCCGATCCAGGAATAAACCGCCCCCAAATGCCAACCAAAAATCCATGCATTGGCGATCGTAACAGCCATTCCAGGTACAAAGGGTACCAAAGATTGAATTACCATTAGAGCAATGCTGATTAGCGGCGCCCACACCCCGTAAGCAAGAATAAAGTATCGCACCTGCTCAAAGTTATGATTATGTAAATAACTAAGACTTGTAAAAATAAACTCCCGTAAACCTGGAAGATAAAAATAGACTAAAGTCGCCACTGCCAAAACGCCAAATTTAATTGCTAGTATCGTTTTTGCAGTTAGTTTGGTCAATAAATTCGACCTCCGTCTCCTTACGTTTGGTCAAAAATCGACCTTATTATATTTAAAATTTTACCTTAATGGCCAAAACTCCTTCCAGGATTACAAAAATTCATTTAACTTCTCGTATTATCGGCTTGCTAGTGAATTATCTTAACAACCTCAGCCACTCTCAGTCGTTCTTTAACATGCCTATCTCTTTCATTACCATAGCCAAGACATACAATAGCTACCGCCCTAAGCCGTGGCGGCGCTTCAATCAACCGTTGCACCGCAACTTCATCGAACGCACCAACCCAACAAGTGTCAAGCCCCAAACCATCAGCGGCCAGTAGTATATTATTAGTAGCCGCTGCAGTGTCCTGTAGACAATATAGTTGGGCGCCGCGTTCGCCGTACCGTTCGTTTGATCTGGCAGGATCAGCCAATACTACCACAATAGTCGGTGCCTCACTAACTTGTTGCTGTTCAAAGCAAACGTCTGCAATTTTTCCCTTTAGTTCCTCGTTTGTCACCACATAAAAATACCAAGGCTGCAAATTTCCAGCGCTAGGTGCCCAACATGCGGCCTCCATAATCCTGGTCAAAGTCGGTTCCGGAACTTGTTCATTTTTAAAGCTTCTGACACTATGAACTTCCCGCATAGCGTCAAATACATCCTTAGTCATTTTTAAATCCTCCTTAAAAACTTCCGTTTCTCGCTTCCACAATCCGTATAACCTCGGCAATAAATGCTCCAATCCCGGGAATGTTTAATAAAATAAGTCGCCGTAAAAGCTCTATAACCAAAGCAAAAACCAAAGTAGCTCCAAGGGCAATACCAAGCCCCCTGGCAATACCGGCAACCAGGTTTACAAAAATAAGCCTGCTTGGTCGCTGTAACAGTTCCATATAATCGGCAATTCTGAGCGACTCCAAATGCCGGACTAGTTTTTCCATCTGAACAGTAATAAACTCAGCCTGTTTGGCCTCCTGCTCCATAGGCATTCCTCCCACTACAGTAGTATTTCCATGGATAAAAAAAAAAAACCGCTGATGCGGTCCAAAGTAATTACGCTCTAACATGTTCCTTTTTTTCACAACGCCGATATCGTAACACCGGAAAGTACTGCTATCAAAATACTTATCAATGTTCCAACAAGAAAATATTCCGCAAAATCCTTTTCTTCAAGTTTTTTATATCTTGCTATTGTCTTCGCTGCAATCACCAAACCTATCGTAGCATAGTTTTTTTCTAAAAGTAGCGTCAAAACTAAAATACGCTCCAGATTCCCAATCGCTTCTCCTGGGTTTCTGATGCCGTTACTTTCTGTTTTAGCAATACATTCGTCTTTCGCCAAATTGTCAATTCTGCGAAAATCATACTTTTTCAGAACAAGCCGAGTAACAACAGTTGCCCCTTTTACATTAAATATATAGATAGCAGCGGCAACGATAAAAACATAAGCTTTATCACTTGTAATATCCCGCAATGCGGGGTACGAACCAGCTAAAAACTCCCAAACAACTAAGGCCGAAGCAGTTGGCTGTATATCTTTTATTAAAGGAATAAAACAAACAATAATTGATGCAATATGTATAAACTGATCAACTATGAATGCTTCTAACTGACGGTTAGTATTATTACTTTCATACCAGGTCTTTACGCGATCAAGGCACCCGTGAAAAAGCGTTAAAGCTAACAGCATTCCCCACAAATCTAATTTTTGACCGAAATAAGGCCATGCTAATACACCACTGACTAAAAATAGCTGCAAAATATGCTTCAATAGGACTATTTTTCGAACTCCCTTTTCGCGGGACATGCACTCCCCTTGCAAAACAAAATCAACTAATACATGTCCAATAATCAGGAGAGCCAAAAGTACCTTATAATGTGTCACCATCAAAATCCTCTCAGTTAAATTTACAGGATAGGAATCCTGTATTTTTAGTTACAGGATTCCTATCCTGTAAAACCGATTATGGGTTAGCCTCTATATACTTTTATCTCGTTAACAGCCTTGATTCTGCATCATCTTCAATCTTCTCTAAATAAGCTGCTATCGCTTCACGAGCTTCCTCAAGCTCAGTCCAATAAGCATTCGCCAACAAATCATGAACACTTTGCTGCCTAATTCCCATAATTTCTGCTACATTGTCCTGAGTCAAATTACGTCGCAAATGATAGATAGCTTCCTTTTGACGTTTGGATTGTCTCTTCTCACAGGATTCAATAAAGAATTGCAGGGCATTTAACATCTCTATGCCAATAATCGTAGACTCAAAAACAACTGATGGTCTTTTACGCTTTTTCGCCCGTTCCAATGCTTTTCGGGCAAAATGAAAAGCTGGCCCATCCATTCCAATCGCTGTAGTCTTTATTTCAGTAGCCATACCACCGATTCCGACACCGAATAAAAATTCGACATCACTCATTGTATGTTTAACAAATTCAATCACCCTGGGAGCTGCTGATATTTTTCGCAAGAGAACTTGAAATTCATCCCCAATAGTAACTGTGAAGGCTGATTCTATATATTCTCTAAATTCACAATTAGCCAATTCTGCTGCAGCCAAAAACTCCTGTTGCACCATAAAACGATTTTTTAATTTTCGCGATCCAACAATATCACCAATTATTGCGCAATACTGCATAACACCAGCCTCCTTTGGCGCATCAAACTGTATTATCCAATTCTCGCCAACTTGACTAAAATCCTCCATTAATATATAGCTTGAGTTTGACAAGCAACTGCTCACACTTACTCACGTATTTTTCTTATACTTATATTTTATCATTATTTTAAACTGCGAAATAGAAAAACCGCCTAAACCTTAATGTTTAAGCGGTTTTTAGCTAATTATCGCACGGTCCTTGATTATTTTTATAGCAAGTCATTACTCTTGGGATGTACTTCCGATTCTCGGAGCGCATTGACGAGGATTACATTGTTGCTGTGGAGCACACTGCCGCGGACTGCATTGTTTCTGTGGAGCACACTGCCGCGGATAGCACTGTTGCTGTGGAGCACATTGCCGCGGATAACATTGTTGCTGCGGATAGCACTGACGAGGATAACAATATCTTGGAGCGCACTGCCGCGGACGGCATTGTTGCTGCGGATAGCACTGACGAGGATAACAAGATCTTGGAGCGCACTGCCGTGGAAAACATTGTTGCTGCGGATAACATTGGCGTGGATAACAACCAGTAGGATAACAAATTATACGCTCATCTTCCCCCTCATAATCTTGATCTTCTTCTAATTCGGGATAATCCCACTCATAATCTTGATCAGACATTTGCACCCTCCTTTAGGTTACTTTTACTATGACTTATTACATAATATGCCCGTACTGAGATTATGGTGCAATAGTGATCCGAATAGCAAAACATATAAATAATAATTAGAATAATCTCCACAACAAAAAAGGGCTTATCTGTCGACAAGCCCCTCATAGTGATTTTAAAATATTATAATAGCATTACAACTCTATATTATGAAAAATTATACTTTTACCTGTTTACTTATTCATAGGAAAGTATATCAATCTTAATTCTGTTATAGGTAACTTGCCTATATTATGACTCCTATTTATTGAAGCGGGAACCGGCGACGAATTAGAACAAGTAGTAAAGTGATTCATGCCTTTAGCTATATTTAGAACTGACCGCCTTTTCTCAAGCAAAGCTTCTAATTCTTTAACTAGTTTTTCTTCAAGCTGCGACTCTAGATCAGAATTTTTAAGACAGTTACAAAGATAAGTAATTCTTTCATAATAATCAGACGGAAAGTCATTCATCATCACACCCCCCTTTATCCATTTATTTAAAATTAAATTATTACAAAGTATTCTTCTACATACGTTTACAAAATCCTACAATTATCCAATAAACTTTCAAAAAAATTTTTCATCAAAAAAAAAATTAGTATAAATCATCAACGCTTAATTGAAATAATCTTCATCTAATTATTTTTCTGCTTTAATTTTTGCACTTTACCAATAATTACTAATAATAATTTTATACATACAAAACTCATTATTAGTAACTTCAAAAAGGTTTTTCCTAAAATAACAGCGAATTAATAACTGTTTTCCTGCATAAATTTCATAGCCATTTCGCCTGTTTCACTAAATTACGAAGCACTTGATGCAGGGGGCTTTTATGTATGGCAAGAGTACTTATTGCTGCGCTACTTTCAGCATTACTTATCATCTCGGTATCATCAGCATTTGCATCAATCACACATCAATCCAATGACTTTAACTATCATTTCACTAGCCAACTTCTTGCACCCCGAGAGTCTACTCCCGACAAGCTCACACGTATCGGCAATAATTTAAATAACAAACCACGCTTTTTCGGCCCCCCATATTGGGAACTGAATGACAACAAATTACGCTTTACGCTTGGCAAACAGAGTTACAAATTAGGTAATGGCCTTATTGCTGACCTGGGTGGAGTTTTGAGTTTTAAGACAACTTTTAATGATAATACTCGCAAGACTTCTTTTTTTTATGGTAATGATGGTCAAAACTTATTTGCAACCAATGTATTAGCAACTTTTAAAAAACACCAAGATTTAGACCTTCAATTTTCCTATTTTAAGACCGCCGATCAATTTGTTGGCATCACAGCCACAAATCAAATTACTAAAGCTACTATAGTTACTCTCGAAACTTCTGCGAACTTAGATACAATGGCCATAGGCTTTCTCATTACAACTAAGTATAATCATGCCAGAAAGCAAGACACGGCTGGATTATCCCTGTCATACCGCTATGTTGAGCCAAGTGCTATTTCGGATTACAGTATCGAAACTGCTTTAAATAATTCTAAAGGACTCCGGCTTGGAACATTCTATAAACTAAAGAATAACCTCACATTTACCGCATTCCATGACTTTGCAAAAACGCTGGACAATTCCGATAAGCAGAAAAGCAATTTTACGCTGGCAGTAAACTTTTAGTTTGCTTACTCTAATATCAAAAAACGGCTACACTATTATAATTCAGTCATAGTTTTAACAATATATATCAACGAGGAGGCAAACAATATGCAAACTTCAGTAAAAAAACACTTTTTGACAATCGTTACTATTTTAACGGTTTTTACAGCTGGTATTATTGTTGGCTGCACAAGCAATGATCACTCCACCGCCGGAGCAAACCAAACCAGCAATAAAGTTACCACCGTACCAGATAACCTAAAAGGAGTTCACTCGTTCCAGTCTGTCGGCTCAATTGACGTAGCGTTCAGTCCGGCTGGTGGAATTACTAACATGATTACCGACGAACTTGCGTCGGCAAAAAAGACCATTCACGTGCAAGCGTACAGTTTCACCTCAACTGATATTGTCACTGCTCTAATTAATGCTAAAAAGCGCGGCGTAGATGTCCGAATTATTATTGACAAAAGCAATGTATCTGATTCAGACAAAGCAAACTCCCGAAATCAAAAAGAAAAAGCGCTTCTTGATTCTATTGTCGATAGCGGGATACTGCTCAAAGTAGATAATGACTTTCAAATCGCTCACAGCAAAATCATGATTATTGACGGGCTTGATGTCATAACAGGCTCATTTAATTTTTCTTATTCGGCCGAACATAATAATGCTGAAAATTGTTTGATACTTCATAGCAATAAGAAGTTAGCCGAAATATACGAAACTAACTGGCAATGGCGTTGGGATGCCACTGATAATTATACTAAATAGCCTTAATACTAAAAACGACGAGTCTAAAGACATAAATTATGCAAGTCTGGCAATACTAATGCCTGCCCAAGTAGCTAACATTCCTAATATAAGATTGGAACCAATGTTGTATACTGCATAATTAATATTTCCAGCCCCTGCAAGTTTCAGTGTTTCATAACTAAACGAAGAAAAGGTAGTTAACCCTCCCACAAAACCTACCGCAACAAGCAATCGCCAGTAAGGATTAACAATAAACCGTTCAGTAGTCAAAGTCATAAACGCACCAATAACAAAGCACCCTACCACATTTACAATCAACGTTCCATAAGGAAACTCGCTTCCCCACACCGCAGCCGCCCAATTTGATACTAGATATCTTGACACTGCACCAATACTGCCTCCAATAGCTACAAACAATATCTTCACAATTACTAACACCTCTTATTGCAATCTTAGTTTACTTAACTATCTTTTAATCGGCTTTGTTCCGTACTTAATAACCTCAATATCATCAATAGTAACCAAGCCTTCCTTAACCACCTCATCTAAATACGGAAGCAATTTAGCGATATATTCCTCACTATCCACGATTTCTATCAATACAGGTAAATCACTGGACAGATCCACAATCTTAGCAGCATGAATACGACTATTAGCACCATATCCCATCAAACCTCGAAGTACAGTAGCCCCAGCCACATCTAGCTCTTTTGCCTTTAAAACAATTGCATGGTAAAGAGACTTGCCATGCAATTGATCACTTTCCCCAATATAAATCCGTAACCGCTTGGCAATACTGGTAATCTTAGGCATTAAGCTTACTCCTTTCGTCCTTCTGTTCGCTATTTGTCCGATAAAGATAAAAGCCAAACTATGGCTACTAAACATTGTTATACTATTTCTTTTTTTTCCATTAATAACCCTGCCAGTTCTTTTTACGCTTCAACATAGTTAGTATATTTCCAATGAAAAACTTCTACCAGCAGTACAACCGGTAGAAGTTAGCACAAAATACTTTCATTCAAAATTAGCAAAATTAGTCTTTTGCTAATTTTTGTTTTTCTCACGCTGATCAGCTATACGACGGAGTGTTTGAGAAATCTGGAAAAGAAACCATAAAACACCAATTACAAAGATTGCATTTAAAACTTGGAATCCTATTGCTGCAACAGGAAAGTATAAACCATGCATGCGATTTTCCCCTCTTCACATTATTTGATACTTATTGTACTTGTCAAATGTAACAATTTCTTTGCAGAATTATAAATACTAATTAACAAAAGTCGCTTTATTCTTCATGCCTTTTTGTCTTCTTACGTCTAAAGTATATCTGTAGCTTTAGATATAGCGCGAAAAAAGGCACTCCTAAAAGAAATAAGCCTAGCCCTACGCCACCAGCCAACCCGAAAACTATAATCGTTTCTTCTAATTCCTCCACATTGCCCCGCCTCCATCGCTATCCTAGATGTCATTAGTCTTATACTAAGTGGTCTTTCATATTAGGCTGTTTTTAACCAGTAGCAAAATATGCAGTCTCTACATAGGATACTGGGGCTACTCTTAAGTATCATTTGAAAGGAGGTTTTTCGAATGGGTTTAGGCGGTTTCTGCTGTGGGGGAGGTCGTAGCTCTATAGTGATTATTGTCATAATCATCATTCTACTGCTGTTATTTGCAGGAGAGGAAAATTCAGTTAGCATTTAAGTAGAACATAATAGGCATTTCATTCAGAACATATTCGCCGCCTCCAGCAATAAAAGCACAAACGTGCGCCCCTAGAATAAATTTAAGCCGGGATCAAACTGACCCCGGCCTTTCTTTTGTAAACACATTATTATTCTATTTTGCAACGCCATCACTTAAAGAACTTCTATAATTTGATGTTCTTGATGACTCTTTAGTGCGTACTCAATAATGCGGATCGTGTCACGTGCTTCTTCCGCCAGAACCGGCTTTGCAACCCCAAGCTCAATAGCCTCTACCAGCTTTTCATAGAAAGTTTCATACCGTCCCGGTAAGGTCTCAATAGTACCACGAATTGTAATCCCACCAATTTCTGTAGTCACTGTACCGTAATATTCCATTGAGTCTTCTCCCCATCCAGGAGTTCCAGGCTGTATTCCTCCTTTAAGCTGTTCTTCCTGAGAATCCAAGCCATATTTTATAAAGCTTCCTTGATTTCCATGCAAAATAAACCGCGGCCCTGCTTCACGTACGAGCGACCCAGAATGTAAAATCGCTTTAAAATTTTTGTAGCCTAAGACCATATGGAAATAATCGATTGCCTCTGCTCCCTCACGTTCGGATCTTAAGTCGGCCATTACTGTTTGAGGCATCCCGAATAATGACAAAACTTGGTCAATTAAATGTGAACCTAAATCATATAATGTGCCTGATCCAGGAATACCTTTCTCACGCCACCGATCTCGAACCTGGGGACGAAAACGATCAAAGTGGGCTTCATAAGTTGATATATCGCCCAATATTTTCGTTTTAAGCAGTTCTTGAATAGTTAAGAAATCATTATCCCACCTTCGATTATGGAATACAGTTAACAGTACCCTCTTTTTTTGAGCAAGAGCAATCAGTTCATCTGCTTCTATCGAAGTAACTGTAAACGGTTTTTCGACTACAACGTGTTTTCCGGCTAATATCGCCTGTTTCGCATATTCATAGTGAGTTGTATTTGGACTGGTAATTATAACTACATCAATTTCTTTATGTGCTAACATAGAGTTAATATCAGACAAGATTTCAACCGCTGGATAGTCTTTTTTTACCTTGGCATCATTAGAACTGGTAATCGCCTTTAAGTTCAGACCAGTTACTTTATTAATAAGCGGAGCATGAAATACCGCACCAGAATATCCATAGCCAATTAAACCAACATTAATAGACACACGTTTCTCTTCCTTCTGTAATAAGATTATGCTGCATCTTTTTGTTCCTGGCCAAGCGTTAGCACATTCCAACGATCATCGCCAGAAAAGTCAATAACTTTCTGTTTCCGAATGGCATCAGCTAGTATATCTCGCTCTGGTATACAAGTATCGTGAAAATTCTGCCCCTCTTTAAACATTATAAATCCATCCCCACCGGTAGCCATAAAATCATTGGTAACTACCTTATAACTCTTTTCAGGACTAAGCGGCGTACCATCAGCCATCGTAACAGCAATAATCCGCCCGCCCTTCGCTCCTTTCAAATCATAAGCTACTTTCATTCCGGAATACTGCACCATACCGATTTTATCATTCATAATTCCATATTCCAGAACGCCCATAATCTGTTTACCTGTCAACACCATAGTAAATAGCGTATTATCAAACGGTATAACCTCATAAAGATTTCCCATAGTAACAGCACCTTTAGAAATTCCGGTGCGTAATCCCCCCGAGTTTTGGAATGCAATATCTGCGCCTACGGCTTGGCGCATTGTATCTGTCACCCATTGACCAAGAAGCGTCTCAGCAAGTTCATTTCGGTCATGACCAAGCTCATGTAGCATCTGTCCCAGAACAACATTCTTAACTGGAGCTATTTCCATTTGAGCTTGTCTTAATATAGCCTGAACCTTAGTATCAGCGACCAGGCCCTTAAAAGGCAATGATGTTACACTAACATCAGAAGCCACCACCTGCCGACTGCGTTTATTAAATAAAAACTCGATTTTACCTACAGCTCTCCCATTATAGTTGGCCTGTACCACCGGAACATTCTTCACCTTTCCGCTAACCGCCATATGAGAGTGGCCGGAAACAATGCCATCAATTCCATTGGCTTGAGCCGCAAGCTCTGCTGCATTACCACTGACCTTATTGCTCCCCTCCATCCAACTGCCAAGATGAGAAAGCACAACAATAACATCAACGCCTCGTTGCTTTAACTTTGGCACCAAAGCATTAACTACTTTGACAGGATCCTCAAAACTATAGCAAGATACCATTTTAGGATTAGTCTTATAAGCCGTCTCTGGAGTAGCAATACCAATCACGGCAATTCTTACACCTTTACGTTCCACTATCGTATATGGTTTAACAAAATCAACCAGCTTACCTGTTTTCCTGTCAATCACATTCGCACATACATAAGGAAACTTTGACTGCGCAATCCGCTCTTTTAAAACCTTAACTCCCCAATCAAACTCATGATTTCCCAGTGTCATAACATCAAACTTTGCGTAATTCATAATATCAACAACAGTTTTTCCATACAACAAATTGGAATCAGGAGTTCCTTCAAACATGTCGCCAGCACTCATCAGGAGCGTACCCTCAGGATTTTTAGCTTTAGCCTCAGCTAGAAACGCTACCAGCTTTCCAGCACCAGGGTTTTTACCGTTTTCTTCTAGCGCACCATGAAAGTCGTTGACAGTAATTATTTCTAAATGAATAAGGTTACTGTCTTGACTACTTTCTGCATCCGCCACCTGCCCTGCTAATAGTAACAAGCTTATTAACCCAACCGCAAATACCCTGCTCGATTTGAACATCATTCGCATAGTAGCCCCCTTACGGTAATAATTCCACCTTAATCTATTTCAACGAACACTCCAATAGCAGTTTCTCTTTCATATCCCATAAGTCCTTGGACAAGTCGACATAATATCTATGTGGATTTTCAAACCTGAGCACTTCATCCCATAAAGTTGCAATCTGCTCTTCACAATAGCTCTTGATATCTTTTAATTCAGGACTTTTATATACACAAACTCCTTTAGCGAAAATTGGGGTTAACAGTGGTTTAGCATAAAAATTAGTTACTGTTTTCCTCTTCCAGGTAGAAACAGGATCAAACAATTCATAGGCCTTATTTTCATCGATAATTTCATCGCGCGTTGCAATAACGTCAGCAATCGCCTTGCCGGTATCACGGTCAAACAGCCGCCATACCTGTTTAAAACCTGGATTGGTTATTTTGCCGACATTCTCACTAATCTTTATCTTTGGAATAAATTTACCATTATCCAAAATACCGGCAAGCTTATAGACACCACCAAACACCGGGTCAGATTTCGACGTAATAAGCCGTTCGCCTACACCAAACAAATCTACCTTTGCTCCCTGCATAAGAATATCGCGGATAATAACTTCATCTAATGCATTTGACGCCACGATCTTACAATCCTCAAAACCAGCAGAGTCCAACATTTTTCTGGCTGCCTTCGATAAATATGTAATATCCCCGCTGTCAATTCTAATTCCCTTCGGCCTTAAACCGCGAGAAACTATTTCTTCATTAAATACCTTTATTGCGTTAGGAACACCAGATTTCAAAACATTATATGTATCCACTAAAAAAGTACAATCATTAGGATATATCCTGGCATAGGCCCGAAACGCCTCTATCTCTGATGAGAACAGCTGAATCCAACTATGGGCCATTGTCCCACTAACCGGAATAGCCAAATCCCGCTCGGCAATTGTACATGCCGTTGCTACACAGCCACCAATATACGCTGCCCTCGCTCCGTTTATAGCTCCGTCATAGCCCTGCGCCCGCCGTGAGCCAAATTCCATAACAGCCCGGCCCTGAGCTGCCCTAACTATCCGATTTGCCTTAGTCGCGATCAAGCTTTGATGATTAATTGTTAAAAGTACCATTGTTTCAACAAACTGAGCCTCAATAACTGGTCCTCTAACAGTTACTACCGGCTCATTAGGAAATATTGGCGTACCTTCAGGTACAGCCCAAACATCACAACTAAATTTAAATGTGCTCAAATACTGTAAAAACTCTTCATTGAATATTTCTTTGCTACGGAGATACTCAATATCCTTATCCTCAAACCTGAGATTCTCCAAATACTCAATAAGTTGCTCAACTCCAGCCATTATAGCAAAACCGCCGTCATCCGGAACTTTTCGAAAAAACATATCGAAATAAGCAATCTTATCCTTTAAACCATTCTCAAAGTACCCATTAGCCATCGTTATTTCATAAAAATCAGTCAGCATAGTAAAATTCATTTTATCCATTATTCTGCCCCCATATAAATGTCATCTATTTTATAGATTTAACAACCTCTATACCATTATTAATCATGTTATACAGTGCCATCACATTCGCTAAATCACCATTATGTAAGCCCAAATCATACGTTTCAACAGCATTTACAGGAACAATAACTCTAATCTTCCTATTTTCTTTATTAAACCAGGTCTTTAATGTTATTGCAAACTGCTGTACGCAGATATCTGTACAGTCGCCAGTAATAACATAAGTGTCAATCCCATCGTTTATCTTCAGCCATTTCTGAAATTCCTCTTCAAAGAACCCATTAGTCGAATTCTTATGTATAAGCAAATACTCGCCGATTTCCTTGATTTCATCAACAATTTCTGCCTCATAAGTCCCAGCCATACAGTGGACAGGATAGGCTTCGAATTCAGGCGAAACTTTAGTATGACAATCCGCAAAGGCCAGCGCTTTTATCTTAGCCTTGGCACACTGTTGAACTAACTCAACTATATCAGGAATAAGCGCTTCAACCCTGGGACTTTTTAAAGCCCCTTCCCGGACAAATCCATTTACCATATCAACAATAACCAACGCAGTTCTGCTTCCTTGTAAATCTTGTATACTCAGCTCAGGAAGATTCATCAGCATCGCCAAAATTTCCTCCAGCGATTCCATGCTGTGTTTCATAAACTCTTTTATATTTGTAATTTTCATGCCGACTTTCTCCTTTCACTCAAACAAAATTGCTCCAATTCGGGTTAAACCGAAATAACTTTGAAGGCCGGTGCCCGGCATCCTTGGTATACTGATTTGTTTCAATCACAAAATTAGCTGTTTTCCGTCTGAAATTGGCCTTTAATAGTTCGGTATCCAAAATAACTTCATATACCTGTTGTAGTTCAGTCAGCGTAAACAAGTCCGGCATCAGGTTGAAAGCTATATCAGTATACTCAATCTTGCTGCGCAACCTTTCAATCCCATACTCAATAATCTGGGCATGATCAAAAGCTATTCCACTGCCTTCAACAATCATTCGTTCAGTTTTGGCGACCTTTCCTTCTACGGTTTTAATAGTCTTTATAGTCGCAGTAAGGTCCTCCTCATCATTCGACAGGCTCAGTTTAAAGATTTGTTGGAAAATATAGCCATTCTGAGTTACAGTTTTTTCTTCCTGATATAATTTACAAGAAACCGTAAACCACTTTGCGTCAGCTGCATCATCACCTGTTTTGACATCAAGTGCTGAGCTGTCCACGAGCGACATATATGATGCACTAATTACTCTTGTACGAGGATCTCTAGAAACATCACCCCATGTATAAAGCTGTTCCATATATATATCCTCAATATTAGTTTCCTCTTTTAGCTCCCTAAGTGCTGCTTGATCTAAACTTTCATCAATATTTACAAACCCACCCGGAAGAGCCCACTCACCAAGGTAAGGATGTTCACCCCGCTTAATAAGCAATAATTTCAACACTTTTTCAGGCAACTTCCGATAGTTTTTCTTTTCTTTATCAGTCACAGTAAAAATAAGCATATCAACCGTAACTGACGGCCTGTCATACTTACCGGCATCATAAGTCGCCAAAAACTCCTTCTCTGTCAGTCCCTGTTTATTTACTATCCTAGTCTCATTCATTAGTTTAATCCTCAATATGTTATTTTTTATTTGTTATTATCACTTTATTATTATCATAATACTACTACTCACCTTTTTCTGTCAATAAATTTTTTCCAATAATTCTTAATTTACACATTAGTTGCCTTACAGGTTTATACATTAAGTATTTTGTGATAAAATAGTTTAATTATATTTTCACTTTAATTACATTGGAGGTTAATTATGGCCATTTCTTTTGCGGAACGCACAAAATCAATGAAAGCGTCTGAAGTACGCGAAATATTAAAAGTAACTCAACGGCCGGAAATAATCTCCTTTGCCGGCGGACTCCCAGCGCCAGAACTATTTCCTGTTGCAGCACTACAAGAAGTTTCAGCCAAAGTATTTAAGGAATCCGGTAGTCAAGCACTTCAATATTCCACAACTGAAGGCTATAGCCCACTACGCCAACAAATTGCCAGACGAATGAACCAGAAATTCCAAACATCTGTAACTGCTGACAATATCCTTATTACAAGCGGCTCACAGCAAGCGCTTGATTTTTCAGGCAAATTATTTTTGGACAAAGATGACATCGTTCTGTGCGAAAGCCCTACCTATCTGGCAGCCATTACTGCTTTTCGTACCTATGGTCCCAAACTCATTGGCGTACCAACTGATGACGATGGAATGATCATTGATGAACTAGAGAAACTACTAAAAATCTACCCTACCGCAAAATTCATCTATGTTATTCCTGATTTTCAGAATCCCACCGGCAGAACCTGGTCAGTAGAACGACGCCAAGAACTTGTCAAAACAGCAGCTAAATTCGAACTACCGATTATCGAAGACAATCCATACGGAGAATTGCGTTTCGAAGGTGCCATTCCACCATCAGTCAAATCTTTTGACACCCAAGGATTAGTCATATTCACCGGTACATTTTCAAAAACTTTTTGTCCGGGAATGCGAATTGGCTGGATTGCCGCCGACAAGAAGTTCCTTGAGAAGTTTGTCTTTATAAAACAAGCCGCTGATCTTCACACTTCCTCAATCAGCCAGCAGCAATTATCAAAATATATGGATCTTTATGATTTTGAAGCTCACATTCGTCAGATCATTTCTGTCTACAAGGTACGCCGTGATGCCATGTTGTCCACACTTGAGGAATATTTTCCCCCCGAAGCTAAATTTACCCGACCACAGGGTGGTTTGTTCACCTGGGTGGAATTACCCCCTAAAATAAACACCAGTGACTTATTGGAACATTGTTTAAAAAGCAATGTTGCTTTTGTCCCAGGCAACTCCTTCTTTCCGGATAAAAAAGTCGAAAATACGCTGCGCCTAAATTATTCCAACATGCCGGAAGACAGAATTCAGGAAGGAATTAAACGAATGGCGGCAGTGCTAAAAAAATAGTTATCTTTGCAAAAAGCACTCTTATCATATTCTTATTAACTTCATCTTCCAGCATCATTTCTCCCAAATAGTCATATTTAATGTTGTAAAACATTCAAAAAAATGCCCGCAAAGCTCAAAAACTAAAGCCTTGCGGGCATTTTTTTGATAAAGAAATTCGTTAATATTTTGTTAAATAAATGCTACAAAACCACTCACGTTCATTATTATCAATTTAATATTAACTATTTATCAAAATAGAATTGCTAGCATTCTCAAGTGTTGCATGGTCCTCAAAAGTTAATATATTATTTGGATTCAAAATAATGATCATCCGATTATCAATCTGAGCTATTCCTTTAATAAAATTGGCATTTACACCACAAACATAGGCTGGCGCTGACTGCACATCAGCTTCCTCTAATTTAACAATATCTGTAACCTCATCCACAATACAGCCTGTATTTGCGTCATCTACGTTCAGCATAATAAACTTGCTATCCTCTCCTTTATCCTTTGATTCTAACCCGAACTTCGACCGCAAATTCAAAATATAATTTATCTTACCGCGTACATTTATCATACCTTCAATTACTTTTGTAGTCCCCGGTATGCTTGTAACAGCAAACTTTTTTGTCCGTAAAATACCGTTAACAGCAGAAACATCTATTCCATATTCCTCTTTGCCTAAAGCAAACACAACTAATTGTATACTCACAGAGTAAAGCCTCCTTTCTGCCAAATACCAAAATTATCGTTTACTAGCTAATTCGTTCAGCAATTCCGTAAGGCTGCTAATCTCCTCAACACTTGCTGTTACCTGTTCTATAGCAGCAGCCTGCTGCTCAATTGTTGCTGTTGTACTGTTTCCCATGCTTACAGTTTTATCCACCGATTCTTTAATGATGGTTGTCAATTCCTTAATCTTTCCAACGGTTTGTTTTGAATCAGCAGAAAGATTCCTGATTTCCTGGGCTACAACACTGAATCCCAAACCAGCTTCTCCAGCTCTAGCGGCCTCAATAGCTGCGTTTAAACCCAAAAGCCGAGTTTCATCAGCTATATCCTTGATAAACTCCATTACTTCATCAATCTTCCCTGTTACGGTATTAACATTTCTAATTTCACTGTTAAGCTCAGTCTGATTATCACTTACCGAAACAGCCGATGCTGCTAACTCTTGCATTGTTGCCGATATCTGATGCGCACTGTCATTAAGAGTATTAACCACTGCCTTTAATTTCATTTGCTGATAAGCGGCATTAGACATACTATTAGCCACAATATACAAAACATTAGCCGCAGCTTCAATACTTGCCTTAGATAGAATTCGAGCTTCTTTTGACGCCTCTACATATTGCTCCTCATTAACCCCAATTTCTTTAGCAATTCGGCGATACTTTTCTTCTTCAGGAGCACCAGTCAATACTTGGCCGCCTAAAATGGTTCCGATTAGACGCCCTTCTAACATAATCGGCGCAGCAAAATCAATAAGGCCAGCATGACACTCATATACCACTGGTTTTCCGGTGCGGGCAGCTTCCTCTCCGCCTTTACGATGCGATTCAGCGCACCTTTTATCTCCGATTTCTGTTGAATGGGTGTAATCCCTGCAAAATCGTATATAACTGCTTGGCCTTGTAACCGGTGTTCCGTCAGGATCAACTGTAACACTTGCTAAACCAACACCTTTAGCAAAATCATCCTGGAAATTTTGTAAGAAAGCAATGTCAATTACATCAGATAATTTAACATTGCTTACATCCACCTCATTAGCCATTGAATTTTGTTTGTAAGTTGCCATAATTATGTAACCTCCTTGTGAATTCAGACTTTTGCGATATTTCGATTAAAAATCCAATAAATCCTTTGCATTTTTCTACTAAATTTGATAAATATCATGTGTAAATTTAACCAGTCACAAAACTTTACGTCAACCCCCAAAGACTCTCATCATCGTTAATTACTACCTGAAACACACCCAAACTCTACCATCTAAATTCCTATGAATACTCAAGAAAACGACCCAAATTCATGATCTAGAATTTAGGCCGTTTTCTAAATTGCTTTCGGGACGTATTTGCTTTGGTTATTCCAGCTAAAAATATTAGAATTTATAGCTGACGTTATAATACGGTCCAGCCAGTTTTAACTGGACATTATCACCGTTAGTAGAGCCGTCCTTGATATTAAGATCAAAGTTCCGATAGCCTGCGCCGATGGCGAATTCACCGATCTCATACTTTAATCCGCCTTCCATGTCATAGAAATGACCATACTTGCCAAGCGGCAGCCCCGTTATTTCGCCATAAGCAGTGAGATTTGATGCTAGTCTGAACGAAGTAGCGAACCCAACGGTTGGAATTCCGCCCTGAAAACTTTTTTGAACAGTTACCGGATTACTGGTAGACGGGTCAGTACCAGCAAGCCTGGTATCAAATTTAAAGGCTTTAAGATCAATAATCCATTTGGTAGTCATCTCATCCGAAGTTGTTATCGGGATCAACCAGCTTAGACGGTAATAGTTAATGTTAATATCGGTTGTTACAGGTGCAGTAACCTCAAAAGATTGTCCATCATATGTAACACTGCCGACCGTGGGATTACCGGAGCCGCCGTAGCTGAATTTCGTATATGCCAGACGAAGCGTACGGCCCAGATTCAAGCGAAACTCATTGGATTTTTTATCAGCAAGGCCAAGATCATTTTTGAAATCGGTTGCTGAAGCGTCACCTGAAACTTGAGCTTTAAAAGTAAGACTGGGATTGAAATTACGGAATTCGAAATTCATGCTGCCATCCTCGATAGCGTCGTCAGCGAAGGCCACGTTTGAAAAAACTAACATAGTAGCGGAAATTAGTGCGACAAATAACGTTTTCTTCATTCCCGAACAGCTCCTTTTATTTTTCTTTGGTTTCCGCTATTATAATTTTACATCTTTATACAAGATTCCTTCTTATCTACAATAATTCGACATTTCTTTTTTCTGTATTATTTCTTTACAAACTACTCAGAATAAAGTACAATTACCGCGGTCGAATTATTTTATCAAGGACCCTATAAAGAGGTGTAACACTATGAATCAAAGCTACGACGTAGCCATTCTCGGCGGTGGACCGGCTGGCATCTACGCAGCCTACGAACTGGCAGTCAAACGTCCTGACGCCAGCATCATCATGATCGAAGCCGGAAACGATATCTACTCCCGCCATTGCCCGATCGCCGAAAAAAAAGTTCCAAATTGCATTAATTGTAAACCCTGTGGCATAATGCGCGGCTTCGGTGGCGCAGGAGCATTTTCAGACGGAAAATACAATTTTACCACCAAGTTCGGCGGCTGGCTTAATGACTACTTGTCCGATGAAGACGTCTTGAATCTTATTGACTATGTTGACCGCATAAACTTAAGCTATGGCGCTCCAACAGAGCAATTTTCCACTGAAAACTCCACTATCGGGCGTATGGCTATAAAACATGGACTTTATCTGCTCCAGGCTAAAGTTCGCCACTTAGGCACAGAGAATAACCTAAAAATCCTTGAACATCTCTATGATTTTCTAAAAACTAAAATATCACTATTTGTCAACATGCCTGTAAAAACACTAACCAAAACTGCAACCGGCTATAAGCTTTTAACCGAATCCGGTAGCGAAATCAATTGCCGTTATCTAATTGCGGCACCAGGGCGAGCAGGCTCGGAATGGTTTTCACATCAATGCCAGGCGCTGGGCCTGCCACTCTTCAATAACCAAGTTGATGTCGGAGTTCGGGTTGAAATTCCTGCTGAAATCTTCCGCCACATTACTGATGAGGTATATGAAGCCAAACTCGTCTACCGTACTAAACAATATGGCGACCTTGTCCGTACCTTCTGCATGAATCCCAATGGTTATGTTGTCGCCGAAAACACTGACGGCATAATTACTGCTAATGGACATAGTTATCGTGACAAAGCTCTTCATAGTGACAATACCAACTTTGCACTCCTGGTTTCCAATCGTTTCACCGAGCCTTTTAACGAACCGCATCAATATGGCAAACGTATTGCTTCATTTTCCAACATGCTAGGCGGCGGAGTCCTCGTACAACGCTTCGGCGACCTTGTCAAAGGCCGCCGAACTAATGAGCACCGTCTTAGCCAATCCTTCACCAAACCGACCCTTAAAGCAACCCCAGGCGATCTCAGCCTGGTACTACCCAAACGCCACTTAGATAATATCATTGAAATGGTTTATACCCTTGATAAAATTGCCCCAGGCATGGCTAATGATGATACCCTTCTTTACGGCGTTGAAGTCAAATTCTACAGCTCACGCCTTAAATTATCCAGTGAACTTGAAACCGAGATTCCCAACCTATTCGCCATCGGCGATGGAGCTGGCATAACCCGCGGTCTATCCCAGGCCAGCGCCAGCGGCGTCCATGTCGCCCGCGTCATTAATAATCGAATGAACTAAATATAAACAGCCTTGGCCCGAACTTCTATCGGACTAAGGCTATTTTATTGCCAAGCACCTATTTTTGAATTAGAAATATAACAAAGAGGAGCTGCTTTTAATAGGTTTAAAAGACCTATTAAAGGCAGCTCCTTCTTTTGATTCCAGATTTCGTATCTGGATGCTTCTTTCCTTATAACATTGCCGGCTAATTTGCACCTTTAACTTTAGCAGCAAGCCGCCGGCGATCCTGCCATTCCTTCCAAGTAACCCAAATCGGACTGGCATTAAAGATCGATGAATATGCTCCGCTGGCAAAGCCGATAATAAGCGCCAGCGCAAAATTCTTGGTAGTTTCTCCGCCATATACATACAAGGCAACCGCACAAAACAGCACTGTGAGTACAGTATAAATCGACCTGGTCATGGTTTGCCAGATGCTATGGTTAACCAATTCCTGAAAACTTTCCGACTTGCGCTGAGTCTTCAGATTTTCTCTGATACGGTCGAAAATAACAATTGTATCATTGATCGAATATCCGACAATAGTCAGTACTGCAGCCACAAAGGTAGCGTCAATCTCCTTATGTAGCAGGGAGAAAAGTCCCAGTACCACAATTATGTCATGAATCAGCGCCAATATAGCCGAAACAGCAAAAGTAAACTCAAACCGATAAGAAATATATAGAATCATCAGCACCCAGGATATTACCAACGCGATAATAGCTTGCCGTGTTAATTCAGAGCCGATAGTGGCGCCTACCTTTTCCACCCTCAGAACATCAAACGTGCCAAGCTTTTTCCCAAACCCGGCCAATACCGCCGTTTGTTCGTTTTCGTCCAGGACTTTAGTGCGGATAAACACGTCAGCCGATGCTCCGGCTTCACCACCTGTCGCAAGCTGAATGGTGCTATTTTCCAAATTAAACTGCTGTAAAACATCGCGCACCTCAGCCACTGTTACTGCCCTTTGGAATCTTAAATCTAAGAGCGTGCCGCCGGTAAAATCAATCCCCAAATTAAAGCCTTGAACCGCCAGGGAAATAAGCCCCGGAATCATAATCAGCGCCGAAAGCAGAAACCACCAATAACGTCTGCCGATAATATTGAATTTCATTTTTCCACCCCCCTACGCTCCAAATATTTTGCCATTTTTAAAGATATTAGTGTTCATCAGTGCTTTCAACAGATACCGGGTCACGGTAATCGCCGTAAACATGCTGAGAACAATACCTAAGCCCAGTGTAATGGCAAAACCTTTAATTGTGCCTGTACCAAGGAAGTACAACACAACCGCAGCAAAAAGCGTAGTAACATTAGAGTCGAATATGGTATTAAAAGCCCGAGAAAACCCGGCGTCCATTGCCGCCCGCAGTGTTTTTCCGGCCCGATATTCCTCTTTGAACCGCTCGAATATGAGGACATTGGCGTCAACCGCCATCCCCATTGACAGAATAATACCGGCAATCCCCGGCAAAGTAAGCGTCGCATTAAGCATTTTCATACAAAACAAAAGCAATAATACATAAAGTATCAACGTAATGTTGGCTACTAATCCAGCCATTCGGTAGAACAGCAGCATAAAGACAAGAATTGCCGCAATACTGATCATAAAAGCTACCTGACTCTTTTGTTTTGAGTCCTCACCCAACGTTGGTCCAACCGAACGCGTCTCCACAATGTTCAGCTTAACCGGCAGTGACCCTGATTTAAGTAAAATCGCCAGATTATGTGCTTCTTCCAATGAGCGGTTGCCAGTAATCTGGGCTTTGCCGCCAGGAATTGCTTCCTGCACCGTTGGATTGGTCAACATCTCGTTATCCAGCACAATTGCTATTCGTTTACCAATATTCTTAGCGGTGAGATCAGCGAACTTCTTAGCTCCCTCCTCACTAAAAGTGATGGCCACTACAGCAGCTCGGTTTTGATCATACGATTCCTTGGCGTCAGTCAGGTCAGTTCCGGTCATTACCGTCTTGCCTGCTTCATCTTTAAATTCTAGTAGTGCGGTTTTGCCAATGATGCCTATAGCCTTTTCCGCATCCACTCCCGGCAGTTCAACAATAATCCGCCGTTCACCCTGCCGCTGAATAAGCGGCTCTGTCAGTCCCAGCGCATTTACCCGCCGTTCCATAATTTGAATCGCCCGCTGCATTGCGTCTTCATTAACATTAGCATCCGGCGTATCCACCGCTTCCATCAGAACATGTGTTCCGCCTCTCAGGTCTAAACCCTGTTTTATAGAAAGCGTCAACGGTGAAATAAAGTATCCGAAAACCAATAGAATCGCAATAACGGGAATAAAAAATTTAGCTAAATTACCCCATCTCAAGGAAATTTCTCCCCCATTCTCGTCACATTTGCACTAAAAACAATTATATTGGAAGGACTTGCCACTGTCAACAAATGCTACGAAGACTACAAAAGCTTTGTATCATTTATTACCAGCCCAAAGCTGCACCCCAAAAAAGCTGCGGCTCGTTGGCACATAAGCATCCGATCAAGAAAAATCTCGAAGTATTCCATCAACGGACAAATCTTGGTATCGATAGTTAATTTAAGAGTAACTGTCTTACCAGCTTTATCAACAAGTATTTCACTTTTCTCAGCAGCATAATTTACCCGGTCATGAATTTCAAATTTAGCAAAATCGGTGTGAGTAACCCTTGATCGGTGAACATCTGACTTATCAGCCAAAATAAGTGCAGAGGCTACATGATTTATGGCGTTGCCCCGCTCTTCCTCATGATTTCCGATAGCAGAAACAACCAGCGCAATCTCCTCCGGCGTCATCCCTAACCGGTTCAAAATGATATACGCCATCATTGCCCCATTACCACCGTGATTGTAGCGATTTACCAAATTAGCAATATCGTGGATATAACCGGCGATAGCCGCCAGTTCACAATCCCGTTCACCATAATCCAAATCAGCCAAAATCTTGCGAGCCAGCCCTGACACCAGCGTAGCGTGGCGACGGCCGTGTTCAGTATAGCCGAGCTTACCCAAATATTCTGTGCTGCACCGGTGATATACCTCAACTTCATGATCTTTTTTAAGATCATCTACAGTGATTACAGCCACTTTAAACACCATCACTTCTTCTAATATGAGCTAACACAGCCTGCGCTACCTCATCAGCTGTCAGTTCATCAGTATAAAGATATAAATTCGCGTTGGCCTTAGCATCACTAAGCCGTTCCCTCTGAGCCACCAAACGCTCTTCCCCCCAAGGTACTGCCCGCCGCTTGCGGATAGCCGCAAGCGATGCGTCCAACATCACCAGTACATCAGGACACTTTTTACGCCACAGTTTTTTTACACCGGAATGTTCCTGGGCAACATTATGAGCATCAATGCCAAGCTTACGCAAATTTCCTACCAATGTAGTCTTTCCTGATGCGCATGGTCCTACTACAACAAGACGCACTCATATCACCAGCTAACACGGAAAAGAAACACTTATCCGCTGAATTTTGCAATCCTCTTCCCGACCTGAAATTCCCATAACGACAACCGTCATATCATCACCGGCCCGGTAATCATCCAGCTCCAAAGCATACTCCGTAATGCTTTTCGCAATAAAATCCACATGCTCCGGACCATTATCGTCCAGCAACCGAAGTATTTTATCAAAATTGAAGTTGTTGCCCCGTTTTCGTCCCGCAGCCTGAATTCCATCAGAATATGATATTAAAATTGTTCCCACTTCCAGGGGAATTTGATTCATCAAGGGTTTCATATGTTTATGAACTCCGATGGAATTTACAGTTTCATCATAAACAACAATGCCATACTCTCCCTTGACCAGTACCGGGCAGTTTGAATTGCGGGAAAACAATAGTGTTTCGGCCTCCAAGTCGGCGCTCAAAATTGTCAGTGTCGAAGATACTTTGCCGTCCTTCATAGTATACAAATAATCATGGACTGCTCTGGCAACCGCCCCGTCCCTTGCGCCTTCGGTAATTAATGCCGCCGCCCGGTTAACCACCAGACTGCTGGTGATCTTCGCCGCTTTGCCACTCCCCTGACCATCAGCCAAAATGGCAGAAATACCACCACGTGGTCGTTCCGCCACTTCTACACTGTCTCCACATTCTGCCATCGCATATTTATTTATTTTCGCAACACCAATTTTTATTTCCATCGTGCATACGCCCCCAAAGTCAAGCCGAATTACATTCGGACTCGTCGCACAGGCAAAAAGCCATCTTCCGTCAACAGTTGCTGCATTTTTATATCATGTTCAGCGCTAGGCACATTAGGCAAAACCTGAAAAGACCAGGCCAATCCTAAAAGGAAAATTTCGTCCATTTCCTCTAAAAACCGGTCATAATACCCGGCGCCCATGCCCAACCTGTTACCATTAAGATCGAAAGCCACACCAGGTACAATTATTAAATCAACATCAGCAGGATCAACGATTTCGCAGCTTGCAGGATTCGGCATTTTGAGGCTCATACGTCCAATCACCAAATCGTCCAACCCTTTAATCCGTGCGGCATCCATATAGCCATATTCTTGGCGCAGGAGAGGTACACATACCTGTTTGCCATCAGCCAAAGCCTTCTCAATAATAGCATCAGTACCCGGCTCGTCCGGCATAGCCAGATAAATCATCACTGTAGCGGCCTTTTTGTATACCGGCCATTCCAAGAGAAAGTCTGAAATACGCCCAGTTCCTTCAGTAACAAAATCAACCGGCAAGGCTCGCCGTTTCAACAATATTTCCCGCCTCAACTGCTGTTTAAAATTCTTTATTGTATCAGGCATGACTCCCGGCCTCACTCTCCTTGAATCGAAGCAATCGCGCTACGGGAAAAAACTATCTCCGTCTTTTCCGCTACCTTTAATGTGACTTTATTAGGATCAATTGCTGTAACAGTCCCATGCACTCCACCAATAGTCACTACACGATCGCCCTTTTTCAAATTATCCAACAAACTTTTACGCTGTTTTTCTTGCTTTTTCTGCGGACGATAAACGATAAAGTACATAACAACAAACATCAAAATAATCGGCCAAAAATTTACCAACTGCATATATTCTTGCGGCACTAACATCACCTCCCTTCTTTATCCATTCGCCTTATTATTGCCAAATCCTCTAGCGGCGCTCCCACCCGGCCCAAAACTCGTCCCGGAAAGCCAAAAAATTGTCTTCCAAGATCGCTTGGCGCATTTTCTTCATGAAACTTAATAAAAAATAGAGATTGTGAATAGTTGCTAACCTAAGTCCGAAAATTTCCTCAGCCTTAAACAAATGGCGGATATATGCCCGAGAAAAGTTCTGGCAGGCATAGCAACCGCACTCCTCATCAATAGGATTTAAATCACGTGCATACTCAGCATTCTTAATGACCAGCCGTCCTTTATTGGTCATCACCGTACCATTTCTGGCAACCCGGGTCGGAAAAACACAGTCAAACATATCAACCCCATGCATAACACCTTCCACTAAGCAATCCGGTGTTCCGACCCCCATAAGATAGCGAGCCTTTCCCTCCGGCAGCTGCGGTACAGTATGTTCCAGCATTTCATACATCAAAGGTTTAGGTTCGCCTACGCTTAGACCGCCAATGGCATAACCAGGAAAACCAAGAGAAACTAACTCTTGGGCGCTTCTTGTACGCAAATCTTTATACATGCCCCCCTGAACAATACCAAACAGCGCCTGATCTTTACGGTTATGAGCCGCAAGACAGCGCTCCGCCCAGCGGGTAGTACGGTCAGTTGATGCTTTGGCATAATCGTAATCCGCAGGATAAGGCACACACTCATCAAACGCCATAATAATATCGGCACCAAGAGCCATCTGCACCTCAGTAGCTTTCTCAGGGGATAAGAATTGTTTAGAACCATCAATGTGGGAACGAAAAGTTACCCCCTCCTCCGTAATTTTGCGCAAGGGTCCCAAACTGAACACCTGGAAGCCGCCGCTATCAGTAAGAATTCCCCGCTTCCAGTTCATAAACGAATGCAATCCCCCAGCTTCAGCCACAAGCTCATGACCAGGACGCAGAAACAAATGATATGTATTACTAAGAATAATGTCGGCACCCATCCCAATTAGCTCCTCCGGGGACATTGCTTTAACCGACGCCTGCGTTCCAACAGGCATGAAAATCGGAGTATCAAAAGTACCGTGTGGCGTATGAAGACGCCCGGCTCTAGCCCCTGTTTTTGAACAACGTTTGACTAACTCATAGGTAACAGCCATAATAACCTCACTCTTGTTCGTAATTTAGATAATAAACATTGCATCCCCAAAACTGAAAAACCGATAATGCTCACTAACTGCCTCCCGATAAGCCGCAAGTACTCTTTCCTTTCCGGCAAAAGCACTAACCAGCATTAAAAGCGTTGACTTCGGCAAATGAAAATTAGTTATCAGTCCATCAATCATCTTGAACTTATACCCCGGATATATAAAAATATCAGTCCAGCCACTGTTTGCTGAAATACTATCACCAGTCGCCGCTGTTTCCAGCGTTCGCACCGAAGTAGTCCCAACAGCTATTACCCGTCCTCCGCGATGTCTGGTTTCATTTATTACTGCCGCCGCCTCTTCAGATATAGAATAATATTCACGATGCATTACATGGCTAGTAACATCTTCGACATTTACCGGACGAAAAGTTCCCAGGCCAACATGTAGTGTTACAAATGCCGACTTTATCCCCCGTTCTTTCAAATTCACCAAAAGCTCATTAGTAAAATGTAACCCGGCAGTCGGGGCAGCAGCCGAGCCATCCTCCTTGGCATACACCGTTTGATAGCGTTCCTTATCCGCCACTCTGCTTCTAATATATGGCGGCAGCGGTGTTTCTCCCAGCCGATCCAAAATCTCTTCAAAAATGCCATCAAAAATAAAACGGACTATTCGTCCGCCAAAATCAGTTACCTCAAGTATCTCGCACGATAAATCATCGCCAAACCGAATCACCGTTCCAGGGCGTGCTTTACGTCCCGGTTTTACGAGTGTTTCCCATTGGTTCCCCTCAAGCCGATTTAATAATAATACCTCTATTTTTCCTCCAGTATCAGCTTTCATGCCAATGAGCCTGGCTGGAATTACCTTAGTATTGTTGAACACCAGTGTATCTCCTGGCAATAAGTAGTCCGGCAAATCGAAAAAACGGCGATGGCTAATAGCCCCGTCAGCTCGGTTAAGCACTAAAAGCCGGGAATGATCTCTTTCAGGGACCGGATATTGAGCAATAAGTTCCTCCGGCAAATGGTAATCAAAATCTCCTAATTGCATCTTCTAATACTCCTTTTCAAAGCTGACACCTGAATAATAGTGTTTCAATATAACCTTAAAGTATTCAGCAGCCCCTTGTGGAGCTTGCTCAGCCATTGCCTTAGCGCCCCACTGGGACAGGCCTATACCATGCCCCCAGCCATAGCCTTCAAACACGAAAATTGCGCTTGCTTCTCCTTTAACGTTCATTACCGCTGGCGAAACAACCTTGACATCAAATAGCGTACTATTTAATCCGACGAGACTGCGTACTTCTGTTCCGCTTAACGCTATCTCGTCCTGACTGCCGATAAAGCGGATACTTTTAACCCTCCCCGATATGGTCCGGTCGCTGCGGTCAATACTTGACTTAACCTGCTCATCAAGCTGAGAAAGCTTCACAGCTTGAAGTTTACCGATATCATGACCAGCACGTTTGAGCGCCGCTTCTAAATCGGCAACCAACATCCTTTTTTCCCATTTATAATAGGGAGACTGTTCATCATAATCCTTAACACTGCGAAGAAATGGAAAGTACCCGCCCCAAACATTTTCACTGTTTTCAGTATAACCGCCGCTGCTGCAGTGAAATAAAGCAGGAATAGGCTTGTCATTATAAACCATAACTAAACCTTTGGTATCATATACTGCCATATTAGTCCTGTCATCCTCAACAGCAATCCCTCCATAGACCTGACAATCAGTGGTAGCACAAACATCATAGCCATCAGACTTATGTTTATTCATACTATAAATAGCATAAGTCCGGGCCGCTATAGCCTGAGCTTTAAGCGCATCAACCGGCCATTCCGGCGAAATCTCCCGCGGAAGTACTCCACACAAATAGTCCTCAAGCGCCAACGTATTAACTACCGTAAAACTGTGCTTACCGGACATATAACGGACTGAAATTGCCCCCCGATAAAAACGCTTGTTTATTTCAAGCGTCTGCTCCATACCGGTTGGAAAAACAACTTTAATTTCATTAGCAGTTGTTGGCTTGCCATTAACTAAAGCATTCACATTATTATTCGACAATGTTACTTTAACCCCGGCCGGACAACGACTAATTACATTACCAGTCTCAGCGTCAACCAGCGAAAATTCCTTTTCAGCGGTAATAAAAATATTTTCCTGATTACTTATTATTCCAACCCTAATCAATGGTCCCTTTGAGGAAACACCACAAACCGGTGAAACTAAAATAAATAATGACACTATGACCAGTATCATAACTCTCTGCAGCATAAAATACTCCTTCCATAACGTCAGCGCCTGCCGAACAAATTTAATATTACGGTTAGAAGTAAACTTAACAAAACGGACGTAACAACCGGAAAATAAAAACTAAAATTTTCCTTTTCAATATGTATATCCCCAGGTAACCTACCCAGCCATGGCAGCTTGCCGCTAAAATGAATTAATAGTCCTGCAGCAAAAATTATTCCGCCTATCATCATCAATGTTTTGCCAAAAGAATCAAACCCGGATAACATCAGCCCTTCTCCTTTCGCGGCTTCTGATAACGATCCCGTTCACTGAACACGCAGCCGCAATATGGCTGACGATAAAGTTCCAATTCCTTACTGATTTTTACCCCCTCGTGCCAACCTAGGCGAAAATCGAAGTACAGAAACGCTATTCCTTCTTGTGCAGCAATATTTTCCCCAATAGCCTTTATAACGTCATGTTGCTGATACGGACTAACTAAAAGCGTTGTCGTAAAATAATCATACCCATTAGCTTTGGCATAACGCGCTGCCTGGCGCAGTCTTAAATGATAACATTCGCGGCAGCGACCTTCCGGTGCATCCAAAGCCAACCGTAAAAAGTCCTCCAATTGGTAACTGTCATCAATTATAAACTCCAGACCTACTTTCGCCGCAAATTCCTCAGCCGTTTCCAGCCGGCGACGAAACTCCTTATAGGGATGAATGTTTGGGTTATAGAAATAACCCACAACATCAAACCCTTTTGCTTTCAAATATTCAACCGGATATGCGGCACACGGACCGCAACAGACATGTAGTAACATCGACATATTATCATTCCATTCCGCTTACCACAATTTTTATTAGTCATCTCCAGACGTCTTGATTGCCACGCCCAGATGACGGTAAGCTGCTGGAGTAGCAACCCTGCCCCGTGGCGTACGGTTAATCATACCAAGCTGCAATAAATATGGTTCAATTACGTCTTCGATTGTCTCAGTTTCTTCACTAATTGCGGCAGCCAAAGTATCCAGCCCCACCGGTCCGCCGCCAAACTTTTCAATAATGGCTTTTAAAAGCCGCTGGTCGGTCTTATCCAAACCGCAGCTATCTACTTCCAGCATTGCCAGAGCCTTGTCAGCAATTGAAGCGCTAATCACGCCGTCCCCAACCACCTGTGCATAATCACGGACTCTTTTCAACAAACGGTTAGCTACACGCGGGGTTCCCCGCGCTCGACGAGCAATCTCACTAGCACCTTGGTCATCAACAACAACATTCAGAATCTCTGCTGCCCGTTTAATAATATGTACCAAATGCTGCTCTTCATAGTACTCCAACCGGCAAATTACACCAAACCGATCTCTGAGCGGCGACGTCAGCGCTCCCGCCCTGGTTGTTGCTCCCACCAGCGTAAACCGAGGCAAATCCAGCCTTATTGATCTTGCGCTTGGGCCTTTGCCAATAATTATGTCAAGACAATAGTCTTCCATTGCTGAATATAAAATCTCCTCCACCGAACGGGACAAACGATGAATCTCATCAATAAATAATACATCCTTTTCACCCAGGTTAGTCAATAGTGCCGCCAAGTCTCCGGCACGCTCAACCGCAGGCCCTGAAGTCACTCGAAAGTTAACCCCCAGCTCATTGGCGATAATTCCCGCCAGCGTCGTCTTGCCAAGTCCCGGTGGTCCATATAACAGCACATGATCCAGTGCTTCGCCCCGCGACAGAGCCGCCTGGACAAATACCGTCAAATTCTCCTTGACCTGATCCTGACCAATATATTCGCCAAGCCGACGCGGCCTTAAAGAAAGCTGCCAGCTGTCAACATCCTGTTCTTTGCCCTCAATAATTCGCTCTTCTTCCATCCGTTACCTCCTGCCAGTCTCTTTAAGCGCCAGCCTTATAAGATCCTCCGCTGGTTTCTCGTCACAATTAACTTTAGCCAAAAGTGCTGCCGCTTCGCCCTGACTATAGCCCAGTGCCATCAACGCCGCTACAGCTTCCTGAACCGGGTCACTTTTTCTGGCCGCTATCAAAACTTCTTTGCCCAAAATATCATCAGGAGCATCCACCGATCCAATCTTATCTTTTAACTCCAAAATCATTCGTTCGGCAGTTTTTTTACCAATGCCCGGAATACGGGTTAATAACGCAGCATTTTTTTGGCTAACTGCAGCCCGAAACTCCTGGGGACGAATAGCTGACAACACTCCAAGAGCCACCTTCGGGCCAATACCGGTAATCGCAATCAACAACTGAAACATCTCATACTCATCAGGAGTATTAAAACCATACAAAAGCAAGGCATCCTCACGGACATTCAAATATGTCAAAAGAGTTACCTCTGCATTAACCGTCAAAGCCTGCCTGGTAGAAGAAGAAATATACACCCGGTAGCCAACCCCGTGAACATCAATAAAACAATAGTCCGCACCTAAATGATTAATAGTGCCCCTAAGATATCCTATCATCGTCTATACTCCCTCAATCTTCCCAGCATACTTGAGTGCGCAGTACAAATCGCCACCGCCAGCGCATCGGCCACATCATCAGGATGTGGCTTGTCCGGTAAACACAAAAGCTTCTGGGTCATATAAATAACCTGCTCCTTTGTGGCCTTGCCGTACCCCACCACCGCCTGCTTGACCTGCAGCGGCGTTATCTCCAAAATCCTGGTATCATTCTGTGCCGCCGCCAAAAGGATTACCCCCCTTGCCTGTCCCACCGTCATAGCTGTAGTTACATTCTTATTAAAAAACAGCTGCTCTACCCCGACAATATCAGGCTTATACTCCTTAATCAGCTGGTCAACACCCTGAAATACCACCTGAAGCCGTACCTCTACCCCATCTTTGGGACTTGTCTGAATTGCACCATATTTCACGGCCTTAATATGATTGCCATCCTGCCTTATAATACCGTAACCGCAGATAGCAGTTCCCGGGTCAATACCTAACACTAACATAAATATACAGCCTCCTTGCGTAGATCGTATTTCGACAGGGTACGGCTGTATTCCTCCACCCTGGATCAAACTAGCGTTCGCAGTTTTTATTAATATCATAGAAATAAACCCCGTTGATATAGGCTTTACACCTTTTCAACGAGGTTTACATTATTTACATAAGTATTGTGGCGGTACTCATTATATTGCAACTATTATTACTGAGCCTGAAGCCCCTCTAGAGTTCGCAACAATTCTTCCCTTGATCCGATTACTACCCCATGGTTAAGTTCCTCAGCATCTTTTTCATATAGATTATTTACAAGAATATCAGTGACCTCCTTCACAATAGCCTTTGATCCTGGGCGTCCATAAAACACCGCAACATGTCCATCTTTAATTCCTAAATACATATTATTAGCATGTTCCCGACAATAACTGTCCACCTTAATAGTCATCAATACTTCTTTTGAGTCGAACTTTTCAATATTCCAACCATTATAAACCTTTTGCACTTGGCTAAGATTAAGCCCTATCAGACTGTCTGCAGGTTTAGTTCTAAACTCTTCTTCATCTCCGCACTTCAAATACATTATCTTTTGAACAAGATCAGTATTTTCAGTAATTTTGATTCTTGCATCCTGCCCGGCAACTTCGGCGTCAGGTTGTCTATATGGAATATCATAAATCAAAGCAAACGCACCAAAATAATACGCCAAAGCAAGAGCCGCCACCAAAATTCCCGAAACAAAAATGGCCCGCTGTTTTACAGTTTTAGGAAACGGCAACATTTATAACACTCCCTAGTATTATACTGTCCACATTATTGCCAAATTCCGTCACAAATATACATTTGTAAGTTAATTTTCCATTAATCAATAGTAGTATATCCAAGAAACGAAAAAAGTCCTGGTCTATTTTCCATGAAGCATAAAAAAACAACAAAATTCTCACCATAATTATTGCAAAAACAAAGAGATGCCTTCGCTTAAAGCAAAAACATCTCTTCATTTAATCAGGCTATTTCGGTTTTCACAATATAAACTAATTTCACTTGACAACAAGTCAATAGCATTCTCTCTTATTCGTCATGTTGTACTAGATATTTTTGCGCAGCCTCTAGTGCAGCCTTATTTTTTGCCGCAGATTTTATTGCGGCTTGAGCTGAACGCTGTTCCACCATTTTTGCAGCAACCCGCGGATCAATCATCCGGCCGGGGCCGCCGATACATCCGCCTGGACAGGCCATACCTTCCAGAAAATTTGCCTCTAGCCCGCCCCGTGCTAAATCAGCGAGCGTCGATTTGCAGTTAGATAACCCATCACAACGCTGCGCCTTTAATACCATCCCCGGATAATTAGCCGATAAAACATTTCGCACAGCTTCAGCAACACCACCGGCTTTAGCAAAACTAACACCGTCGCATGACCCGCCACCAACCATTTCATCATCCGTCATCTCAGCGACATTAATACCTGCGCCAGCAAAAATTGACGCCAATTCTTCGAATGTGATAACAAAATCAATTATATCACGCTGTTCGCTGGCTTCGGCCTTTTTGGCGACGCAAGGACCAATAAAAGCGACAAGCGCATCAGCATTTTGCTCCTTTATAATATTACCAGCAGCCACCATCGGCGAAACAGTGGTCGAAACGTTTTTACCTACTTCCGGCATTTGCTTAGCCAGCTTAACAAAAGCCGGGCAACAAGATGTTGTAAGATAATCCTGACCATTTAGTATAGCCTCGACAAATTCCTTAGCTTCAGCATTAGTTACAACATCAGCCCCATAAGCTACTTCGACAACTTCTGCAAATCCTAACTGCCTTAATGCTGCTGCCAACTGCTCCGGTTTTACCTTCACACCAAACTGACCGGCATAAGCTGGCGCAAGCATCGCATATACAGGTTTTGTTTGCTGCTTTAACATCAACGTCAATTCGCCAACTTGGGAGAAATCGCAGATAGCTCCGAACGGACAAGCCACAACACAAGACCCACAAGACACACATTTATCATAATCAACAACAGCCCGTCTGTCATTTCCAGCAGTTATCGCCCCCAGTTCACATGCCCGTTCACATGGCCGGCTAATTTCAATAATCGCCCCATACTGGCAAGATCGCTTACATAAACCGCACTCTACACATTTCGATTTATCTATATAGGCACGGTTTTGAACAACCATAATGGCATTCTTGGGACAACTGGCAATACAATTATGAGCAATACAGTTGCGACAAGCCTCAGTTACAAGAAACTTGTCAATCGGACAACGATCACAAGCCTCCGGCAAGACATTAATTATCGGCATTGCTGTAAAATTGCCATTCACTGCATTTTCAGCCGCTTCCTCTAAGCGGGAACCAATAGGTTGACTTATGGCCATGTTGATCCTATCTCTAAGCACTGCCCGTTCTTTATGGACGCAGCAACGATAGCGCGGACCATCCTCAGTTACCACAGTATCTAAGATTGTATGAATTTCTTCTTTAAGTTTTCCAGCAAAAACCAGTCTACTAATTTCAACTAGTACCTCACGCCTGATTTTGCCTACTTCACTTGTTTGCAACATTTTAACCTCCTGGTATCAGCCAAAAATATTATTAAAACCATTCCATCGTTACTTGTTTACCTATAGATTCCAATTTTGCCTTTAAATCTCCCAACGCTTGTTTCTTTATATTAATTTGTGCCGGAAATAGCGGATTCTGGTGGGCTGGATTTATTGCCGTTCCAGCATATATATGAACACGGTCGGACGAGAGCAGAAGCCGCGCTAGCTGTGTAGCACCATCGCGAAAAGAAGAATCATTAAGCCTATGGCTATCGTCCAGTCGGCTAACAGTTATGAATAGTGTCAGAACACCCTCAGTTACCAAATCGATCCCTTCGATTGTTGCAGTTGGCGGAACATCAGGATCATAGTAAGCTAAATCTGCTACAACAGGTTTATTCATAATCCGCCCAACGATTTTTGCGGTTGTTCCACCAGCAATTACCTTGCAGCCTGATTGATGCAAAAACCGCCTCACAACCCTTTCATCTATAACTTTATCTGCCGGCGGTCCAGTTAAAAGTACCAGTTGCCGTGGACGCCGAAGTTTAATAGCCACTACAGTCGAATCATCACCAGGCTGGCCTAGATAGTAGCCGTTGCAACAGCCCAATAATCTTTTAGCGATTTCATCAGCGGTAAACTGATCATGAAAATCGGCAGCCAACTGCTCCTTAACCCCCTGCCAATTCCAGCCAAGCTTTAACAGCCCACCGATGCCTGCATGAATTACTCCATCACTAACACCAACAATAACATCATTTTCCTGTAACCTGAGTTCGCCCTGCTTTACAATTTTACCTGCCACCACCTTTTCCATCGTAGGAAATGGCAGTACTTTTCCGCCGCGAACCAAATACGTTGCTGGACTGTCAAACTCTACTACCGTTGCTTCACCAGAAGACGTCAGAGTTATAATATGCAAAGTCGAATAGGCAAGCTTACGTTCCCGGCATACTGGCAACGTCTGAGCAATAGTGGTTACTACTTCCTCTAACGGTATTCCCCGCGCAAGTAGTGAAGAGGCAATCTTAGTTGTCAAAGTGGCTAATATGTTTGCCTTTACCCCACTGCCTAAACCGTCAGAAATCACCACCGTAGTTGCCATACTATTTCTAACAACCTCTACTTTATCACCACATAATTCCTCACCAGTTTTTGACAACTGCCAAGTAGCTACCTCGGCATAAAGCTCCATGGTCAGTTATCCTCCTTAGGTTTGACCAAGCCGATCAATTCAAAAAGAGCAGCTTTAGTCTCGGCTGTTGTTTCACCTAAAAGACCGGCAATTTCCTGTGCAACCTGCATTTGCTTATTAATAATTTCAGTAGCCTTTTCCACCGTCTGACGTTTTACTTGTTCTAACTCCCTTGAATTCTTTTCCAACCCTGAAATATCTGTCATTACAATAATTATCAACCCATGCTCGACAACCGGTATAATCATTTGACTGACAATAATTTCGTCTGCTACCAACTCCACGCGGCGGTTAATTACTTTTCGGCCCGTTTGAGCGGCAAGAGCAACATCACTGCTGTCCATAAATTCTGCTAAAGCCCTATTTTTTACATTTTCCTTATGCAACTTGAATATTCTTTCTGCAGCCGGATTAAACTCTTGAATTGCCAGGTTTTTATCAACAACAATAATGCCATTCAGGGAATTATCAACAATAATATTAGCGAAAGACTCGGCTTTTGTACGCATGTATGGCACACATGTTTCCACAGATGTCAGCCCTTGACAAACTGCAATAGCCTTTTCCCTGCAACTATTAAAGCCGCAGGCGCCACAGTTTTTCTCATCCGCTTGAAAGTACTTTCCTGTCTGATATAATACTTGTCTAATTTCAGATTCTTGCGGCTGAAATTCGCTAACCTGATCGGCTACATGCTTACGCGCAAAATCAGCTTCGTCAATATACTCGGTCAATGCCGAACTCGCTCCACACGCCGCAAACTGAATTATACTCATACGCTTGGCAGGCGAACAATTGGTCCGCCCGCTTACCGGGCCATTAATACAACCGCCTCGGCAGGCTAAAGCCTCGACAAAACGTGGCGAAATATCACCAGCCATGAGAGCAGCAAAAGCTTCAACGCACTCTTCCAGACCATCCACGGAAATAACGTCACTATCAGTATATTCACTTTTAGTAAATGACTTTAGAATTCCGCCGGCAATGGGATAGAATCGCGCTCCGCTAGAAGCTGGCAGCAAATTTTCCTTTTGCACTTCACTACCGATTGGATTGTTAGCTTCGGTCAGCCATTTACGCAGTTTGGCAAAAGTAATCACCGCGTCAACAGCACTGTTCGCTTCATCCTTTTCGGCAATTTTACCAATACACGGCCCTGCGAAAACCACCATCGCATTTTGGCCAAAGCGGCGTTTTATAAGCTGAGCATGAGCCAGCATCGGTGATACCACCGGCGCCAGATAATGTGTTAAACCAGGATAATATTTCTTTATTATCCTTACCACAACCGGACAACAGGCCGAAATTACTGGCACCTTGCTATTTGCCATCATCGACGCATAAACCCTCGAAATTAGCTCGGCGCCAACCGCAGTTTCCTCTACAGCGGAAAAACCTAACCCAGCAAGAATTGCAAAAAAATCATCGGGACGATACTCATTAAACGCTGCAACAAAAGATGGCGCCAAACTCAGAACAACTTGCCGTCCTGAAAGAATAGCCTGTTTAATAAACTCAACCTCATCCTCCACGACTTTAGCCTGTTGGGGACACTCAACTACACATCGACCACAAAGAACACACTTATTCTCAAGCACTCGCGCTTGCCCAGCTTCAATTCCTATAGCTTTTACTGGACACGACCGCAGGCAGCGATGACAATCCTGACAATTAACTTTCTGAGTAGTTATCAGTTTCATAACTTCTCGCCTTTTAGCACCTTATCATGAAAAATGGCATAAACCTTTTCCCGGCTAACCCGAGTAATAATTTCATCGTTAATTTTTACCACAACACCATCAGTACACCGCCCTTGGCAAAACTCTCCTGCAAAGTCAACCCTGCCGCCAACTTTGTATTTTTCCAACAGCAAACTAAAAGCCGAAAGTACGTCGTGTGCTCCATGGAGATGGCAGGCACTGCCGACACAAACTGATATAGTAGTCATAATAGGTCTCACCTCGATTGTGAATTGTTTCACGTGTCGATCTGAACTCATTCTACCGTATATTTGTCGTAATAACAACCCCTTTCAACAAAAAACGGCAGAAAACAATTCCCATTTTCGAGTAAGCATAAAGCTAGGCCAATGGTATATGACGGAGAACAGTTTCCTTTAATCTATCTGACGCAAACGGCTTAACTATAAAGTCATCAATACCAAGATCAATTAATTCACGTACAGTCTCACTCTTACTAAAAGTACTGCACATAATTATTTTTGCCTGTGGTTGAACTTTTTTCACTTCTTTTAAGACCGAAACTCCATTAACACCATCCATTACTATATCAAGGATAAACAAGGCAAAAGTTTCTACATTCAACAACCGTATTGCTTCAACACCATTACGCGCCTCATAAACTTGATCTTTTCGCAGGCCAAACTGTAACAAGTTCTTGACCAATACATCACGCATTATTTCGGAGTCGTCTAAAACTAATACCTGCACTTGTACATCCTCCTTGTATATCGATTTAATACTCCTTCGATAATTTAAGCGTTTATTTAGCCACTGCCCTAGAAAGATTTATCTTTAGTCAAATTACTGTCAGTTCGCTATTTAATTGCAAAATACGACAATTTCTCGAAAAACTCCTTCATCAGCGTTAAAGCATAAAAAACTCTCCTGTTGGTTAAACAAGAGAGTTGCTATCTATATACATCAATTTTAAAAATATCCTAAACCACTAAACCCTTGCTGTTACTGAAGCGAAGGGTCATCTTCAGGTATATCAAAATTAGCATAAACTTCTTGAACATCATCATGTTCTTCAAGAGCATCAAAGAGTTTCAGCATTTTTACAGCGTCATCACCAACTAAATCCACAGTTGTTTGAGGCACCATCGTCACTTGAGCAGTTTCAAGCTGAATCTTATTTTGTTCCAAAATTTCTCGGACTTTTTCCCAATCATCAGGAGTAGTGGTAATTTCATACTGATTATCATCGTTTTTAAAATCCTCGGCTCCAGCTTCGAGCGCCAAAAGCATCAAGTCTTCCTCATTAACACCTGTTTCTTTATTAACTAAGAATAGGCCCTTCTTATCAAACATCCAGGCTACACACCCGGACTCTCCCAAATTACCACCATACTTAGAAAATAAATGGCGTATATCGGCAGCCGTTCTATTCTTATTATCAGTCATAATTTCTAGTAGTACAGCTACGCCGCCTGGCCCGTATCCTTCATAGAGCATTTCTTCAAAATTGCCGCCCTCAAGTGCCCCTTGGCCTTTTTGTATTGCCCTCTGAATATTTTCTTTGGGAATATTATTTTCCTTTGCATTCTGCAACGCGAGCTTCAAACGCATATTACCGGTTGGATCAGGTCCACCAGTTTTAACTGCAACCGTAATCTCGCGACTGATCTTCGTCGTAATCTTTCCTCGAATAGCATCCATCTTCCCTTTGTGTCGTTTTATATTAGCCCATTTAGAGTGTCCTGACATAAGAGTCTCCTCTCAATTAAAGTAAGTCAGGCAATATTTTAGCATAAGAAAACTATTTTGGGAAGACTTTAGCTATTCTCCATTGACACTGCCATTACCATTTAATTCGTTCGACAAAGGAAAAGGAAACTGGACATATGTACTCGGAACTTCACCAACAACAATATATTCCGTTATTGGCACCTGGGTATTAACACTTAATACTGAACTAACCAACGGGACTACTATCCGCACAGAAGTTGTAGCATATAAATATACCGAATGCCGAGTTTGGTTTATCCCTGCTTGTTCAAACTTGTCAACTACTTTAACCTGAACAGTTCCAATTGGAATAACAGTTACACCAATTTTAGGCCCCATACTGGCTAACAGTTTACTGCCTAATACCTGGCCGCTAGGGATATATATCTTTTCCTCGGGGATTTCCTGTAAAGCTTCCTGTACTTTAATCGTTGTTTCAGCGGCCAATCGATTAAATTCAAAGGTATTAGGCTGAATAAAAACTACCCGGCCGCGTTCATCATGCTGCACAATAACCAATCGTTGTGGATCAATACTTTGCGAAACTTTTTCATTAATTACAGTATTGATACACTGAGTAGCAATTGTAATTGCTCTAGCCTCGGCAATAGCTAAAAGCGACGGTTTTAAGTGATTTTCAACAATCCAGAATGCTATCACTACCATAACAAAAGTAATAGCCATCACCAGCACAAAGCCAGGCATTGATCGCTGTCTTCGAACGGAGAACCTCACCGTTCTCCCCCCCATAATAGTTATCCGCTTTCTATATATATGCTTTACTATTGAATTGGTGTCAAAACAACCAAATGTTAAAGTATGTCAAACTTAATAACAAAACCAGCCAGCAATTATAGGGTGAATTTCTTCACCAATTGGTTTTTAGCAGGATTTTACCTTATTTATGTATAATTAAACATCTCTGATCATATGAAGTGTTTCTCATAACAACAGAATGCCGCCAAATTATGATATAATAATTTTAAAATCATATGGTGGCAAGGAGGTAGTATATGAATCCTGATAATAACCCTCGACGAAGACTTAATAATAATCACCGCAAACCTAAAATTACTACTATTGCGGCCATAGTAATTATTGTCCTTGTGGTTATAATTGCAGGAGCGGGAATAGGCTTTTTTACCGCAAGCATCCAAAGCATGCCTAGTCTAAAAGGGGATTTAAAAACCGCAGCCGCTTCACAAATATTTGATGTAAACGGAAAACTGATCACCACTGTTCACTCCGTCGAAAATCGTGTACCTGTCGGTATTAATAAAATCCCTAAAAGTCTCCAGAATGCTTTTGTCTCCGCTGAAGATGCACGTTTCTATCAGCACAGCGGCGTTGATCCGCGCGGTATTCTACGTGCTATTTGGTCTAATATTGCAGGCGGTGCAGTAGCAGAAGGCGGCAGTACCATCACGCAGCAATTAGCGAAGAATGCAATTCTAACTCAGGAGCGCACCCTAAAGCGGAAAATTCAGGAAGCAGTACTAGCACTACAAATTGAACGGCAATATACCAAAGCTGAAATTCTCGAAATGTATCTAAATCAAATCTACTTTGGTCAAGGTGCTTATGGTGTTCAGTCTGCCGCGTCCGTCTATTTTGGCAAAAATGTTGAAGATCTGAATCTTGCAGAATGCGCCATTTTGGCCGGTATTCCAAAAAGTCCTAACTATTATAACCCCAAAAGTAACTTTAAAGCATCTATAGAACGCCAACACGTCGTCCTGGATCAAATGGTCAAATATGGCTATATTACCCAAGAAGAAGCTGATAAAACAAAGAAAATCGAAGTGAAAATTGTTACCCATAAAGATGAAGAAGTAACTATAGCATCGTATTTCACTAATTATGTCATCCAAAACCTTATCGACAAGTATGGAGCAAACGCCGTATACAAAGAAGGCCTAAAAATCTATACTACCCTTGACATTGATATGCAAAAAGCGGCAGAAAGCGCAATGAAACAACTGCCTAACGTTCGTACCGACTCTAATGGGATTAAACAACCCCAAGGTGCACTGGTAGCTATTGAGCCGCGCACAGGTTATATCAAAGCCATGGTTGGCGGCAGAGGAAATGACGAATTTAACCGGGCAATACTTGCTGAGCGACAACCTGGTTCAGCTTTCAAACCCTTTGTTTATCTGGCTGCTATTGAAAGTGGAATGAACGACTCGACCATCATCGACGATAGTCCTGTCTCCTACGGCAACTGGACTCCGATGAACTATGAACAAAAATATTTTGGAAAAGTAACCCTACGTACAGCACTAGAGCATTCTATGAATGTTGCTACCGTAAAGATAGCCGAACAAATAGGACCTGATAAACCACTGTACTATGCCCAGCAACTTGGTATCTCCACCTTGGTACTAAAAGGAACTAACAATGACCGGAATCTGGCCTCTTCCCTAGGCGGTTTAACTCGCGGAGTAACTCCCCTGGAAATTGCCAGTGCTTATGGCGTTCTTGCCAATAGCGGTGTTAGAGCTGAACCGATGTCCATCATCAAAGTAATCAATAGAGAAGGTAAAGTTCTGGAAGAAAACCATCCCAAAGAAAAATCAGTCGTTAATGAAAAAAGCGTCAATCTTCTCGTCGACATGATGCGCGGCGTTCTTGCGCGCGGTACCGGTATATATGCCCAAATTGGCCGCCCGGCAGCCGGTAAAACAGGTACTACCAACGATTATAAAGACGCGTGGTTTGTTGGCTTTACTCCCGATCTTGTCGCTTCAGTTTGGATCGGAAATGACAGCGATGGCTATCTTCAAGGAGTCACAGGTGGTTCGATACCAGCTAAAATATGGAAACAATTCATGACTGCAGCTCTGGCCAAAGTTCCGCCACATGACTTTCCTGCCCCAGTCAACCTGGGCTCCCCCGTTGCTCCACAAAAAGACGGTGTGCCTACAGTTGATCCAAAAGATAAAGAAGCCCAAAAAGAAATGTTTATCGATGGCCTCCAACAAGTCAATCCAACTGAAAATCTACCTAATGACAAATCCAACACTCAAACTCAAAATGGTAAAACCGAAGACAAAAACACATCTAAACCTGATGCTAATAAAAAATCGGACAATCTCCCCCCTGCTTTACCACCAGTTCCCGCAAGAACTGAAAACCGTGAAAGAACACAATAACAAAAACACGCACTTACTGCGCGTGTCAGAATGACAAAAAATTCATTTTCAGTATTCTGTAGCCACCTAAAAGGTGGCTTTTTTCTTACACAAAAAAAGGAAGGTTAGGGTATACCCTAACCTTCAGGTTGCGCTTTCATGGCTGCTATGCATTGTTTACATACATTTTTCTCTTTAAATCTAGTGACTTCATCGTTACTACCACAAAATACACAGGCAGGCTCATATTTACGTAAAATAATGCGATCATTATCTGTGAAAATTTCTAGGCCATCTTTTACATCGATATTAAACATACGTCGTAATTCAATAGGAATAACAACTCTTCCAAGATCATCGAGTTTTCTTACAATACCAGTCGATTTCATATACAGCCTTCTTTCGACAAAAATTGACTAAATACTACTCTCAGAGAGTAACAAACATTGCAGAGATTGTCAACCGAAAAATATATTTTTTTACAAAAATAACGGTTTCTTTCAATTATAATTTCTGTATCTTAGTATTTCATAATATATCTATTGTTATTATTAGTTTTATCTTACCTTTCGACCAAAGGCATGGTTTAAAAATCTTCGCTTAATAAATTTTCATTTTTAATAAAAAAACTTCGTAAATTTAAAATTGACGTAGAAAGTAAACAAATAATTTACTATACTATTAATCAGAGGGGTGAAACAGTGAAAAAGGGTAATATGATTTTTGCCAAGAGAGTAAAGTCATTTCGCGAAGAAACATGTGTAAGTCAAGAAGACCTTGCCTCAAATTATGGATATACTAAGCAAACGGTATCATCTTGGGAAAACAATGGCCAAATTCCAAGAGATCCTGTACTTAAAAGTTTAGCTACTCTTTTTAACACAAGTACCGATTATCTTCTAGGATTTACCGATGATCCACGCTCCACTAACGCAAAAACTCAACAGCCCAAAGATTTGCTAAAACTTCTTGATCAAGAACAACAATTAATGTTAAATGGAGAAATCTTATTCCCTGAGGATTTAGAAGTAATAAAAAATGCCATTACGCAAGGTTATTATTTAGCCAAACAACTTAATAAGCGATCGACTGATCTAGTGAGTGAAAATAAATATTCCGCCGTAGGCGAAAAATCTTATTACCATACTGATATCTAACCTCTAAAAATAGCTACAATTGAAATTGTAGCAAAATATGCGCCCCAAGTGGTAACCACGGTTTGGTTTCCAACTCTTGAAATATATTCACAAGGAGGTATTCATTTGAAAAAAATTCTTGTCATTGCTTGCCTTGTATTTTTAACCTATCCAGCACTTACTTTTGCTAGTGACTGGCGCTTCACTGGGCAATCAAAATCAGGAAATGAATATTACATTGACGTCGATGCGATGTCTTATGATCACTCTGACGGCAATCAAAAAAATCGCGTCATTGTACATGAAAGAACAATACTAACAGGCCAGCAAATACAACACTACCAAGATTTTGCGCGTAAAAGAGGAACTTATTACTCCGCCTGGGACAACTTGACGTATATAATCACCCATTACATGTTTGATTTGTCAAATAAAACCTACGCAATGACCTATCTGGTTTTTCTTGACTCAAACAACAACACCATTGCTGAATTTAAACAAAACAATTTTATTTTCAGACCCGTACCACCTGATAGCTTTGACGAAAAGACCTTTAACTTAATTACTCAAAATATTAATAAGGTTAAAGATTAATTGGTAATTGTACAATACCTCAAACAGATACTCAAAACTGAACTGAAATCCTAATAGTAAAACACGGCATAGATTTTATCTAGCCGTGTTTTACTTTAACCACTTATACGAACGCACGTTCCAAGTATATGCGAAGTTTTGCAGCTGTCCCTTTCATAGATTTGCAGTAAACTGTAAAAAATATAGTAAGCTAAATACTGAAGGTGTCAGATATGAAAATCATTAAACCTATGCTTGCCAAACAATCCGACCTGCCCAGAAATGATACTGAATATGGATTTGAAATTAAATGGGATGGTATGCGCGCCATACTATATTACCAAGATGAACATCTACAGATAATGAGTCGCAATCAAAAAGACGTTACAGCACAATACCCGGAGCTTAATGAACTAGGCATATCCGAAACTAAACGAAATTTAATTTTAGACGGAGAGATTGTCCATCTTGGTCAAAACGGCCAGCCTTCATTTTCAGGATTACAGCATCGTATGGGGCTTACTACAGCCACGACTATTGACACTCGTAAAAAAGATTATCCAGTAACTTACATTATTTTTGATTTATTATCTCTTCATGGTGAATCAACAATGCATCTTTCTTATACTATGCGGCGAGAAATATTGGATAAATTACAGTTAACCGGCCCAGCCTGGCAAACACCAGCCTATAAGCTAGGCTCAGGCCAGGACATATTGAAAGCTGCTTCAAGTTTAGGACTAGAAGGGATTGTAGCCAAACGCTTAAGCAGTATATATGTTCCCGGCAAACGCACAGGCGACTGGCTAAAAATTAAGAATCACGAGCGTCAGGAATTAGTTATTGGCGGCTTTGTACCAGGAAATAGTGCTAGACGAAATAAAATTGGCGCCCTATTACTAGGATATTACAATGTAACAATTACAGAATCTAAGGCTGATAATCAAACACAACAGCTCATTTATGCCGGTAAAGCCGGCACCGGTTTCACCTCAGCCGGTTTGGAATATTTAGGGACGTTACTGTCGTCCCTAATAATCAGTCACAATCCCTTTAATACAATTATTCCTGATAGAAAAACCATATTTGTCCGACCAGTTCTTGTCGGGGAATTTGAATTTACCGAATGGACGTCTAACAATACTTTGCGTCATCCTGTTTTTAAAGGCTTAAGAACAGACAAGCAAGCTAACGAAGTTATACGAGAACATAAATCAAGCTTAGGAGGAAGCTGAAATGACACGACCGATATGGAGTGGCGCTATTACCTTTGGTCTTGTTAATGTACCTATAAAGTTGTATAGTACGGTAAAAAGAAAAACTGTGCGATTTAATCAGCTGCGCAAAAGTGACAACTGCCGTATTCAGCTAAAAAAAGTATGTGCAACAGATGGTATTGAAGTCGCAAATCAAGAGATTGTCAAAGGATATGAAATATCGCCTGATCGTTATGTCGTCATTACTGATGAAGATTTAGCAGCCATAAGCCCAGCTACCTCTCACAGCATAGCAATCGAAGATTTTGTTCAGCTAGCACAAATTGATCCGTTATATTATATGCAATCTTATTATCTTATACCTGATAAAGGAGCTGGCAAAGCATATGCCTTATTGTTAGCAGCAATGAAAAAATCGCAAAAAGTCGCAATAGCAAAGTTCGTATTGCGTAATAAAGAATATCTTAGCGCTATTCGCCCTACTGGCAGTGTGCTGAGTTTGTCCACAATGTATTTTGCTGACGAAATAATAGAACTGAAAGAATTTGATAGTATGCCTAAGGACGAAGTTGAACCGGACGAGCGTGAACTAAAAATTGCCTTACAGCTTATTGAGTCACTTTCTAAAGATTTTGAACCAGGCAATTATCAAGATGAGTATCGCCGCAAGATTTTTGCAATGATTGATACTAAAGCCGAGGGTCAAACAGTAGTTGTAGAAAAACCATCCGAAACTCAAAAAGGTAAAGTAATTGATTTGATGGCGGCGCTTGAGGCTAGTTTATCGGCAATTAAAAAGAATCAGTCTGAAACCAAAAAGCCTAAGCAAAGGAAGCGAACAGCTCGTGCCCGATAAAACAGTGCTTGATGTTGAGGGAACGCAACTAAAGCTTTCTAACCTTGAAAAAATCTTTTACCCCAAATGCGGATTTAATAAAAGACAGATGATTGACTACTATATACGAATTGCGCCTTTTTTGCTGCCTCACATGGAAGGACGGCCGCTGACGTTAAAACGTTATCCTCATGGAGTTGATGAAAAATTTTTTTATCAAAAGGAATGCCCAGCCAAAAGACCAGGATGGCTGCCTACTGCGCCAGTATGGAGTGAAGGTAATAATAAGTATATTAATTTTTGTCTGGTAGAAGACCTGCCTTCATTAGTCTGGGCGGCTAACTTAGCAGCACTTGAGCTGCATACCTCCCTATCGCAAGTAAAAGATATTTATGTGCCGACCATGCTGGTCTTTGACCTTGATCCAGGCTGGCCAGCAACAATTGTAGATTGTGCTGAAGTGGCATTATGGCTGCAGGATTTTTTTATAACCAAGAACTTGCAGAGTTACCCTAAAACTTCGGGGTCGAAAGGGCTACAGGTTTATGTTCCTCTCAATACACTTGTTAACTATAGCCAAACTAAAGATTTCGCACATAACCTGGCCCAGCTGTTAGAAAAAAAGTATCCAGGACAGGTAGTTTCTAATATGAGAAAAAGTTTGCGCCAGGGCAAGGTTTTTATTGATTGGAGTCAAAATAACCGTCATAAAACTACGGTATGTGTTTACTCATTACGAGCTTGCGAAAAGCCGACTGTTTCTACTCCTGTAACCTGGTCTGAAGTAGAACTGGCTTTGAGAACTAAGGATATCAGTACACTGGTATTTGACACTGATGCGGTACTTGAACGTGTAAATTTATTAGGTGATCTATTTGCTCCTGTACTTACAGCAAAGCAGTACTTGCCCTAACTGGAAAATAGCCACATAGCCTGTAAAAAAAGGTTATGTGGCTATTTTTTTTACAGGCTTTTTCAGAGTGTTAGATTTCAGTAATATCTGCAAGATTAATTTTGGCAGATCGTGCCGAGAGATTTCCTTTAGCGTGCTAAAGTGGTACCTTGTTAACTCTTTAATAATAGAAAGCGTTTAGCCAATATATCTTCTCTTTTTATTATTAATAAATAATTAATTTTTCGTTACTACAAAATCATTCCAAAATATGGTAAGATATATTTAGAGGATGTGATATTTTGGCTTTAAACATAAACAGCAAAATCATGGGGCCAGTTGTCGATGAACTTAATCGTACTGTTGCCCGAACGGGAAAAAGCCCTCACGAAATTGCCAATACCTTATCGATTCTGCATCCTGAAATTTTATTCACCCCTGAAGATTGGGAACAGTTACCTCCAAAGACCCAAACCGGCATAATTAATAGAATTAGAACGACCTTGGAATCGTTCGCCTAACCACCTTATCGGTGGTTATTTCATTTTCTCACCCTCAGCCCACATCTTCAAATCTAGACATTACAACCGTGTGCCACCAATCACTTTAACATAAATGTAAGCATATTATGTAATAGCCCTCCAATATGCTATGAAAGGCGGCGCTTAAATGACTATGTATAATGAAGAATGGGAAGATCCCGAAATAGAAACAGCTGAATATGACGAATATGATTACGGAACTATGGAAGACGACAATATAGAAGACGCTGATCGGCAATGCTTCCCTAGACAGTGCTTCCCTAGACAGTGTTTCCCTAGACAGTGCTTCCCTAGACAGTGCTTCCCTAGACAGTGCTTCCCTAGACAATGCTTCCCTAGACAGTGCTTCCCTAGACAATGCTTCCCTAGACAGTGCTTCCCTAGACAGTGCTTCCCTAGACAATGCTTCCCTAGACAGTGCTTCCCTCGTAAAAGGGAATATTAGACTTACTAAATTCAAAAGGAGATAACATAAATAAGCCTGTTTGCCTAACAAATAATTTATCGTTGCTTAAAGCTAGTCTCTTGATTGCCTCCTAAACGTAAACCATGCTCTCCTTCATCAAACACTATCCATCTGTCAATCGGACTTCAAAACTGAAAACACGGTTCCAAAACCTTTCTCGGATTTAGAAAGCCAGTACTACAGAAAGCATCTGCTATGACTTTTATTCCAAATTATATCTATAACTATTGCATATTAATACATCTGTTAGTATATTTATACTAACAGATGTATTAATTTTAAGGAAGGATCAGTAAAATGAAAAAACCAATACTTATTCCAGAAACCAACGATATGAATAAATATTTGATAAATGACGCTATAATTGATTATACAAACGTTGAAATACAAAAGCTGGCTAGTTACTTTCTATCAAGAAACTTAAACGAGACTGAACTAGTAAAAGAAGTCTACGAATTCGTACGGGATAAGATAAGTCATTCGTTTGATATAAAAGCTAAAATCGTTACATGTAGTGCCTCGGAAGTTTTATTTAATAGGCATGGAATTTGTTTTGCTAAGGCACATCTATTCGCAGCAATTTTACGATGTTTACAAATACCAACCGGGTTCTGCTATCAGAAACTTATTTTAGATGATGAAACTCATCCTGTAATAATCCTCCATGGATTAAATGCTGTATATTTAAAAAAGTTTAGTAAGTGGATTAGACTTGATGCTCGTGGTAATAAGCCGAAAGTAGATGCTCAATTCTGTACTGATACTGAAAAATTAGCATTTAATGTCCGACAAGAATTGGGAGAAACCGACGAGCCAACTATCTATTCCTGTCCGAATATTAATGTCATAAAAGCATTAAAAACGGCAACAACAGTTGAGTACTTATATAAAACTCTGCCCCAAGAATTATAATTAATGTACAACTACTCCTCCTTTGTGGAAAATTTGAAAAACCTGTTATTACAGCATCCTGTGCTGTAATAACAGGCCGTGAAAAGATATTTGTGAAACCTTTTTGCCACGTTTTAGCCCTTTCTTCAAACGGCTAATTAAATCATCAATATTTACATCGACTTCTGGAATCAACGGCGATTCAGCTCTAAACTTCTATATAGCTGCAACACTGCAATATCCCGTTTTTAATCCACTTCCCAAAACTTCTATTTCAACCTTTCCGGTATTTTCAGTTTTCAAAATGATAATGGCGCTTCCATTATAAAGGTGGCATTTATAGTCCCCTATCTGATCTTCTGTACAGGGATTTCCACTGCCTACAACAAAAAAAGCCTTTTCATCCGATACTTTTACACAAATTTCATTTTCAGCAAAAGGCACTCTATTTCCATATTCATCTTCGCTATGAATACGAACATAGCAAAGATCTAGTCCGTCTGCGGCAAAGCTGTCCTCCTCGGGATATAAGACAAGGTTTCTTGCACTTCCTGCGGTTTCCAGCTTGCTTCGGCTAATTACTTCTCCGCTTTCATAAACAACAGCTTCTAAGCATCCCGGCTCATACGGAATATCCAGCGTGGCAATTAATTTTTCAAATGCTGCTTTTCCAATACTTTTTCCATTTAAAATAAACTCCGCTTCATCGCCACCGCCGTATACGTCTACCTTAACCACTTTGCCAATATACTCTTCTGCAAAAGTCCAACAGGGGCTTACATCATACCAATACCACCCTACACCAAAAAACTCATCTCCAGTATGTTTAGGATGGGTTGTAACCAAATAGGACTTGCTCTTATTTCCCCACATGATTTCCCGATAGTGAGATTGTGGTCTTTGTTCGCCCGTTAAATCGATATCAGCCACCCAGGCACTTCTCCATGGGTATGCTCCCATAAAACAAAAAGGTTCTTTTTCCACTTTCCAATACAACTTCCCAATACCTACTTCACCCAAATAATCGACAGCAGTCCAAATAAAATCGCCAATTACATAGGGATGTTTTTCAACTTCGCGCCAAAATTCATAGGTTGTGAACCCATACGACTCCGAACCAAGCATAACCCGCTTCGGAAAAGCAAGATGATCCTTCTCATATCTAGTCTTTAAATAATTGTAACCAACAATATCAAAGTAACTGCAGCATTCCTTAGTCTTTTCCGCCCACTCATTATTGTCCTGCGACAAATTGACTTCAAAGTTTGACATATCGCCGTCTTCGGGTAACAATTGACAAAGAGCTGCCATAACAAATCTAGTATCGTCAAATTCTCTTACCTTGTCAGAAAGTTTTTTAGCCCATATGGCACCATTGCTTCTGCCGTCACATTCCACAATTTCATTGCCGATAGAATAAGAAATGACACAGGGATGGTTTCTATCCCGTTTTACCATATATTCGATATCCTTGTCCCACCAATTCTCAAAGTACAGGTGATAATCCAGCGGCATCTTTGACATTCGCCAAACATCAAAAGCTTCATCTAATACTAACATGCCTAGACGGTCACACACATTCAATAACGCCAGCGATGGGGGATAATGACTAATTCTTACAGCATTATAACCAGCCTTTTTTAATATCCTAATCTTTCTTTCTTCAGCCTTAGGATATGCGCAAGCACCTAAAAATCCATTATCGTGATGGATACATCCGCCCTTAAGTTTCATAGGCTTTCCATTCAGACGAAACCCATTTTGAGCATCAACTTCAGTGGAACGTATTCCAAAATGCTCTTTACAACTATCCATATATTTATCTTCATACTGAATTGTAATCTGATAGCTATACAAGTAAGGATTATTTATATTCCAAAGCTGAGGATTTTTAACGGTTATATTAACATAGCATTCCGTATCACCATTACTTATTAATACCTTTTCCACTGTTTTTTCTGCGATTACTTTCTCATTTTGGTCTTTAATTTCACAAATAAGCGTTACATTTTTTTCTAAATCCAAGCTATTCGTAACCTTCATTTGAAAATTTACACATGCTTCATTTTCTTTTACAATTGGCGTTGTTACAAATAGTTCCCACGGCTTTATATGAATTTTATCACCAACCCATAAAGCAATACTTCTGTATAGCCCCCCGCCGCTATACCAACGGCTGGAAGGCTGGCGGCTCTGCGTGAGTATCTTTAAATTATTACTTTTGCCATTAAAGCGGAGAACTTTTGTAAGATCAACTTGAAAAGGAGTATACCCGTATGGATGCATGGCCAGCACCTCGCCATTTAAAGCTACCTCCAAGTTCATATAGGCTCCGTCTATATCTAGTAATACGGTTTTACCTTCCCAGTCTTTCGGAATATCTAACCTCTTTTTATAGACACCTTCCCCATCCAGAAAATATCCATTGGCAGGTCCACCTGCGGCGCTTGCGCTTCTACCTTTATTTATAATAAAATCATGCGGAAGATTTATTTTTTTGCTTTCAGGCTTTCCAAAAATAAAACTCATACCTTCATTGCTTTCATAAAAATCCCAGTCTTTGTTTAAATCTATTTTAAACATACTCCTCCTCCAATTAAATCTTGCCGTCTCCTCATTTCGATGTTCCTTGCCCCACTGCAACTTCTATTTCTTCCGTAAATGCAGTTAATGTAGTATTGGTCTCCTTTACTTTAATAAATCGTGGTCTTTCTTTATATAAATCATTCGGATAATGCATAGCAAACAGCATGTTATTCTCCTTATCGCGAAACAACATACCATGGCCGCCATTCTCACTATAAAAGGGAACTTCCTGATGTCTCCAGTTTCCATCAACTTCACCATTATCGGAAATGGCTATTCCAACGGTGTATCCGGTTTGACCCCAACTTGACCAAAGCATTAAAAGTATTCCTGATTTGTTTTTATACAAACAAGGTCCATCAACAAAATACACATCTCCGTCTATACCAAATGCTTGCTTGGCAAAAGGAACAGGTACAGTCCAAGGAGCCGTTGACGCTTTAAACAGACATTTAGGCTCACCGATGGCCATTTTCAAATCAGGTGATAACTCTGCCATGCACATTTCACCATTTGGATTATCCTCAAATGAATGTCCAAATATCATATAGGGCGTTCCATCTGCCCCAAAGTATAGAGTTCCATCCAAACAATTCCATCCTTTTGGAGTTACAGGACCATCACTATGCGGTTTGAACGGCCCTGTTGGTAAATCGGCTATAAGAATCTGCGTCCCCATATTTTTATCTTCCGCATTAAAAGTAGCAACAAGGTAAAAGGACCCACGGTAATAATAGCATTCTGGAGCCCAATAATTTCTATCTGCCCAAAACTCTCCATTATTATGGAATATCTCTATAGGTCCTTCCCAGTTTTCCATATCATCACTTACATAGCAATCAAACCCGTCCGCCAGCCCCCAAGTCGTTGCACTTCTCGTGCCATAAAGATAATATTTATCCTGATGATGCAAAATATATGGGTCCCTGATATTTATTTCATTGGTCTTCATCCATATTCTCCCTAAATTTTCTCTTTAGTACATTAGCCCTTAACTTTACTTACCCATTTAAGCTTGTTTTTTAAAAAACATCTGTATTCTCACCATATGTGCAAATTCATGACTTACTCTGGCCATAATAGGCGTTATGTCCATGCTTACGCAAAAAGTGTTTATCCAATAACGCCGCATCAATATTTTTCACACCGCTGTTAATTTGTTGCGTAAACAAACTAGTCTTGGCAATCTCTTCAAGTACTGTAACATGATATACTGCTTCCAAGGCATCTTTACCCCAAGCAAAAGGACCATGACTAGCCACTAAAACACCGGGAACTTCCATTGGATTTAGCGCCTTAAATGTTTCAACAATAAGATTGCCGGTTTGCTCCTCGTAATGCTCCTTGATTTCAACATCCATCATCTTTCGAGTACATGGTACATTGCCATAAAAGTAGTCGGCGTGAGTAGTACCAAGGACCGGAATTGCTCGTTCAGCTTGAGCCCACGCCGTAGCATATGTCGAATGAGTATGTACAATCCCGCCGACGGCTGAAAAATGGCGATATATTGCTAAATGGGTAGGAGTATCAGAGGAAGGTTTCAGCTCTCCGTCTACCTGCTTGCCATATAAATCGACCACAACCATATCTTCCGGTTTCATCTGGTCATACTCTACACCACTTGGTTTAATAACAACCAAACCTTTTTCTCGTTCAATTCCACTAACATTACCCCAGGTATATAAAACTAACCCATTCTTCTGAAGCAGCAAATTAGCTTCCCATACTATCTTTTTCAATTCTTCAAGCATAAGACCACGCACCTTATTAATCGTTATTTACAATTTTTCGCATCTTTTTTAATTTCTTTCAGCCGTTTCATAACATCGTTGCCGCCCCGCCCGAAATAATCATGCAGCAACTTATATTCAGCGTATAGTTTAGCATATTGTGCCACATTCTTTGCAATCGGCTTAAACACCGTTTTAATACTAGTCATTCTTGCTGCTGCTTCATAAATAGAATCATATCCGCCATTCGTTTTTCCGGCTGCCACAGCGCCAAACATAGCAGCACCTAATGCCGGTGTTTGTTGTGATGTGGGAATATAAATCTCTTTCCCAGTCACATCGGCATATATCTGCATTAATAAGCGATTTTTCCTCGGCAGTCCGCCGCAAGCATATAACTCATCGATCGGTACTCCGGCTTGACTAAAGGTCTCAATGATTAAATTCGTCCCAAAGGCGGTTGCTTCGATGAGCGCCCGATACATTTCTTCCGGTTTACTAAGTAAGGTTGCCCCCAGAAAAACACCGGTCAGATCGGCATCAACTAAAACAGATCGATTACCATTCCACCAATCTAAAGCAATTAGGCCACTTTCGCCAAGTGCTAGCGACGCTGCCATATCTTCAAGCAATTGATGAATACTTTGCTTTTTTTCTCTGGCTTTTTGCCAATAAGCCTCTGGTACACAGTTTTCTACAAACCACTCAAATATGTCGCCCACAGCCGATTGACCGGCCTCATAACCAAAGTAACCTGGTACAACTCCATCTTCTACAACACCGCACATTCCAGGCACCACTTTTTCTTCCGTTCCAAGAACTATATGACATATCGAAGTACCCATACTCATAACCATCTTGCCTGGTTCAACAACCCCGGCAGCAGGTACGGCAGCATGAGCATCCACATTACCTACCGCTACTGCAATTCCTGCGTTAAGGCCCATTTGCTCAGCCATATAACTCGTCAATCCACCCGCCATGGTACCAATAGGAACGACCGCACTGTACAATTTTTCTTCTACCAGATTCTCCAATTTGGGATCCAATGCGCCAAAAAACTCTTTGGCGGGATATCCATCTTTTTTATGCCATATAGCTTTATACCCGGCTGAGCAACTGCACCGGACATCGACTCCCGTCATCTGCATAGTCACCCAATCCGTTGCTTCCATAAACCGATCCGCCGCCAGATAAATTTCCGGCGCTTCATTCAATATCTGCCATATCTTAGCAATAAACCATTCAGAAGAAATCTTCCCGCCATAACGGGCTAAAAACTTTTCACCGCGCTCTTCGGCAATTTTATTGATCTTGTTGGCTTCTTCTTGTGCCGCATGGTGTTTCCACAACTTTACCCAGGCATGAGGATTGTTCCTAAACTCGGGAAGCTGACACAAGGCCTGCCCATCTTTACTAACCGGCAGCATCGTACATGAGGTAAAATCGATCCCCAGTCCAATTACATTTGCCGCATCTACACCAGCCTCTTTTAATACTTGAGGCACCGCCTTTCGCAGCACTTCCAAATAGTCATCAGGATTTTGCAAGGCCCAGTCATACTCTAATACAATATCCGTCCCAGGCAGCTTCTCATCGATGACACCATCAGGATAAGAAACAACCGCGTCAGCCACCTCTCTGCCGGTCTCAACTTCTACTAACAAGGCTCTCCCCGACTGTGTTCCAAAATCAATGCCAATCGTGTATTTTTTTTTATTCATTAAATCAACCTCCTTAGTAAAAAAGCTAATTTATAACTCATCCTAAATAATAAATTTAATATTAAATTTATTATTTAGGAGTTCATTTCAACGTTTTTTCTCCTTCTCCTGCTTTAATTGTAGTAAAAATTATAGTTTTTAAACAATTCTCGCAATATTGGCTATTGTTTATGTGGCGCACTTGGCTTGACAATTCATCAAATAAAAAAATTGTTATCCAAAATCAAAAGATTATTGGATAACAATTTTTTTATTTACCTATTTATCTTGACGTCAAAAATATCCCTTCTAAAACAACATCAGCAATCCCCTTCATATAGGCTTCTCTTCCCTCCGCCGAGTATTCCACCTTGACCGAGGACCGGGTACTATCCAGAGTTTGCTCGCTAATAACCTGCAGCAGTATTTCTTCGATAAACCGCCGCCCCCGAACAATGCCTCCGCCAATAATAATAAGTTCTGGGTTTAAAAAATTAATTATGTTTGCAACCCCAACCCCAAGATAGCGAGCAATATTCTGAAGCATTTTTATCGAAAGTTCGTCCCCCTTGGCAGCCGCTTCATAAATATGTTCCGGAAGAATTGCCGATAAATCTCCGTCTGCAAGTTTGGCTGCCAGCGAAATATTGACGTTTGGCGCACTAACTACACTGTTTACTAATGCCGCCTCAGAGGCAAAGGTCTCCAAACATCCGTGTTTTCCGCAACTGCATAAAGGTCCGTGAATATCGATAATCGTGTGACCAATTTCTCCGGCAATATCACTTATTCCCCGATACAATTGACCATTTACAAAAATACCTGCCCCAATGCCCCAGCCAACCCCTAACATAACGGCATTTTTATAGCCATAGTATTTTCCGTAATAATAGGCTCCTAAAGCAATTGCCCGCATATCATTTTCTACAAAAACCGGAAGCTGAAACTTCTGCTCTAAACTAAATTTTAATGATACTTTTTGCCAGCCAAAGCTTTGGGAAAATAACGAAATACCCTCTTTATGCAAAACTGGACCTCGGACAATAATCCCAATTGCAGACACAGCCTGACCAAGCTCACTTGAAATACATTTGTTTATGATTTGCTCTAAGGCCGCCATAACCTTTTCTGGTTCAAGTTTCCTCAAGTCAACACTGACCTTTTCTTTAATCGCTAATCCGGCATTTACAATATAGCCAGTCATTTCTTTCGAACGAATATCGACGATTATCAGGTTAGCTGCTTCAGGATTTATTTTTAAGAGTATTCGCGGTCTTCCGCTTATGGGTTTTCCTTCATTGCCGATTTCAGCACACTCACTAATAATTCCAGAAGCTATTAGCCGCCCTGAAATATTGGTCACCGTTGGCGCAGTAAGACCGGTTAGTTTTGCTATATCTACACGGGAAATCGGGCCCTGCCGTCTAATAATATTAACAACTATAGACTCGTTAACCCCTCCCGTATAAGAAGTTACCACGTTTTTTCCCACTAAGTTACACCTCATCATAGCACTATATATAGTTCCAATTATATAAACTATTGATTACCCTGTCCATCCCCTTCAAATATAGCCCATTTATTCGCACCGTGTAAATTTATTGACCAGGAAGCTATTTGAACAATAGCCTCCTGGTCTTCTTTCTTACCTTTTCAATTGATAAAACAACTCGTTCCATCTAAGTTCTTTTTTGAAGCTGCTAATTTCGGTATTGGCATCAATTATTACATATTCTATATCAGCAATTTCACTAAAGTCTTCAAGATGTTCTTTAGTAATTGCTTGACTAAACCCAGTGTGATGCGCACCACCAGCCAGAATCCAAGCCTGGGCTGAAACTAAAAGGCTGGGTTTAGGCCGCCAAATGGCTCTCGCAACCGGCAGCTTAGGCAAATCAAACGGCGGTTTAATTACATCCACTTCATTTACAAGCAAACGGAACCGATTTCCCAAATCAACCAGGGTAGCATTAATTCCCTTCCCTTCTGGGACATTAAACACTAAGCGGGCGGGATCAGCTTTACCGCCAATCGATAATGGGTGAATTTCTAAGGAAGGTTTTTCAGCGGCAATAGACTCGCAGACTTCCAGCATATGGGCGCTCAAAACCATCATATTATCTTTTTCCAAGTGATAAGTATAATCCTCCATAAAAGAAGTCCCGCCGTTCAGGCCATAAGCCATCACTTTCATAGCCCGCAGCAAAGCGGCCGTCTTCCAGTCGCCTTCGGCGCCAAAACCATAGCCCATTGCCATTAAACGCTGAACTGCCAGTCCCGGCAATTGGGATAAACCATACAGATTCTCAAAAGTAGTGGTAAATCCCTTAAAATTACCGTCTTCTAAAAACCGCTTTATTCCCAATTCAATCTTTGCTGATTCCCGCAAAGAGTTTATGTTAGTTTCAGATTTCAAAAGTTCTGGCTGAATACAATATTTAGCTTTATACTCACCAAGCAACGTATCAATGTCCTCTTTACTAACGGCATTTACGTATTTCACCAAGTCACCAACAGCATAGCCATTGACCGAGTATCCCAACTTTATTTCGGCTTCAACTTTATCGCCTTCAGTTACAGCCACATCCCGCATATTATCGCCGAATCGCGCAAATCTGGCACCCTGCAGATCGGCCCAGGCAAGCGCCGCCCTTGCCCAGGCAGCAATCTGGTCAAGCACCGTTTGGTCTTGCCAGAAACCTACAACCACTTTACTTGCTTTTTTCATTCGCGAAGTAATATATCCATACTCACGATCACCATGCGCCGACTGATTTAAATTCATGAAATCCATATCAATATCAGCCCAGGGAATATCGCGATTAAATTGGGTATGTAGATGCAATAACGGTTTATTTAGTATGTTAAGACCAGCAATCCACATTTTCGCCGGAGAAAATGTATGCATCCAGGTAATAATACCAATACATTCTTTTGCACAATTAGCTTCAAAAAATAAATTACGGATCGCCTCCGAATTGGTCACGACAGCTTTAAATACTACTTTTATAGGAAATTTCTTATTGGCTTCAATTTCCTTGGCAATAATCCTTGAATGCTCGGTTATTTGCTCGATAATATCCTCACCATACAGAAGTTGACTTCCGGTTACAAACCAAAGTTCCTTATCCTTAAAATCATTAATCATATTACACCCTCCAATTAGTTTAGTTCTGGTTAGGAAAAAGCCTATCCACCGCTGCCGTGAAATCTACCCCGGCAATTAGTTCCCATTCCTCTTCATGTTCCAGTTCAGCCTCAGGCTCCAGAAGAACAAGCGGCGATAAACTTTCCATCTCTAACATAAAATCGGTTGTATAAGTTTCATAAGAAACACCGAAATCAGGATATTCTGCACCCAGCTTATGGACATAACGCTTAATAAATAAATTGCCATGATTCACATAAGCTGCCCAACCCGCTTCATTGGAAACGCCAAATTTAAACGGCTCTTTCATCTTGGGATTTTGAGCTAAAATTGTAAACAGATCACCCCAGCAAATACGGGAATCGTTCATTTTACTATACGGCCATAAAGCTACTGTTCTATTAGGCAGAAGTCCGGTGTCTCTTTGCGGATTAGGTATAATTTCCTTCCCGCCAACCGCCATAACGGTAATCGCCCAGGCTGCTAACTTTACCGGCCAGGCATTTTTGTTCACCAAACGATGCTTAATATTAACGATGTTATTTTGCGGCGATAAACTAATCTCCATCATCTTTTGAATTTGCGTCCATGGTTCAGATTGCTGAATTACCCGTATTCCTTGATCAATCACCTGATACTCAACCGGTTGATTATCAGCTATATAAGTACGAGGAAAGCTTTCAGGACTGTGCCAGAAGCGGTGTCCTCCTCGTGTATACCACAACTCGTTTCCATATGTTGCTGATCCTTCAGCATCAGATTCACAAAATTCGTTTTCCTTTCCATTTAAGCCAAACCGGATAATTCTTGGCCCGCAGTCAACAGTAACAATTAAATCCACCTCACCGTTTGACATTTCTATACACCGGCCATAGTTTACATGTCGGATTTCTCTAATGATAACTCCTGCCAAAAGCTTCACCTCAAATCATTTTTAATCTAAACTCCCTGCTAAACAGCCTTCTCAATTGCATCACTGGATAAGGTTCGGATAGTATTCACAGCAATTTTCTCAACGTCACCATACTCCATTTTTCATCTCCTTGAATTATCTAAGCTCCACTATGCACCATAATCAATTCTTTTACAATTCTGTATGTTTAATATATTAAATTTAATATTAAATTTAATATATTAAACATTACGACAGGCCGCATAATTTTCCTGCTAATAATTTACAACTCGAATTTTTTTTTACATCTTTAAAATTAGCCTACCTTGTTTAGCTGGTTTTATTTTTGTAATCGTAAAATCTGATAAGCAATATTGGCTATCATACACTACTACTACACTTTTTTTATATAATCCTAATGAAGTTAAGCCTTTTTATTTTTATAATCGCAAAATCAGATAAGCAATAGCTGTTCTAAGCTAAAACTTTTATGTATAATTTAATTTAAAATAAACGCGGAGGAAAAAATGGACGACCGTCAATTACGCAGTTTTACTTGTGTAGCCGAACGGCTCAACTTCACCGAAGCCGCCAGGCATCTTTATCTTACTCAGTCGACGGTAAGCCAGCATGTCGCTGACTTAGAAAAACAATTGAAGGTCCAACTATTTGTTCGCACCACCCATAAGGTCGAACTTACCGCTGCCGGCGAAGTATTTCTCAAAGAAGCCTATGCCATACTGGCAAAATCAGAAGAAGCTATCAATAAAACCCGACGTACGGCTGCCGGCGTTGCCGGCAACCTGCGCGTGGGCTTTCTCGAATCAACTGTTGGCTACTTTCTGCCACAGGTTATATCCAATTACTGTAACAGATACCCCAATATTGCTTTACAGTTAAACTGCCTTTACTGGGAAGAACTCAACAAAGCACTGCTCAACAACGATATCGACCTTGGACTAACCATCTCTTTTGCCATCAATAACGTCCCCGGCCTAACTTCGCGATCCGTCTATAAAGACAAACTTAGCGTTGTTATGCCCCACAATCATCTGCTTGCCAACAATAAGGAAATTGACTTGTCAGAAATGGCTAATGAATCATTCATCAGTTTGTCCCCCATTGTTGCGCCCATGCCAGTATATGTTACTTACGAACTATGTGCCAAACGCAACTTTGTCCCCAACATGATTTGTCAACCTGAACTTCACGAGACCATTCTTTTGATGATTCAAGCAGGCTTAGGCGTAGCTATATTACCTTACTTTATGAAGTTCATTGCTAGTTCTAACCTTAGCTTCGTCGATTTCGTTGGTGACGACCACTACCTCAGCGTGGTAGTGGTTTGGAAAACATCTAATAACAATCCAGCTATTCCACTCTTTTTGCGGGAACTCAATCAAATCGAAATACCAAGATTCAACAACCTTGACGAATTCAAATAAATAGAAGTCTTCAACTCTTGCTTGTGCTAGAGTCGAAGACTTCTATTTATTAATTAACCAAACGACGTAACCGCTCATTACAGCGCTTACGAAATAACCCTTTAATTTTCTATAGCCATTTTTCAAAAGTCTCATTCTCAATGATATATTGTATTTCAATTTAATACGCTAAATTTGACTATGGCTTACAGCACTGCCGTCATCAGATATAGCTGTAATTGTAATTTCTTCGCCAGGTTCGAGCACCAGCATTTCATCATCCCATTCTCCCATAAATAATTTTACGATGAGTCTTAGCGAGCCTTTGCGAACTTCATGTTGTAATCCAACCTGTCTGGCAAACTCCTTAGTGCGCGGAATAATTTCTTCAAGCTGATATGCCCCCGTGTCAATGATCAGCAAGCGCTTATAATGCCCTAACATAGTATTCATAACCTTTTGGGTGCGGTTCTCACCATGACGTTTTAGACAGCGTTCATATTCCCATATTATATTTTTCTCATAATCCAGCCAACCCTGCGTTAAAAAATAAGTGCCCATTTCATCAGAAAGCGCCTTGCGTTTTTCTGCAGATCCTAACAGCATCGGAATACAATCATGAATTTTTGGAATAACCAATTTGAACTTCTCAGACTTTATGCCAGCCAACCCATTCCCGCAAAAACCAAATACCAACAATACCACATCAATATTATCGAACATATCAAGCTGTTCTTGAATTCTTTTGCGTAGAGCCGCCGGATCATTATGCAGTCCTGACTCAATATATACAACTGGATATTTTACCTTAGTCTGCTCTAAGACCAGGCTTATTTCCCGCCGCAAGGTCTGACAAGCTAAAATAATCGTCCGCATTTTCCTCCCCTTCGTCCAGTTAATTTAATGCCTACTCCACGCCCGCCGCAATTAGCCTCAACCAATAATCCAGACTCACTAATAGCTTGCAATACAGTTTTGTCCCCCAAGCATGTAATAACTTTATCATCATTTTGAACAAAAGTTTTAAACAGATTACTTTTCAACTTTGTGTTCATAGTATCCTCCTACACAAGGTAGTAACTACCTAGTACTTTCTCAAACACTAATTATTTTGGTAAGACTTATTTTAATAAGATACAAAACATAGCCTCTCACTCCTGAGAGGCTATGCTAACCAATCATACGAATACTATAGAAACCTTGCACATAATCTCCTCCCACATCACTCGTGGGTTCAACGGTGATTAACGTTAGTCTGTTAGGCTTTACATTGTCCTTCCATAAGGGTAACTGCATCATAAGCTGTTTTGCAATAATAATCTGCCGAGCAATACTTTGCCACATTATTATCACACGGGCCACCACCAATAAGTATCTTCACCGCTGAATTTTCGGCTTTTACGGCAGCAACGGTATCTTTCATCGCATCAAAAGCAGTAGTCAACAAACAACACATTCCAACTACCTGCGGTTTGTGTTCTTTTACTGCTTCCACAAATTTTTCGATTGGTACATCCACGCCAACATCAACTACTTTGTAGCCATTACAGCCTAAAATCGTTGCTACTATGTTCTTACCGATATCATGAATATCATCTTTAACTGTGCCCAATACTATAGTTCCATGGGTTTCAAGTTCAGCCCCTTGAGCCATATTAGCTTTGAGCAAATCAGCTACCGATGAAAAAATATCTGCCGACATAATAAGCTCAGACAGGTAGTATTCCCCTTCCTCATAGAATTTACCTACCTTTTCCATACCTTTTTGAAGCTGCCCCAGTATTTCTATTGCAGGTACATTCTCCGCTAATTGTGACTTTACACCCTTCACAACAAGATCTTCGTCCAGTTCTGACAATGCATCTACAAGATTAATTTTTTCCATTTTTTCTACCTCCACTATCTATATTAGTTACCGTTTATTATTTATCAGTCACGGCTGCTATCATGGCCTTCACATTTTCTGGTTTGGCATTAAACGGAATATCACAACCGGATGAAAGGATAAAACCTTTAGGCCCGATCTCATTTATCAATTTAGTGCTATAATTATATACTTCGTCTGGCGTTCCCAATGAAGTCAAGGCTGCTGGGACATCGCCCATAATACACATATGATCTCCCAAAACTTCCTTAACTTTATAAATATTCGTTGCATGATCCGAGGAAAAAATACATTTCCCTTTGGGCAACTCAAGGAATTTTTCTAAATCACGTTCCCAATTTGAATCAATATGTAATACCGGAATCACATTTTCCTCCAGCACCACTTCTACCATCCGTTTAAAATATGGCCACTCAAATCTGTTCCATACCTTCGGAGATAAGAACTCACTAGCGCCACGCCAGCCTCCAACCCATGCCCCAGTCGGTTTCATAGCCCGCAAAACTTGTCTGGTACTTTCTACAATATCGTCCATCGCAATATCCATAGCCGCCTGAACTTTATCAGACAATCTAAACAAATCGCGCATAAATTTAACCATAGTCCGACCACCACAAAAAACCTCATAAGGAATACAGCAAACGATCGGCGAAAGGGTTACTAAGCCTTCTTTTTTACAATTTTCAATGGCCTGAGGCGTGTAAGCAAACACAGGATTAACTTTTTCTTCTAAATTATCAAGTCTATTTTTTAAGAAGTCTTTAAAAAATGTATTATATCCTTTATTAATAATTACATCATAATCGTCAACAGTCATCATTTCGGCTTCAGCTACCTGCCATGGAACATCTTTCGGCAAATCGATTCCCGGAATCCTTACTTTAGATAGCCATTGATAAGAAAGTAAGTACGGGCTAAATACTGGTTGCTGCATACCATCAATATCGCCTAGTGAGGAAAATGACTTTAACATAGTGTCAGCCGCCAACTCATTATTCATGGCAAAATCAGCCAAACTTACTCCCAAATGATTGGCACAAAATGAATTTCCTACCGGTATTACTGGTACTCGATCTGTTTTTTCAAGAGCAATAGCCTTTTTAATACGCTCTAAATGAACATTATAAAGTTCCGTTTTACTCATATAGTCCCCTCCACTATATCTCCTACTAGACACTATTTATTATTATATTTTTCTAACGTCGCAAAAAAAGCATCAATATTGTCTAACGGCGTTCCAGGCGGTATATCGCAACCTGAAGAAAGCACAAAATTATTGTAGTCGCTCATCTCGTCTAATAAACCATTAACCTCTTCTACCATTTGCTCAACCGTACCGATACGGAAAGTCCCAGATGGATTAATGTTGCCCATAACCAATTTACCACTTGGCATTTGCGGCATAATGTCAGTCATAGATACAGCATTGCCAATGTGATATGCAGCGGCACCGGTTGAAACCATCGAGTCTACCAATTTTACAGTTTTACCACAGTTATGAAGGACAATCATAAAATTCTCATCTTGAACGGCGTCAACTATTTGTTTTACATAACAAGAAGAAAACTTATCACATTGTTTTGGTGATAATAACCCTGCGGCCGGTTCCGCAATTACTATACCATTAGCTCCAGCACCTTTAATAGCTTTTGCATACTCAACCAGAAACGCTGCACACTTTTCCAAGACTATGGTTACAGTGTCTGATTGTCTCATCATCGCAACCATTATAGCTGTCATATCCATAAGACGTCCTGCTAAAGAAAATGGCCCAATAATCCCGCCAAAAACGGGTCTGTCAGTAATCCTTGCAACAGCTAATTCCGTAGCTTTCAGATATGCAGTCGTTCGACCTACACCAACAGCTGGTACTCTTAAGGCTTCGGCATCTTTCATATCAGTAACCATATGACCAATGACTGTAGGAACTTCTGTTTCTGAATATTTCACGTTACTGCCAAAAGCTTCGGCCTCAACCGATAAATCCATTACAGTCACTGCCGCAACTGAGTTGTAACGTTTAGCTAGACTTTCAATACAGACAGCTTGATCTTCACCCTTACGGACTATATCCATCAGTTTCTTACCTGACAGTTCTAGGCCTGGGTAAGTCATAATCGGCAATGCAGCTACACGCCCTGATGCAATAAGATCATTTTTCCAAGTATCCATATTACACTTCATAATTATTTCCCTTCGTTGTTTTTTGAATATTGACGCATTTCACTATAAACTGATAACATGGTTATCGATTCATCGATATTTATCGTAGCATTAATTTCACATTTAAGGAAACGGTTTATTACGTTTACGATTATCGGAAAATCCGATAATAAATGAGACTAGAAAAACGCACACCATAAACAACCTGAAAAGCCCCCTATATCATACAAAATTAGATCGCTTTACATGCAAGAAAATTTACCCGTATTTTAAGTAGATGACTTATATGAGGTTCTTGAAGAAATAGAAGAGAATAAAATAGCCCAGTTCTTATCTTTTAAGAAGAATAAATGCTTCGACCATCAAGGTCAAAGCACTTTTTATATTCTCCACAGTATTAAATTACCGACTATTGTAAGCATTAAAATATCAAAATCGACTATCACAATCGAGTCAGTTTGAACCAGCAACCTTAAACTGCTACACTATAATCTCCAACAACATTTAATACTCCGCCCCCACTTTTGGACGTCTATGAGAACATATCAAGTACGGGCATATCCCATTTTCCTTCACTTTTTTCTCGCCATCCGCGCCTGTTCGGCGTAATAAGCCGCCATCCCCCTTGCTAGTTCAGCGTTTTCTCCTTTAACTTCGGTAAACACCTCTGCCAATTCCAAGAGTTCTGGCAAAGTATTAGCCAATTCTTCATTCCTTTGTTTTGCATAATAATAACCACGCTCAAAATCAGTCATTATATTAAGCGCATCATTTATGCCTTTGTCACTCATATATATTCCCCCCTAAATTCGCACGGCTCTGGTGCTGCAGACAACAGCAGCACCAAGACCGGCTTATTTAGGTGAAATTTAAACCTGCTAAGAAAAGTCAAGCGAATTATTCGAAGGTTATGCAAAATGCATGTTAGGGAACAGCAAAGCTAGCCA
>JAGGAC010000102.1 GCA_017889635.1 Bacillota bacterium | reverse complement strand
TAAACTTTTTACTATCAAGTAACCGTGAATATTGCTGTGGCTTGTAATTGTCGCAACAAATATCCCTTCAAGTTCTTTCTGGTAACAATAAGCTATTGCACCGTATGCTGCAATTAAACCTATAACCACTACCGGACAAGCAACTAAAAAATAGCTTGAAAATGTCATCCCTGATAAGCTAGCAACAAGAATATTTTGGGGGTTCCCTAATAATGTCGCGGCACTACCAATATTTGATGCCATCGCCACCCCTAATAAATGCGGTATGGGATTACACTGGGCTTTTCTACAGATTAAAAGCACTACCGGTGTAAAGAGTAAACAAATAATATCATTTATTGCAAATGCTGACATACTACCGCTAACTATGATAATTGCAAACAACAATTCCTTTTTAGTCTTAACCCTTTGACAGACTGCATCCCCCACTAGTTCAAAAAAACCAGCTAACTTTAAATTAGCAACCACGATCATCATGGAAAACAAGATTATAATTGTCTTGAAATCAACTGCTACTGTTGCTTCCTTAAAAGACAATACTCCTGTAGCCACAGTAGCTAACCAATATTAATCCAGACCACAACATTTCTATCCTATATTCCACCTATGGGCCACCATCCTAACAGAATAGTTTACATACTATTCTATACTAGTTCTATAAGAACCCTTATGCAACCTTTCTGAAGTAGAATATTGGGTAAAGCACCAGCTATCCTATAGTTACCATCAGATCAAGCTATTATAATTCGCCCCCTTTGACAATTTGCAAAAAAACATTGACAATAAAATGTTAATATATTAACATTTTATTGTCAGCATACTAACTTTCTTCAATAGTACCTATAAATCACATTGTATGAATTAGGGAAAGACTATACACACTGAAAGGAATGATACGCATGATCTGTACTAAATGTAATAACGAAATCCTTGAGGGGGAACAATGTCTGCACCTCGGAAAAATGCTCTGTGAAGATTGCTATCTTGAAATGTTGGAACCCCCACGTACGTGTGACGTTGCCGCTGTACATGGCGCAAAATTGGCACGAAAGATGGCGGGGCAGGAAGGGACCGACGGATTGACTGAACTGCAAAAAAACATCTACAATTATATTAAAGAAGAGGGTTCAGTTACTGCCGAGCAAATTATGAACAACTTCCGTTTATCGAAGCTGCAGATGGAAAGAAACTTTACCGTATTAAGACATTGTGAGCTTGCCCATGGTTATATTGAAAATGGCAAGAAAATGATTAAACTTTGGGGAGAAGATACCCTCGGCAAAATGAATATTGCAGATTGAAAGGGAAAAGACAATGGCACTAACAGGTCTGGATATATTTAAACAACTCCCGAAAACTAACTGTAAAGACTGTGGTATGTCAACTTGTCTTGCATTTGCTATGGCACTGGCTAAGGGCAGTACAGAGTTGGACTTGTGCCCCCATGTTTCTGAAAGCGCAAAAAAATTTTTAGACATCGCATCCGCTCCTCCCATTCGTTCGGTGATAGTCGGTGTTGGCCCAAACCAGCTTACTCTAGGTGGCGAAACTGTACTCTTCCGTCATGATAAGACCTTTATCAATCAAACCGCTATTGTTATCAAAATTTCCGATACTCTGGCTCCTGATGAGCTTGATGAAAAAATCAGGAATATAAATGGTTTAAGTATGAAACGGATGGGGCAACGAATCGGCGTCAATGCCATTGCGATCACCAACTGCTCTCAAAAACCGGAAACTTTCAAAGCTGTTGTCGACATAGTTGCCGCCCGCGCCAAAAACCTTAACTTGATACTCCTCGTCGAGAATGCTATCGCCCTTGAAGCCGTTTTGCCCGGTATTGCCGCCCAAAAGCCACTGGTTGGATCCGCAACTGCAAATAACTGGCAAGCGATGGTCGCGCTGGCTAAGCGCTATGCTGTACCATTAATCATTAAAGGCAATGGTTTGAATGATACTGCCGCGTTGGTCGAAAAAGTAGCTAGTGAATACAAAGAATTAGTCATTGATACCGGCATGCGGAATACCGCCAAAGTATTGGTAGCACTGACCAATATTCGTCGTCTAGCACTCAAGAAAAAATTCCGGCCATTTGGTTTTCCTACAATTGCATTTACAACTGCTGAAGATCCTAATGATGAAATTATTCAAGCTGGCGTTTTTGTAGCCAAATACGCCAGCATAGTCATTCTGAAAGCTGATGAGAAGCCGTATGTGTTACCCTTGCTGACCTTCCGGATGAACCTCTATACCGATCCGCAAAAACCTATTGCCGTAGAAGCTAACTTATACGAAATTGGCGCTGTCACCCCTGAATCTCCAGTATATGTTTGCACCAATTTTTCGCTTACCTATTATGCGGTTGAAGGTGAAGTACTAAATAGCAAAATTCCCGGATACATCATAGCTGTTGACACTGAAGGTACCTCAGTACTTACTGCTTGGGCATCAGGTAGATTTGATGCCCAAACAATTACTGATTTCGTCCAAAAAAGTGGCATTGCGGAAAAGGTTTCTCATCGAACCCTGGTTATTCCGGGATATGTTGCTGTTATCAGCGGTAAATTACAAGAAAAATCCGGGTGGAATGTCATTGTCGGACCGCAGGAGGCTGTTGGCATACCGGCCTTTGCCAAAGCATATTACACAAAAGACGCTTAGCATTTGCAATTGTATGCGGCTACTGTTCTCCATAATGGAAGGGAGTCCTTATAACATGAATTTAGATTCCATCAAGGAAAAATATATTGGAAGCATTCACACCGTCACCCTGGGCGCGACCAAAGATCAGGGTGGCACTCGCACCAATACAGTAACGGTTGGGGGTGATGCTACTCTGCCATTCCTCTTCTTCGAGGGTGAACAGTCCAATAAAGCAGTTGTAGCAATCGAAATATGGGATATCCCGCCAACAGAATGGAATTCGGTTTTGCAGGATGCATATGCAGACGTTTTTAGCAACCCTGTCGCCTGGGCCCAGAAAGCCGTAGAATTTGGAGCCGATCTGATCCTGCTGCGCCTTAAAGGTGGTGATCCCGACCTGGGTAATAAAACGCCAGAACAACTCGCTAACGTGGTAAAAGATGTGTTGGCAGCCGTAGGCGTGCCGCTAATCGTAATTGGCTGCGGTAATGACGAGAAAGACAACTCTATTATGCCTGTAATTGCTGCAGTCGCCGCTGGTGAAAATTTACTATTGGGAATGGCGAAGAATGACAACTACAAATCCATTGTTGCTGCAGCCCTAGTCCACAATCATAAAGTGCTGACTCTCGGCACTGTTGATATCAATATGTGCAAACAGCTCAATATATTGATTACCGAACTAGGTCTAGCAGCCGAAAACATCCTAATGGACCCAGGGTCGTGCGCTCTGGGGTACGGACTTGAGTATACCTATTCGGTTATGGAACGGGGCCGCCTCGATGCGCTCAACGGCAATGAACGACTAGCTATGCCGGTTGTTTGTAATGTTGGTCACGAAGCCTGGCGGGCTAAGGAAGCGATTGCTCCTGAAAAAGATTTCCCGGATTGGGGAAATCAAGCGAAACGGGCCATTCTGTGGGAAGCGCTGACCGCTACCAGTCTACTGCAGGCTGGTGCTAATATCATGGTAATGCGTCATCCGGAAGCGATTCGCCTTTTCAAAAATAATGTTAACGAACTATCGGCCTAACTAACGTACAAAAGCAGGGACAATTGTCCCTGCTTTTGTACGTTAGTTAGGCACCATTTATTCCCTAAAACTTAAACTGAGTCTAATCCTTGTTTAAGTTTATCTAACAAGGAAATCAGCATTTCTTTTTCATTAGTGTTGAGCGTAGACATAAGCTTATGCACATACTGGTTGTGAATGGGAATAAAAGCGTTCATCAGAGTACTAGCCCTATCTGTAAGATAAAGTTGAAAAACCCTTTTATCATTGGGATCAGGCTTACGAACCACCAGGTTTTCTTTTTCTAATCGGTCAATAAGTCTGGTAATATTGGCCCGAGAAACCAACAGTTTTTTACCTAGTTCTGACTGTGTCAGCCCATGCCCACCGGTCATGAAGATCTGAATTAACGCATTAAACTTAGCTTTGGACAAACCATACCGGGCAAAGTGCATTTCTAAAACATCATCTAAGTTATCCTGGAATACTGTCAGTTCAATCAGCGTGCGTGTTGAAAAATACCGGTCCGACATATCATTTTGCGTGATGTCTGTCAGCCTCCCGAACTCAATTGTTAATATACTAGCAATATTGTAAGTGCTTTAAAAGTCTGAGTCAATAGCTATATTTTCTAAGCACTATCCCTATCGTCTTGTCTTTCGCTATCATATCACGCTTCACTTATGATTTTTTCTAGTTCAGCCAACAACTGCGAAAACTTCTGCAAGGTCACTTCGATAGGCTTCGGGGAAGACATATCAACCCCGGCTTTTTTGAGAAGCTCCAGAGAATAATCTGAGCCGCCACTTTTAAGATAGTTAATATACCTTTTTTGAGCCGGTTCACCTTCAGTCTGAAGTTTTTCCGTGAGTGTGGTAGCTGCCGCATAGCCAGTCACATATTGGTAAACATAAAAATCCCAATAAAAATGAGGGATACGGGCCCATTCTACATCACTTTCCTTATCAACAACGATCTCTGAACCATAATAGGTAACATTTAGCTCATGCCAAATGGAATCCAGTAAATCAGCGGTAAGTGTTTCTCCCGCTTCGGCTTTGTCATAAATTATTTTTTCGAACTCGGCAAATAGTGCCTGGCGATAAACAGTGGTTCGGATTGTTTCCAAATACTGGTTCAATAAATAAAGCCGTTCCCGCCTGTCTGTGGTTGTTTTCAACATGTGGTCAATAAGCAGTACTTCATTGGTGGTCGAAGCTACCTCTGCGCAGAAAGTGGTATACTCAGCCGTAGCGTAAGGCTGGTTGGACTGACTATAGTAACTATGCATCGCATGACCCATTTCATGAGCCATTGTCGACACATTATTATAGCTTTTGTGATAGTTAAGCAAGACAAAAGGATGAACGCCATAAGTACCAGAAGAGTAGGCTCCGTTCTGCTTTCCTTTGTTCTCATACACATCAACCCAGCCGGAAGTGAAGCCCTTATCCAGGATTATACCATATTCCGAGCCGAGCGGAGCTAATGCAGTTTCAACGAGCTTGATTCCGTCTTCATACTCATACTGCAGTCGGACATCTTGTACGACCGGAGCATAGAGATCGTACATATGCAAGTTATTCAATCCCAGTGTCTTTTTCTTGAACGCGACATATCTGTGCAGCGGCTCAAGATTATTGTGCACTGTAATGAGAAGGTTATCATAGACTTCCCGCGGCACATTATCACCTTCGAGGGCCGCAGCTAAAGCAGTATCATATTTATTAGCCTTGGTATAGAAAAGATTTTTTTTCACGGTGCCGTCCAAGGTAGCGGCAAAGGTATTGCGATATTGATTATATGTGCCGAATAAAGCTTGGAAAGCCTGTTCCCTGACGTTGCGATCGTGGGACATCATGTAAGTTAAGTAGCGTCCCTCACTGAGCTGGACTTTCTGACCGTTTTCATCGCTGATTTCTGGGAAGCGGATGTCGGCATTAGTCAGCCTATTATAGACATTTTCCCCAGTCTGAGTAGCTTCCCTTGACTGAGCAAGCAGTTGTTCCTCACCAGCTGACAAATAATGTTTTTTCTGACGGACCAAATCATCAAAATAGTAACTGTACTCTTTTAACCCCGCCTGCTGCTGGCGGAATTGTGCTAGCTTTTTATCAGGCAATGCTAAAATTTCAGGCTTGATAAACGCAGTAACCGCGTCGATTTCGGCCGACAGTGAATCCGCTTTACCAGCAAGCGCCTGATAGCGAGAATCCGCAATATTTTCATCGCGGCGCCGGTACGCATAAGCCGACAATTTGTCATTCACACTATAGATTTTGTCCCGCAGCTTTAAGCACTGCAGCAGTTCTTGCGCCGAACGATCTAATTTGCCCTTATACCCAGCAATTTGGGGAAGCTCTGCCTTAACACTATCAAAGTCATTTTGCCATACTAGTTCACTGGCATAAATGTCACTCAATCGCCACTTGTACTGGTCGGATATTTCGCTTCGCGCCGGAACTTTTGAACTAGCTTCGGAGCCAGCTTGGGCTACTGCAGAGCCAACTAGCATACTATTAAATAAGATGAATACTATAGCGCTCTGCAAAAACAAATATTTTTTTCTCATTTTTAACATTCTTTCACTCCTCACATCCTGCATAGGAACTGACTATGCTCCATGTGCCTTCACGAAAAGCCCGATGGCCAATCCAAATCCAAGGATAATAATACAAACTCGCAATATTTTTTCATTGACCCGTTTCAGCGCGTAAGCTCCTACCTGGCCTCCTGCAATAGAAGCCACAGAAGCTACCATAACTTGCGTCCACGCAACGTCCCTAGAAAAAGCAAAAATCAAAACAGCGGAAGCGTTCATCACTCCAGCCAACACATTTTTGGTCGCTCCGGCTTTGCGCACATCCAAGCCTGCAATGGTCAAGGCAGCCAACATTAAGATACCAATGCCACCACCAAAATATCCACCGTAGATAGATATAGCAAATTGTGTGACTAGGGAACTACCAGGCCCTACTGGGTTTGAATTTTCGTGTTGTTTACGGAAAAAACTCCCCCACAAGAAAACAAACGTAGCGAAAAGAACCAACCACGGTACCAAAAATTCGAAAACAGAAACTGGTGTCATCAACAAAAGAAAAGCACCAAAAACACCGCCAATCAAACTAACGATAAACAGAATTTTAAAGGATAGTTGGGGTAAACCTGAAACATTTTTTCGCCCGGCAAAACCTGTTGTAAGCTGCCCAGGGAAAAGAGCGACCGTCGAGGTAATATTTGCCGCCCGCGCATCCAATCCCGTAAATATCAATGCTGGAAAAGTAAGGAACGATCCTCCGCCAGCTAATGCATTTTGAATACCTGCACAAAAAGCTGCAACAAAAAGAACAACAAATGTTAGCATAAATTAAAGTACCACCTTCATTATCTATCTTTCAGCTATTCTGCCAATGCCACTTCATTCAATTTACTTAAGGTTGCTCGCTGACCAAGAACAATCATAATATCACCAGCACTTATCACTTGTGTTCCCGGTGGATTAGTTATTAGCTTGTTATCACGCTTGATGGCTACTACAATCGAATCAAATCGCCCTTTAATATCATTTTCAATGAAGTTTTTTCCTACTAATGGAGATGTAACCTCGGCAATATCCATATGTAATTCTTGATTGTAAAACAGGTTTTCGACAAAATCCATAATGACAGGCTTAATCATAGCTGATACCATCTGCCGCCCACCCATTACAGATGGGAAAATAACGGTGGTAGCCCCCGCACGGCGCAACTTTTCTTCCGCTTCTGCTCTATCAGCTCTTGCTACAATCGTCATTTCTGGATTGAGACTTTTCCCAGTGAGAGTGACATATACATTATCTGCATCATGAGACAAAGCTGTAATCAAGCCCTTTGCCCTTTTGACGCCAGCTTGTAATAACATTTCATCAAGCGTAGCATCTCCATGAATAGTTAATACCTTTTCTTCGCACAACTGTTCATAGAGCAACAAATCCTTTTCAACTACTACAAAAGCCTGCCCTTCATCCTGCAAACGCTCAATCACATTCCCCCCTACTTTGCCAGCGCCACATACAATAATGTGATTATCTAAGCTTGCAATACGCCTCTCCATACCCTTCCTCCCAAAAAAATCTTTTAGCCGTCCTTCTATCGACATACTGATTACTAGTGTAAAAGTATAATAAGCCATCCCTACCCCAACAATAATAAACAGACAAGTAAACATTCGGCCAGCCGGTGTTTTAGGCACAATATCACCAAATCCGACAGTAGCAATTGTTACCACTGCAAAATAGGTGGCATCATAAAATGATAGATCTTCCAATGACATAAAACCAATAATACCGACTATTAAAATACCAATAAAAAAAACAAGTGATAATTTTAAGCGATCTAAATGTATAATATCTCACCCCCTTACTTTATCGTACCGCCTATCATATTAGTTTAACAATACATCCCCTATACGTCAAAAAATCCTTCTCGCAATATGCTGAAAGGATTTACATCTTTTATGGGATTATTTTGAAATTAATATATTGGACGGATTTTCGATTCGCTGATCCGTTACCTTGCAAATCCACCAAGTTTCCCCCATATTATCTTTGCCATAATGCTGGTTTCGGCCCAATTAGGGTTAAGAAATAGTTATAGATTCGCGGCGAATTATCTTTTCGCAAAATACAGATCTTTATACTGTGGGGAGCTGTGCCGTGCAAACACGAATGCGCAACACTACCTGAAACAATCATGTCACACCAAATATAACCAAAAATTAAAGCCTCTGGGGAGGACTCCTTTACGCCCCCACTTTCCAAATCCCAAAGGGGATTGGACACATCACCAACATATACTTGGGCAATTTCCCAACTGTTCCAATTCCTCCGTACGGAAACTAGTTCCATTGCGTCAACTGGTTTATTAAGCTTTGATTTGGACTTCATACACATATCCCTTATATCCTTCATTTTATTTCAGCATGCTGTGTGGAAGAAACAATAACACCTTTAGTCTACTGTTAATGACATCCAGAACAGCAACTACCACAAGCCGCCGGATTATTGGCCATATCACACCCATTTACTGAGCCCTTTGCCATTTGAGATGGTGCTGTTACGGAAAATACTTTTGTTAAGGCGTCTTCACCGCAATCAGGACAACTACTTCCAGCCTTATTTACACCACTTTTTTGTAATAATTCCACTAATTTTCCACATTTTTGACATGAATATTCATATATTGGCATGCAGATACTCCTTCCACAATTGTATTATGATATTTTCATATGATGTTCATCTGCAACAATTCATGCTACATTTTGGCAACACTACTATTTATTATTTCTCCGCTATTACAAGTAATTCCTTGCAAAATTCCTTAATAATTTACATTCTACTTCTCATATAATTGTACGCATAAAACGAAAAGGAACATTAGTTCGATTGTTTTACCAAACATACTTGCGGAGAACATATGTACTGTGTTAAAATAAAAACAACGAACATAAGTTCAGAGAGGTGTTGAAATTATGAGAAAAACAATATTGGTAATGTCTCTAGTTCTTATTCTATTTGCTATTACACCATTAGCTATTTCGCGTGCTTTTGTCGATACCACTACATATGAAACAGTCTTCGTAAAATCCGGGGATACAGTTTGGCAAATTGCTGCTAAACACACTACAGCTAAAGACGATGTTAGGGAATTAATTTATGAGATTAGACGGATAAATAAATTGGATAACAACGCGAAGGTTTATCCCGGACAAGCTTTAAAAGTTCCAGTTAAATTTTAATCAATATGACTTATTAATTTATTAAGAAAAATTGAATATATACTTATACAAAAAACACGGCATTTAAAGACCGTGTTTTTATTTTGGGATAATACCTTAATAAATAACCGCAAGCAAAATTCCAAAGATACAGTGCTGACGACCGGCAAATAGAAAATACGTTGAAAAATCCTCTGGCTTTCAAGTGATTGCCACCGCTTTTTCAACGCAAATTAGTTTTTTCTACATTAAGGAATTCATTTTGAGAGCAGGATGTTCACCAGTACTATTATTAAACCGCAGTTTTTTCCACTTTTACCGCACACACTTTATATTCATAAGTTTTTGTAACTTTATCACCAGAGCCACTGGTGATTTCGTTAGTAGGACATGCTTGATAGTGGAAAGACATCCAGATTCCACCAGGCAATACATCCTTAGTTACCCAAGCTTTAGCTTGTACTGTACCTCGGCGCGATGTGACTGTGATAGAATCTTGATCAGCGATATTTAGACGTTTAGCATCATCAGGATGAATCATAGCGCGTTCTTCGGGACGGTATTCTGTCAGCTGTTTGGAATAACCAGCCGTAGTTATACAATAATGATAGAGAATACGTCCAGTAGTAAGCAAGAAAGGATATTCGGCATCTGGCAATTCAGCAGGTGGCTGATGTTCGATGGCTTTAAACACGCCTAACCCACAGGTAAATTTGCCGTCTACATGCAGATACTGGGTGCCAGGATGCTCTTTATCTGGTACTGGCCACTGCAAGCCGTTCTCATCAATACGCTCAAAGGATAGACCAGCGAACATCGGACTTAATAAAGCCATTTCATCCATAATTTCACTGGGGTGGCTGTAGGACATCGTATATCCCATTTTATTTGACAAGTCCCTAATAATTTGCCAGTCAGGGCGGCTGTTACCGATAGGCTCAATCGCTTGGCGCACTCGCTGCACACGGCGTTCACAGTTGGTAAAAGTGCCGTCTTTTTCAGCAAAAGAAGCTGCTGGAAGTATGACATCCGCCAATTTTCCCGTCTCAGTCATAAAAATATTTTGCACTACCAAAAATTCAAGATGCTCAAAACCTTTACGTACATGGTGGGCATCACCATCAGAACGTATGGGGTCTTCTCCCATAACATACATGGCTTTTAGTTTACCCGCAATAGAGGCATCAATCATGTCTGGCAGCATATAACCGACTTTAGTTGACATTTTTGCGCCCCAGGCTTTTTCGAATTTTTCAGCTACGGCAGGATTGGTGACGGACTGATAACCGGAATAAACATTAGGCAAAGCCCCCATATCGCAAGATCCCTGTACATTATTCTGTCCACGCATCGGGTTTACACCTGAATAAAGTTTGCCCACATTACCAGTCAGCATGGCTAAGTTCGCCAAACTCATAACATTATCGGTGCCACAAGTATGTTCAGTAATACCAAGTGTATAGAATATGGAAGCCCGTTCCGCAGTAGCATACATTTTGGCTGCCTCAAACAACAAATGCTTAGGCACGCCAGTTATTTCTTCTACGTATTCAGGGGTATATTTCTCCACGACCTCAGCCATTTTATCAAAATCAGTGGTATTTTGATTGATAAATTCCTGATCATGCCAGCCATTTTTAAGTATAATACGCATCATGCCATTAATAAGTGCAATATCCGTGCCTGGCGTTAGTTGCATCCACACATGAGCTTTAGCCGCTAGTTCGATCCTACGTGGGTCGGCAACAATCAATGTAGCGCCGTTACGAAGAGCTTGACGCATTTTAGCGCCAATCGCAGGATGAGCTTCTGTGGGATTGCCGCCGATCAAAAATATCACTTTACATTGAGGTAATTCATTAATAGAGTTGGTCATTGCTCCAGAACCAAATGAAGCTGCCAAACCGGCCACAGTAGGAGCGTGGCAGATACGGGCGCAATGATCAACATTGTTCGTACCAATAACTGCACGCATAAACTTTTGCATTATATAGTTTTCTTCATTTACACACCGAGCTGAACTGACAGCCGCCAGCGCATCGCTACCATACGTATTTTTTATTTCATTAAATTTAGTAGCAATTAAATCAAGCGCTTCATCCCAAGAGGCTTCCACAAATTCGCCATTTTTCTTAATTAACGGCATCGTCAAACGCTCAGGGCTATGAACATAATCGGTACCAAAACGACCTTTTACACAGGTAAGTCGGCCATTGACCACACTGGTCAGGTTGGAAGTTACACCAATTAATTTACCATTTTTTACATTTAGATCATAGTTGCAACCAACACCACAGAAGGGACAGGTTGTTTTAACCTTTTTATCCGGCCTCCCTACACCGTTCATTGCTTTTTCAGTTAAAGCACCTACTGGGCAAGCTGACACACAAGTGCCGCAAAATACACAACTGGAAGAATGAACCATATCTTCATCAAAAGCTGGCGCTACTTTGGTATTAAAGCCACGCTCAGTCCAGTCTAGGGTATTACAACACTGCACTTCTTTACAAACACGCACACAGCGTCCACACAGAATACACTTATTGTTGTCTCTAATGATGAAAGGATTACTATCATCAATGGCAAATTGGCGACGTTCACCTTCAGATTTAATTTCTCTAACTTGCGCTGACAAGTAAGACATTCTTGCGGATGATTTGCCAGCATCAGTTCGACCACACTTTTTCTCGCTTCACGAATAACAGCAGAATTAGTGCGCACTGTCATTCCTTCTGACACAGGATAAGTACAGGCTGTAACTAATCCCCGTGCACCTTCAACTTCGACAACACAAATCCGACATGAGCCTTCTGGAGTTAAATCGGCAAGATGACATAAGGTCGGAATATTAATACCGACACTACGGGCTGCATCAAGCACCGATGTTCCTTTGCTCGCTTGCGTGGACAGACCATTAATTGTTAAATTGATCATTTCCATGAGATTTAATCACGCTCCTTAATACAATTAGTACGTACAGGATTTATATCTGAACCGTGTGACCCGCTATTATAATATCAGTTAATAATATAGATGATATTTATTGCATTAATTGATATTTTCTATATCTCGTGGCATAGTTATAGAATCTTTTAAAGAAAGATTCTGCGAGCTTATATTCGTTTTCAGATGATGACTTGTTAATCGGCAATATAATTCGAAGGGATTTTATAAGCCTCTGCGATCATTTGGTCGTGTTATTTATCAAAATAAAAGCGGTCGATTAAGTACAGATAATTTTCATAGTGGTATTCACTCCTTTTGTCATTGTATTATTACATAGTCTGATTGTATAAAAAAGACTATAGTAGTTCCATTAAATTATTCTGAATGGTGTAAATATTATGCCGAAATGTTCTGTTTTTTTGATTTTAATGTTTTCTTTTGATCATCAAGATAATCACAAATAGCAACAAACTCTTTAATATCGGTAATTTTTTTTAAGTCCCGAAGATCAAAAATAATGTCTGTGTGTTTATGTTTTATAAACTCCATATCATATAATTCACATTCGATAAATCCATCTCTCCAACTATGGATATAGGGCACGAAGTCATCCCAATTGCGCTCGAAATATTTTACCTTAGCAAAACATAACTGGTATATATAAAATATAATTCTTATAACCGAAGATTTTCTTAGAAATTTGTGACTAAAAAAAGTTTTTTGAGGATATTTTCCCTTGGGCCTTTCCCAAAACAAATCGGAATTACAGTGAAGGTCGTATTTGATGAGCACTTTACGTTTTTCATCATCTAACTCTTCCATTAATATTTGATTTCTAACTGTACCACATTGTACCTTTAACATTTGATAATCCACCTTCTGAACCTCCCCCCTGAATTGACAGTGTGTAATGATTTGCAGGTAGGTGGTGTGTTGGCAAAAGCGGAAGTTAAACGCTAGTGGTGTAGCGTTGTCAATGCACCACCTACCTGTGCCTGCAAACTTCTTTACCGCGGAATATATATATTCAGATTTTTTATACTACTTAACTTAATTCTGTAAATTGTTTATAGAATCCTCTTGCTATTAAACTATTATTTAATTGATATTGATATGCTTTATAGTCTAGTTAGTATTTGAAGCAAAAAAAACAATAATCAGTTAGCAATTCACTAAGTACCCAATTTTAAAAAGGGCTCGCGCTGAAACTTTACGGTTTCAACACGCTCCCTTAATTATTTTATTAACAGAAAATTTTCATCCACCTTTGCCCAATACAAAAGATGGTTTATAAACTTCAATTTAAAATTAAAATGCTATCATTTATTACTATACGTTTAGCTACTTCCAAGGTAATTTTCTTTTTTAGTACTTCCGCCTGATCTTTTGTAGGGATGCTAATTTCAAGGATATCTTGGACAAAAAGATAGTCGTGAATAGAGGCAAGATTGATTTCCGCTGAAGTAAGCCGCACGCTAGAGACTCACTGGCCGCATTCGGATTGCCATACTGAACGACATCAATCGAAAATTTCATAACTTGAAGGCAATTCTGTCCAACAGACAGTGAAAAGCGTGCTGCTTCCTTGCTTGCTTCTTGCACTGCGTTTTTCCTAACTAGCGTTTCAGTTTCGTTGCTTTTAGGAAGTTTATATGCATTAACAATTCCTAAATATGAGTGACCATCGCCATCTATCCCTCGCAACAATTCCGCTTTTAGCCGTATACCTTCCTGCTTGAGTTTGGCAATAGGCTCCTGAATGTCTTTAAACGTCTCTTTGCCTTCGGTCAGATTGCAAACCATTAAACCT
>JAGGAC010000038.1 GCA_017889635.1 Bacillota bacterium | reverse complement strand
CGTGTTTTTGCGGCTGAGATTGCTAAACTTTTGGTACCTCTTCCTCAACGTGTAGTGGTTACAGGGCATACCGATAATGTGCCGATTAATACTCCGGAGTTTCCAACCAACTGGGATTTAAGTGCGAAGCGAGCATTGAACTTTATGAAATTTCTTTTGGCTCAGGATACCAACCTGAAGCCTGAACGGTTTAGTTCAACTGGACTGGGAGAGTATCACCCGCTTGCTTCAAATACATCTGAGGGAGAACGGGCAAAAAACCGTCGTGTAGAGATAATGATTCAGAGAGCTCATACGCAGCGCTGAAGTAAACTTGTTGCGGTTTCCCAAGAAATAGCTGAAGGGTGGCAGACAAAATGTGGAGACTGGTAGCAATAATTTTTGTTATGGTAATGGCAATGTCAGTGTCGGTAATTGGATATGCTTGGTCAGGGCGCGGTAGCGATCCGGGGATAGTTAACCTTCAAGATACGGTAGTGGTAGCGCCGTTGATGATTAATTTTAAGCGGGTAAATAAAGAACGAGTTATTGTGCCTGGCGTTAGCTATATTATTGGAGAAGGATTGAGTATTAAGCTTAGCAAGCCGGAAGAGACTATCGAGATTCAGCGAAGTACCTCTTATTCGCGCGACTATCAATTGTTTTGGAAGAAAAAGTATTAGAAGCATTCTGCCGCAATAAAACCCGGGCGTTTTCCTTAATAGGATACAGGCCGGGTTTTATAACATCAGGGTTACTGGGGCAAGGGTTAATAGTCGAATGTCCTTATACTAGGATGAATGGTGAGGATATAAGTGGAACAAAAGAAAGAGATTACCGACAATTTTAAAAATATGGTGAAGAATATCAATGCCGCGTTGGCGCCTGGAAAAACGATAGGAGACCTGGCTGAGGCTATTGTCCAGGGCGTGTATGATAATATTAACTGTCAACATGTGTTTTTGAGTAGGTATGACTCTGCTAGTTCGATGTTTAAGGCGATTGCCTGGAGAAGTCCGGTTAACCCTAGTGATGTGGCGTTGGAACAAAAATTTATGGGAAGTAGCTACTCTTCTAACCAACCAGTAGTTGTGAATGATTTATCACTTTATAATTATCGGCTTCGTCCGGCGGTAGCAAGACTTGGTTTCATGTCGCTGGTGGGGATGCCGCTTATGGCAAAGCACGGGTTGGTAGGCGTCTTGGAGGCATTTTCTGATAAAGTTAATCACTTTTCTGATTTCGATGTTGATCTTTTGGCCTTGTACGCCAATCAGGCTGCGGCAGCGATTGAGAAAGCCGATCTTGCGAAAGAATGCAGCTATTGGGCAGCAGAAAAGGAATTCTTGATTGAAGCCATTAATATGGAACAGGCGTCTATAGGTACGCTTCTTTATAAGGTTGGGGATACCTTTAGTACACTTCTGGGGGTTGACGGAGTAGCGGTATTTGGATTGGATTCGGAAGTTGAAGGGAGTCCGCTTCAGGAGGTCATGGCAAAAGGGTTTTCTATGGCGGATGTCGGACGTCTAAAATCGTTGTATAATAAAGAATGCTTGACCCGTTTTGGTCAGATGGATGGCGGGAGTGGGGAATGTATACTAAAACAGTCCTTGAAAACCATTGGGTCCAGCGATACTAAACTTTTATACACTGTTCCGGTTGCGTATAAACAGACTTTGTATGGAATAATTGTTTTTTATTGGCGCCAATTGGGCAAAGAGACGAATATGGGCAGTCTTGAGGGTTTTATTAAACGAATTGTTGGTGACATTTCTAGTGTTCTTGGCCGCAAGCATTTATACAATAATATTCAACGAATCAGCTTTTCTGATATTGTTACTGGTCTGGCTAATCGGAGACTTTTTGATTATGTACTGGCCCGGGAAATTAAGAAAGTCAAACGTGCTTCAGGTTCACTCAGTCTACTTATGATTGATATTGACTTTTTTAAAAATATTAACGATACCTACGGGCATCTTGTAGGAGATTCGGTTTTGGAGCAGATTGGGCTCATGATGAGGGAATCTTTCCGGAGTATTGATTTGCCTGCCCGTTACGGCGGCGAAGAGTTTGCAGTGGTATTGCCTGATACTGACAGGGACAACGCCATAGCAGTCGCTGATCGGTTTCGTGATAAGGTGGCTCGTCATTCCTTTCAGGTAGGAAGTCAAATTATTAATGTTACTATTAGTGTCGGGGGGACGACATATAATAAGGATGAAGCGACGGCCCCGATAACTGTTAACTCTCTGATCCGGGCAGCGGACAGGGCGCTTTATCAAGCCAAACAATTGGGAAGAAATATTACTATGTTTGGTGGGAGCTAAAGGCAGGTACAACTGGTGATTGGGTGGTAAAGCATATATGCTTGAACAAAAACGGTATCGGCTGTTTGTCCGCGATGCCGTTTTTAGTTATTTCTTCAAGTCGATTAGTTGAATAATGTCAATTAGATATTCGTTGATAAGCGGAATGTTGATAAGAATAATTCTTCGCAGGAGTTCAACGACGATGGCGAAGACAATAGTTGTACCGACAGCAAACCCAAGCCCTCTAGATATTCCGGCAATGAAATTAGCAAAAATCAGTTTTCGGGGCTTTTCCAGTAGTTCTACATAATCGGCAAGTCGTATTGCTTCAAGGCGATAGGCCAGTTTTTCAAGTTGAGTTGTAAGCTTATTGTTATTTGGCGGTTGAGTCTGCATAAAGCCTCCTGCAAGCCTTAATGGATTGCCATAATTTATTCTTGTTAGTTAGATATTATTCATTTTTACTAACGCGGCAAGATAGCAAATGCCTATAGGCAAAATTCATTACCTGTATTATAATACTATGAAAAGGGAAAAAAAGGGGGATTATAAGTTTGGAGCTGCAAGGCGCGGAAGCACTTATTAAAAGTTTGAAAAATGAAGGCGTCGAAGTTGTTTTTGGCTACCCTGGAGGGGCGGTCTTGACGCTCTATGATGCTCTTTATAAAGCGCAATTCCCCCATGTTCTTACAAAGCATGAGCAAGGGGCTGTTCATGCCGCCGATGGTTATGCGAGGGCGACGGGAAAAGTAGGGGTTTGTATTGCAACGTCTGGTCCGGGGGCGACCAATTTAATTACCGGAATTGCCACTGCTTATATGGATTCAGTTCCGCTTGTGGCGATTACCGGGCAGGTCGGAGTTTGCTTAATCGGCAAGGATTCTTTTCAAGAAGCCGATATTTGCGGGATTACTACTCCGATATCCAAGCATAATTATTTGGTGAAAAAGATCGAGGATTTGCCAAGAGTAATTAAGGAAGCTTTTTATATTGCTCGTACTGGACGCCCGGGACCAGTTGTTATTGACATTGCGAAAGATGTGTTTGCAGCGACGCTGGATTATAGCTATCCTGATAGTGTAAACTTGCGGGGGTATCGGCCGACTTTCGGCGGTGATCCGGCAAGTATAGATTTAGTTGCAGAGGAAATAAAAAAGGCCCAAAGACCGTTACTGTTTGTGGGTGGCGGCGTAAATATTTCCAGTATGGCGACAGATTTTCGAAAATTGGTAAAAATGACTGGGATGCCTGTAGTCTCTAGCCTGATGGGGTTAGGGGTTATTGATGGCGATGCTCCTGAACACCTCGGAATGGTTGGTATGCACGGCACTTATTCTGCGAATATGGCAACAGTGGAATGCGATCTTTTAATTGGGATAGGGGTTAGGTTTGATGACCGGGTAACTGGGTCGGTAGAGGACTTTGCACCTAAGGCTAAAATAATCCATTTTGATATCGATCCTGCAGAGATTAATAAGAATGTTCGCGCTGACTTAAAAGTAGTTGGTGACTTAATGTGGTCCTTACCACTTTTGTTTGAGAAGGTAGCGAATTTAGGCCTGGATTGGAGCGGGCATTTGGAGGTCTGGAATAGGCAGCTTACTGCCTGGAAACAGGAAAAGCCTATGACGTACCAAAAACGTGACGGTATTATCATGCCTCAGGAAGTTATTGCTAAAGTAAGCGAACTTGCTAAGGATGCGATTATTGTAACCGATGTCGGGCAACATCAGATGTGGGCAGCGCAATTTTACCAATTTCATGGTGAACGGACGTTTTTGACTTCTGGCGGACTTGGGACAATGGGCTATGGACTTCCTGCAGCTATCGGTGCTCAGGTTGGCTTGCCACGGAAACCGGTTATTGTATTTAGTGGTGATGGTGGCATTATGATGAATTGCCAAGAAATGGCCACGGCAGCTGATAATGGTTTTCCGATAAAGATTATTGTTATGAATAATCAGGTACTGGGGATGGTTTCCCAATGGCAGCGACTGTTTTATGGTGAACGCTACTCTCATACTTTGATTAAGGGGCGAACTGATTTCGTTAAACTCGCTGAGGCTATGGGGGTTACTGGTATGAGGGTAACTAACCCGGAAGAATTAGAGGCGACGCTGGTAGCTGCGCTTGAGACAGAAGGACCGGTGCTAGTAGATATAGCGTTGCCGAGTGATGAAGATGTGTTACCGATGGTTCCTCCTGGTGGCTGTTTGGATAAAATGATTCTGGGGGAGTGCTAAAATATGAAGTATACTTTGGCGGTCCTAGTCGAAAATAGACCAGGCGTTTTGACTCATATTTCCGGGCTTATAAGCCGCAGAGCTTTTAATATTGAAAGTATTGCTGCCGGGCATTCAGAGGAAGCGGACACCACTAGGATTACTATTGATGTTGAAGTTGATGGCGAACTGGAGCTGGAACAGGTGGTTAACCAGTTGTCTAAACTTGTGGATGTCATAAAAATCGTTAATCTTACTCCGGTTGATCATATTGAGCGCGAACTTGCGATGATTAAGGTAAAAGCCAGCAAAGTGAATCGGTCGGATCTTGTTGACATTGTAGAAATTTTCCGGGCGAAAATCGTTGATGTCAATCGTGAGACTATGGTTATCGAGCTTACTGGTGAGGAAACTAAGATTGATGCTTTATGCGAGGTGCTTGTAGATTTCGGGATTATTGAGATTGTTCGTACAGGTAAAATTGCCTTGTCGCGCGGCCCGCTCGCAGCCAAGGAGATGTAGGTGGGTTTTGAGGCAAAGGTACATTACCTTTGCCTCAATGTTATTATTGAGTAAATTAAGTTCTTACTAGCAATGATAGCAAGGAGAATGAAACTGTAACAAACTAAAGGAGATTAGCTATGCCGATTTCGGAAAGAATGTTAGAGATGATAAAAAAAGCTCCGCCGCTTCATGTTACGGGTATAGAGGCTGCACGAAGAGGATTAACCGCTATGAGCTGCATGCTACCTAAGGTTGCCTTTTCTGGCTCGATAAAAGAGAAGGTTATTACTACTTTCGGACAGGAAACACTGGTACGGATTTATACTCCGGTAAGTTCAGGGTTGTTGCCGTTGGTAATGTATATGCATGGGGGTGGGTTTGTAGTAGGTGACTTGGAGTATATGGATGGTGCGTGTCGGCTATTGGCTCAAACCGCAGGCTGTATTGTTGTAAATGTAGATTATTGTTTAGCCCCTGAACACAAATTTCCAGAGGCGCTTGAAGAATGTTATAATGCACTCAAATGGATTTATGATAATGCTACTGATTTTGGTGCAGATGCTGGAAAAATAGCGGTGGCTGGGGATAGTGCCGGAGCTAATTTAGGGGCGGCTATTTGCCTTTTAGCGCGGGAACGCAAAGAATTTTCGCTGGTTTATCAGGTGCTTTTCTATCCAGTGGTTGACTTTGCCAGTGATATTGCCGCCAAATTTGAGGGACTGCCGGAAATTTTGCTGAATATTGAAGATTTACGGTGGATGAGTGAACTTTATTTTGAGGACTTGAATGATGCGAAAAAGCCGCAAGCATCACCGCTTTTGGCAGAAAGCCTGGTAGGACTGCCGCCAGCTACTGTCATTACTGCCGGGATTGATCCTTTGGCCCAAGAAGGCAGAATGTATGCAGAACGTCTGGCAACTGCTGGAGTTGAGGTGTTTCATAAACATTTTGCGTCGATGATTCATGGTTTTGTCGGTTTTGTCGGTAGAGTCGAGGAAGCTAATGAAGCGGTGGTTGATGCTGGAAAACAACTTAAAAAAGCCTTTGGTTGTTGACAGGCTTCTTATTGCGGCACACATAGCAGATAAGTGAAAGTTGGTGTAACGGAGCATTTAGTTCCTATAAATAATGGACGTAAAAATAAAATTGCTTTTCTTTGCTATCGACCTATTGGCACCCTTGGTTGTCGGATATTTATGCCGCTTTCAGAATAAGCTGAAAGACAAATTTTTCGATAAAATGATTTTGAATAATATTCTGGTGGTTTATCCAGCATTGTCATTTTTGAGCTTTTGGGTGTTGCCTCTTAATATGGACTTGATTTGGTTGCCGGTGTTGGGACTTGCAATGGGCCTTATTCCTGGAGCGGTGGCCTATATTATTGCCGAGCGTAAGTATAAAAGTGATCTTGAACGCGGTAGTTATGTTATGTCGGCAAGTTTGTCCAATTTAGGGACGCTTGGGGGTTTATGTGTTTTTCTATTGTATGGTGAAACGGGCTATGCTTATCAACAGTTGGTCGTTTTGTTTCAGTATATATTAATGTTTATGTTTTGTTATCCACTGGCTCAGTACTATTATGAGCGGGCTCAAGGCGGTTCTAAAGCTAGACGGGTATCAATTAAAGCGGTCCTTTTCAGTCGCAATCAATTGGCGGTACTAGGGATCTTGTGTGGTGCGGCGCTGAATATAGCTGATGTCGGCCGACCCGATTTTTTCGCTTTTTTCTTTAATCCATTGGTTCATTTGGGAGCCTGGACAGCGCTTATTCCGGTGGGTTATTCGGTTGATTTCAGTAAGCTTGGCGAATACTTCAAGGGTATTAAAGATATTGCGCTGATTAAATTTATTGTTACGCCTGTTTGCGTTTACGGTTTGGCCAGCCTGGTTATCAGTGATCAGGGCATGCTTAATACAATATTGGTTTTGGCTAGCACGCCTACTGCTGTCAATGCGGTAATTACGGCCCGGATTTATAATCTTAATATTCATATCCCTGTAGCGGCATTTATTTTCACAACGCTACTGTTTTTACTTTTAATTTACCCTGCGCTATTTTTATGGTTATCTCAGGCATAAATAAAGTTGCGGCATCTCGAAAGAGGTACCGCAACTTTATTTATGCCTTCTCTTGGCTGGGACTGAGTAGTCTGACAAGCCACAATAGAACGACAGCGCCGAAGGTGCTACTGATTATGTTACCAATTAAGCCGTAGGTTGTTATGCCTATTAGAGAAAGTAACATGCCACCAATTACTGCGCCAACAATACCAACAATGATATCTACCGCCAGCCCAAATCCGTGGCCGCGTACCACTTTTCCGGCTAGCCAGCCTGCAACTGCGCCGATGATGAGATACCAGATAAGATTACTTAACATCTGATTAACCTCCTTGTGTATTAGTAAAACTGACTAGCTTTTTGCAAAGCTGGTAATAGTATGTCCAGTCTTAAAGCAAATAGTCATTTACCTAAAATGGACTGTACCAAAATGCAAGTTTTGGTACAGTCCATTTTTTGATTTACAATATATTACCGCAATGGAAATTATAAAAATTAAATAAGATAGAAGGAATTATATGACTTGTATAGTAATTATTACTGATGAATTGCAGAAATAAATATAAAATTATACGCAAAAACATAAAAACTAAACGTTTGATTGCTATATAGTGTTAGAATGGGGAGTATTAAATGGTAAAAATCACCGAAGAATTTATAAACTCGGTAGCGCCAAACCAAAGTGCTGTTACAAATGGATTGGGTTTAGTCAAAAAAAATTCTTTTCTCAAACTTTATATTGCACCAGACGCAAGTTTTATTATGGGTGAATGCAAGGGCAGTGGTGCAAGCAATTATGTTACATCAGCCGATTTTGTTATTTCTGACAGCCCGGTGTTTCGCTGTACTTGTCCAAGCCGACAGATCCCTTGTAAACATTCAATTGGTCTTTTATATGCATATTTTCAAGGCAAAACCTTTGAAACGGCTGAAATACCACAAGATGTTTTGACAAAACGAGAAAAGATTGAAAAAAGAAATGAGAAAAATGATGTAAGTAATGTCACGGCTCCTAAAAAAACAAATAAAAGTGCTCTTAAGAAAAAACTAACTACTCAACTTGAAGGCTTGGAGTTGTTGGAGAAAATCGTTACAGGTATTGTCCAGGCCGGATTAGGTACTATTAATGCCAAAACAATCAAAATGTTGGAAGAACAAGCCAAACAGCTTGGCAGCTATTATTTAACTTTTCCACAGTTTGTGGTGCGCGATTTTATATTATTGTTTAAAGACCATGAAAACTATGAACAAGTATATTCAAGGGCTATTGATCAATTGCTGATGCTTCACGGGTTGTATAGGCACGGTACAGAACACCTGAAAAAGCGAATAGCAGATTCGGAACTGGCGTTAGCTACTAATTCTTCAATTGATGAACAGCTTGGCCATGTATGGCAGTTAACTGAACTGAAAGAGCTTGGAATGGTAGAAACAGATGTTGATTTGGTGCAGCTCCGGTTTTATTGCTATAGCAATGAGGCTAGAAAAGAATTCATTGATACTGGTACATGGATAAATCTTAAAAGTGGTAAAATCTATGAGTCATTAAACTACCGGCCATTTAAAGCCAAGAAGTATATTCGTGAAGATGATTCTTTGTTTTCTGTCCTTCAAGTCCCAGAATTGTTTGCATATCCAGGAGATATAAACACGAGGGTGCGCTGGGAACAATCGTCGCTGCGAGAAGTGACTCAGAGTGACCGGCAGGCAATAAAAGCCTATGGGCAATCGTCGTTTGCCCAGGTCATCAAAACAGTCAAAGGTCAACTGAAAAATCCGCTTGCAGACAAGTTTCCTATGGTACTTCTAACCTTTTCCCGAATTGGTAAAATTGGCGATTGCTTTGTAGCAGAAGATGCAACTGGGCAGCGAATTGTTCTTGCGGACCATTATAGCGGGATGGAGCCAGCAAGTACAGAACTATTGGCGTTCATTAGACAAGAAAAGTTACATAATAATGCCCTTTTGGTAGGCTTTCACCAAAACCCTGATACTCGGAAGCTTTGCGCCCAGCCGATGTGTTTGATTACCGATACCGAAATTATTCGTTTGCTATTTTAGATACAATTTTGATTGAGGTGAAAAGATGAGCATTGCTTTAATTTGTGATACCCAAACCGAAGTAAGGAGGCTGCTTATTGCTGGCAGTGAATTGGCGGCAGGCGATTTTAGGCTTTTAAAACTATTGCCAGGCCTAAAAAAAGCCGGTGAGTCGGTACCGGTTTTTGCCAGAGTGGCAGAATGTATCGAAAAGGTGGTTGAACCAGGGCAGGGAAAAGCTGAGCGGTTATTGGATTTGGCAAATATCGTCAATGCAATAATTTATACCCAGGGCGAAACAAGCTTAGCTGGTGAGATACAGGATGTTGATACCTTAGATGTAAATAATGTTACTCATCTTTCTTACCGTCAGCTTAGTCCAATAATAGAAGCTCTGTCGACAAAAGGTTCTGGTCGGTATGAAATAATTAAAGCTGCTTGTGAGAAGGGGACATGCAATGATTTTCGGTTAATAAACCCTCTTTTTGCAGCTTTGGACGATGGTTACGGTGAAATAGCATGTCTTGCCCAGGAAATGTTAAAAGGCTATGACCGTGGAATTATTCCGCTGTTAAAAAATAAATTGGATTTAAATGGGGGAACAAGTGCGGTTCGTATTTTAGAACTGATATCTTTTTACGATAGTATTGGCGAAAAAATTTTATATGTCGAAGCCTTGGAGAAAGGTAGCATAGAAGTGCGTGTGGCAGCCATTAATGCCCTGAAAAAATTTCCGGAATGCGAGGCCACTTTTTTGGAGTTGGTTTCGGATCGCAAAAAGGAAATACGCGAAGCAGCTCTCAACGCTTTAGCGCATTTTAACAGCCTGGAAGCAGGTAACGGTTTGTTTCGGGCTTTCAAAGGTAAAGACCGTCAGATATCTATGTGGGCTGTGAAAAACAGTAAAGCGGCGATTCTGCTGGATTTGCTGCTGGAAGAAGCTGAACAGGTTTTGGCAGCGGTTTTGCTTATTCCGCAAAAACAGGAAAAGATAGATGCCGGTGAAAAGCTTCCTGAACAGAAAACTGTCGATTATTTCTTTGATATTTTAGAATGTTTGGAAGGAAAAGAAGGAGAAGCGGTTTTTTCTTTTTTGAAAAAGTGTTTGGAGCATATACCGCAGTTGGCGCGCTTTAAACATTCATCTAACAATAGAAATTTTGAATTTGCCAGCACATTAGCCCGCTCTGCTGCTGAGGTTATGCTGATGATGGAATCGGACAAGGCGTTGAATTTCCTGGTTAGTCAGGAAAAGACTCATAATAATCATCTATTGAGATTTTCTTTTATTGCTGCTCTCAAAAGCTGCTCGCCGGAATACGTTTTTGACAATTATAGCACGTATGCTGTTGACAAGCGAAAAAACCATCGTCAGGAGATTTTGTCAGTATGGAAAGGCTACTGCGATATAAATGAAGAAGAGATCATAATTGATGAGCGGTGGCTAAAAGTTTTTATTATCAATGACGAGGTCGAAATAGTATGTAGGTTTATTCCAGCCGGAAGCTCAACCGGGATATATTATCTGCTAAAATACATTGATAACAAAAAGAACATGCCGCTTTATCGATATGAAATGGTGATTCGTGGTCTTGTGAAAGCAAAATACGAAAAAATCAGCGAGATTATGGAAAGCAAGTTAAAGTCTATGCTTACGGGCCGTAAAAGCGACTATTTATATCATTATAATTTGCGGCAATTTTTGAGAATGACGCCGATTATTGGGGCGGATTTTGCTATGATCCTTGAAAAGGCTGCTGTTGATTGTGATGCTGATACTGCCGCGATAATACAGGAAACTATCTATGATTTAAAAAATTCACAATAAGAATGTAAATATACTATGCAATTAAGATATACTTAGAGGAGCTGTAAAATGTCAGATAATAACACACTACGACTTCCTGCTGAAAAGCTGTATGAACATGAAATAAAGGCCTTGGTTGAAAATGAGAAAGGAAAAATTCCTACTGGCTGGCAAATGTCGCCACAATCTGTTCTTACTTATATAACTGGAGGAAAAGCCGGGAAAACAAAAATTACTCCTAAGTATATCGGTAATAAACGGTTGGTTGAAATTGCAATAGCGACGCTCCTGACAGATCGTGCGCTGCTGCTTATTGGCGAGCCTGGTACTGCCAAGTCTTGGCTGTCCGAGCATTTAACGGCGGCAATTAACGGTGATTCTACTAACGTGGTACAGGGAACAGCAGGAACTACTGAAGAACAGATTCGTTATTCCTGGAACTATGCTATGTTGATTGCCAATGGACCATCCCAAGATGCCTTAGTCAAGAGTCCGGTTTATCGGGCTATGGAAAGTGGCGGTATTGCCAGATTTGAAGAAATATCCCGTTGCTCATCTGAAGTGCAAGATGCTCTTATTTCGATTTTATCTGAGAAAAATATTTCGGTTCCCGAACTTAATTATGAGCAATCAGCTAGAAAAGGCTTTTCCCTTATTGCGACTGCTAATACTCGCGACCGCGGGGTTAATGAAATGTCAGCAGCCTTAAAACGCCGCTTTAATATTATCGTTTTGCCGACACCCGGCGACATTAATACTGAAATTGAAATTGTCCGTAAACGTGTAGATGAGATGGCTGTTAATTTGGATTTAGAAGCCGCGTTGCCTACTGATGAGGCTGTGGCAAAGGTCGTTACTATCTTCCGGGAACTGCGAAGCGGTATGACGCTGGACAGCAAGGAAAAAGTAAAACCGCCAAGCGGGGTTATTTCTACAGCCGAGGCCATTTCCCTTTTGGCTAATAGCATGGCTTTAGCGGCTAGCTTTGGAAACGGTAAAATCTCAAATGAAGACATTGCTGCCGGACTACAGGGGGCAATTGTAAAAGATGAAGAAAAAGATAAGCTGGTATGGAAGGAATACCTGGACAATGTGTTAAAAAAACGCGGTTCGGAGTGGCGTGAGTTGTATAATGCATGCAAGGAGATGAACCGGTGAGTCAGTTGATGGGCAAGAATATGACGCCGCATATTTTTGGCATACGGCATTTGTCGCCAGGCGGAGCCTATCATTTACTAAAATTTTTGGATGAAATCAAGCCTACCGCGGTATTAATCGAGGGGCCGGCAGATACTAATTCGCAAATTGAACATTTCACTGCTGCTGGTACGGAGCTTCCTATCGCTGTTCTTGCATATACCGAAGAATTACCAGTACGAACGATGTTTTATCCTTTCGCTGAATACTGTCCCGAGTACCAAGCTTTGTTATGGGCAAAAAAAAATAATGTTTATGCCCAATTTATTGATTTACCGTCAGAGGTATTTTTGAGATTAGAATATGTAAATCAGATAACGCCGGAAACACCAAACGGCGTACAAGCAGATCAGTCTGATGATGTGCCGCAGGGAAGCATCACTACTGGAGAAGACAGAACCGAAAGTGTTTATCAGCTGTGGGCGCATTTGGCGGGTGAAGACGATCATGACACATACTGGGAAAGAAATTTCGAGCATAACCTGAATAAAGATGCTTATCGTCTTTCGGCCTCCGAATTTGGTAGAAGTCTCCGTGAACTGTCTTGTGACAGCCGAGAGGAACACCTAAGAACATTGTTGCGTGAAGCTTATATGCGCAGCCAGATTCAAAATACCATCCGAAATGGACATGAGCCAGATAAAATAGTGGTCATAACAGGCGCTTATCATGCGCCTGTGCTGGGGGCAGAGTATCCGCCGATGACTGACGAAGAGTTTGCCAGTCTGCCGCGAGTAAAAACTAAACTTACATTGATGCCGTATTCATATTACCGGTTATCATCACGAAGCGGTTATGGTGCTGGCAATCAGGCACCAGCCTATTTTGCTATGATGTGGAATTGTCTCATAAATAATGATAGAGATCGGTTATCGGCTGAATATCTTTCTTCAATTGTCAGGTATTTGCGCGACAGCGGCACACCGCGGTCGGCGGCAGAGGTTATTGAAGGAGTGCGTCTTGCTAATGCACTCGCGGGGCTTCATAGCGATAGTGTTCCAGCGCTGCAAGATTTGCGCGACGCTGCAATTACTTGTTTAGGACACGGTGAGCTGTCAGGCATAGCCCAAGCAATAGTTGCTACCGAGGTTGGAACAGCCATTGGCCGACTGCCGGAGGGGGTTAGCCGAACATCTATTCAGGACGATTTTTATCGTGAATTGAAACGGCTCAAACTAGATAAATATCGCAGTGCAATTGCTGCCGATTTAGAGCTTGACCTGCGTGAAAACAGACGGGTTAAGTCAAAAGAAGCTGCTTATCTGGATCTAAATCGGTCTTTTTTCCTTAATAGGCTTAAAATTCTTAACGTTTGTTTCCAAAAGAAAAAAAGTAATAAAGAAGCGGCATTGTGGTATGAAGAGTGGGTTTTGCAATGGACGCCGGAAGCAGAAATTCAATTGGTTGAAGCGACCTTGATGGGCGAAACTATTGAATTAGCAACAGCCTATGCCTTTAAAGAGCGTTTGGACAATAGCAGTGCAATTGCTGATGCTGCGGCTATAATCCGTGCAGCCTGTGAATGCGGTATGCCGGAATCTATGGAATACGCCAGAAGTGTACTGCAAAAACTGGCGGTCGATACAGGGGCTTTAGAGGAGATTGCGCAAGCTGTTTTTGATCTGTCTGTAGTTATCAGTTATGGCGATATTAGAAAATTTGATTCCTCTCATCTCATACCGCTGCTGGAGCAGTTGTTTCTCAGAGGTACCCTGCTATTACTTAATGCTTCTTATTGCGACAATAATGCGGCTGCGTCAATAGCGTCAGCGATTCATAGGTTAAACGCCGTTGCTTTGGAACACTACACAATAGTTGATGAAGAACTTTGGTTAAATACACTAGCGCAATTGGCGGAATGTGATGATAGAAATCCAAAACTATCCGGTTTTGCCTGTGCAATATTGCTGGAAAGAAATCGGGTGAGTAATGAGGAGCTATCACAAGAAGTAGCGCGCAGGCTTTCACCCGGAATTGAAGCGGACCTCGGGGCCGGATGGTTTGAAGGATTGTCGATGCGTAATCGATATGCCCTGCTGACCCGTATGCCGTTATGGCAATATATTGCTGAATATGTGGCTTCCCTAGACAATGAGCAATTTAAACGGGCGTTGGTGTTTTTACGGAGAGCTTTTGGTGAATTCAGCCTGGTGGAAAAGCGTAATATCTGTGAAAATCTTGCAGAAATATGGGGGATTAATCACAATCAGGTTAGCGAGCATTTGAACGAAGCTTTAAGCCCGGAAGAGGAACAAACCGTTGCTGAACTAAATGATTTTGATTTTGGAGATATATGACTATGGCTGATAGTGAACAATTGAAACGCTGGCGCCTTATTCTGGGTGAACCAGGTAGCCAGAAACTTGAAGATTTGGCAGGCGAGCGATTTATCCTTAATTCTGATGAATTAGTGATGGATGAAGCGTTGGCTGCAATCTATGACAATTCTACGCCGGAACAAGAGGACACTCAGCAAGGCGGTGGCCGCAGAGCGGCGGGTAAAGGACCTTCGGCTCCTAAACTTGCCAAGTGGCTGGCAGACATACGAACTTATTTTACGGAAGACGTAGTGTCGGTTATCCAAACAGATGCGATTGAACGCAAAGGGTTGAAACAACTTCTCTTTGAACCTGAAGTTTTAAAAACCGTCCAACCAAGTATTGAATTGGTTGCAACTTTGATGTCTCTTCGCGGCAAAATCCCGGAAAGAACAAAAGAGACCGCCAGGCAGATTGTGAAATCAGTTGTCGAGGAAATAAAAAAACGGTTGGAAACCAATATTCAACGCGCTGTCAGCGGCGCTTTAAACAAGCGCCGCCATTCTCCAATTCCAAATGTGGTCAGCATTGACTGGAAATATACTATTAACAAAAACATCAAGAACTATAATCCGACTTTAAAAAAAATTATTCCGGAACGAGTATACTTCTTTGATCGTGCTAAAAGAACAAATAACTGGAATATTATTTTGGATATGGATCAAAGTGGTTCAATGGCTGATTCCATTATCTATGGCTCTGTTATCGGATCAATCCTGGCCAGTCTGCCAGCCTTAAATACCCGCATAGTAGCCTTTGATACCGAAGTTATCGATCTATCTGAGCAATATGATAGTGATCCGGTCGATATGCTTTTTGGCATCCAACTTGGCGGTGGAACCGACATCAACAAATCGATAGCCTACTGCCAACAGTTTATTACTGAGCCTGCCAAAACAATGTTTATTTTACTGACTGACCTTTTCGAAGGCGGCAATGAAGCAGCCATGGTACGGCGAATGGAGGAGATGCATAAGTCTGGGGTCAAAGCAATTTGCCTTTTAGCTCTCTCGGATAAAGGAACGCCCTGCTATAATGAAACATTAGCCCGTAAACTTGCCAAGATCGGCATTACCTGCTTTGCCTGCACACCGGCATTGTTGCCGGATTTACTGGAGGGTGCCTTAAAGGGTGCTGATTTGAATGCTTTGGCGGCAAGGTTGACTGCTGTAAAAAAAACGTAACCGCCACAGTGTGGTCAAGTAATACAAAAGCGGCTAAAGCTCTTGAATATTTAAGAGTTTTAGCCGCTTTATAATGTTATAGTTGTTATGAACTTGTATACTGACTATAGGACGAAGTAGTATTGCCATAATTGATGTTAGGGAAGATTGTTTCAGGCGGTGAGATTGTTACAGTTTTAGTTTGGTTCTTGCTATCACGAACATTCATGCTTAAAGTAGCTAATACGGTATTATTGGTTCCGATTACAGTAACCTGGTAATTGACAAGGGAACCTTTCACGGTGCGGATAGCGACTTTGCCAGCAGTTTGGCCTTTGGTGACCGCGATTTCACTGCCGGAGGTCTTGCCTTTATCACTTTTTGCATCCCACGAAACTTTAATAGTGGTAGCTTTTGACAGAATAGAATCTTTTGTTAAATAGGTTAAGTCCCAAAAGTTAGCGGGGTTATCAACTTTAACTTCAATGTTGACGGTTACCGGATTTGCAGGATCGCCACTTGGCGCAGCTTGCACCTGAGATAATGAGATGTTTGCCAGGGAGAATACTAGTAATGCCAGAGTCAAACGCAGAAGCTTGGCCATTTGTTATTTAACCTCCTGTGAAGTGGTATTTTTTATATTGTAACATATTTCCTACAAACATGGCTAATAAACAAGTAAGCTTGCACCAAAGTGTTGATATATTGGTGCAAGCTTACTTGTTTAGAGAGACAGCTAAGATTCAGCTAATTCGCCGGCTTCTTTGTATACCGTGATAGCTGGTCTTATGCCATATTGTTCAAGCCGGGCAATTTTAGCTATGATAGACGGGTCAGTGTAAATGTTGGAATCGGCGCTGTCTTGTGACGTTAAGTTTTCATTCCGTGGGGCGTCGTCCATCAGGCACCTCCAATAATATATTGTTGATTGTAAGCATAAATTTTATATAAGTGGTGAGCGCGTTGGCTGCTAGTTGGCATTAAACCGCGGGATTGATAGTCCGGAGAGCCGTTATAAACGGAAACTCCAGGCAAACGGGCGAAAGGTGCGCGAAGCTTTCGCTCGTGGTATCAACCCCTCAGCATTATTTTGTACAATATTGCCTGACTTCATAACTTGGAAATGTTGACAATTCTTTCTTGCCGGTATTGTCGATTATAGTGATACGTAAAGGAGGAAAGGGTAAAATGACTGTGCTTATATTCAGTAAGGATCGGGCGTTGCAGCTGGAGGGCTTATTGTCATCGTTGCTGCTTCATTGCCGTGATGTCGATGATATTGAGGTAATAGTGATTTTCACATGTTCCGATAATGATAATAACCGCCAATATCAGGAAGTAAAGGCGAGCTATCGGACAGTTGCGTTTCTTGAGGAAACTGATTTTTGCGCACAAGTTAAGGAGATTTTGCGGCGAAGTTCGGATATTATCTTTCTGGTGGATGACACTTTGTTTGTTGGGGATTTTTCGACAGGTCAGCTCAAGAAGTTGTTGGAGTCTTATCCACAGGCTGTAGGAGTGTCACTAAGATTAGGGCAAAATACTGTATATTGTTATCCACTTAACTGCCGTCAGCCGTTGCCTGATTTAATTACTTTAGGTGATGGTTTTTTTATTTATGAATGGCCGGTGGCGGTGCTAGATTTTGCATATCCATTAGAAATTTCCAGTTCTTGTTATCGGTCGGGAGACATCTGGAAGGTTCTGGGTGAGCTTAGTTTTAATGGCCCTAATGAGCTCGAAGGGCTGCTGGCAGCGAACTCGTGGCGGCTGCTGCCTGATCGGCCTCTGCTTCTGTGCCCTGAACGGACGCTGGCTTTCTCGGTGCCGGTGAATGTAGTGCAGACGAAGTGTGCCAACCGATTTGATGGAGCCCTGGGGTATGATTTGAAAATGTTGTCTGCACTTTTTGATCAGGGGCAGCGGATTGATGTTGAGCGTTTCAGCGGGTTTGTTCCCGGAGCTTGCCACCAGCCGGTGGAGTATGTATTTAAGATGAAGGAAGACTGACGGCGGTGGAGTTATCTTTAATGGTTTGAAAGAGGAGTTTTTGATAGTTGGCCAGAGTATCTGGGGTGACGGCGTAGTCTGTTTCGGCGTAACGGGCTAACTCAAGTCCTAATTTTCGCCAGAGCTCAAGGTTGGGGCTGGTTTGATGCCTGACATGTTTGGCGATAGGAAGCTCCAAGCGTTTGGCGGTTACTCCGGCGGCGATGGGCATTAATACTGCCCAGTAATCCCACCAGTATAGTCCGAGGCAAAAGCTTTCCCGGGGATAATAGTTCGCTACGCTTTTGTCAAAAAAGATGTAGTCGAAACCGCCACTATGCTCATCGCCGGTGGCTAAATCGGCTGAATCGGTGTCTAAACGTGAGCCGAAAATGATGGAGCCCTGTCCTTCTTGGGCCACAAATGGCATTAGTTCCGGGGGAAGGATTATATCGGCTTTGGCAATGCCGGAGATTGCAGAGGGCAGATTGACGCAGCAGTCTACAAGATCGCGGAAATAGATGTATGGTTTGCCATAACGGGCTGAAGCGTCACGTGAAGCCGGGATAAATTCGATATCAGGAAATAGTGGGGAAAGACGTGCAATATCGTCAGCGGTATTCATGGCAATGACTTTAAACCCGGCTTGTTGCCAGCTTTTTATGGCCAGCTGTTCGTTGGTAATGTTGTCTAAAGACAGCGAAGTGACAATGGCTACCGGGGGATGGGCTGGCTTTGGAGAAGGTGGTGGTTTGATACTGCAAAGGTGGTCTAAGATGATGGAGGAAAATTGCCGCCCACAAGTGTGGACTAGTTCCATGGCGCAGTTCTTTGCTGTTATTTCTGCTGCCGTGTCCGGGCCAGGGCAGCAGTCTGATAGTAAGTTTACCATTCTGGCTGCCAAGTCTTCCGGGCTTAGGCGGTTAAAAAGCGTTCCATATTGGTATTCCTTGTGGATATCCAGGTCGCTGAGGAGGAGTGGCTTGCCGAAGGCTCGGCATTCCTGAACAATTAGGCTTAGTCCTTCAAAAAGTGAGGGCTGGACAACGAACATACAACGCCTAAGTAATTGAAGCTGATCGGAGCGGGGAATGAGTCCAAGGACGGTGATTGAGTCATCGAGCTTCATTCTGGTAATTTCGTTTTGCAGATAAGTAAAGTAGGCGGGAGCACGGTAATCATCGGTTGGACCGGTACAGACGATGTGGATGGCCTGGCCTGCGCTCTTAATAAGTGCGGCGGCACGAAAGAGGGTGAGGTGGTTTTTGTGGATCCAGAATTGGTTAGAACAAAGGACAAAACGCGGGGGGAGGTTGTACTTGGCCTGTATGGCGGAGGGATCGGCGGTATACCAGTCTTCCTCCGGGTAAATAGCAGCAGGAAGAATTTTGGTGACTGCTTTTGAAGCAGGATAATATTTTTTAAAATCGGCTTCAGCGTCATGGCTGTTAAAAATGACAAGTTGGGCTTCGGCAGCGACTTTTTGAAACTGGTCTTCTCGGGAATTATGCTCGTATTCGGAGAAGAATTCCGGCAGAGCTTTGTGCTGAAAGTCGGGAATCCAGGAGGCGGCTTGGGGATATGGCAAAACGTCGCTGTTGACCGGATAGTAAAAATCGATAATCGCAAAAAGTTCATTAAAGTTATGACACCAGACCGGAGCTTTACCTAATTTGTCTACGAGATCGCCGGCGGGTGGGTTCGGAGAGAGCATGATGATACCGTCGAAGTGGGATAGGAATGGCTGGTAACATTCAAAGTGGGGAAGAGTATGGTCGGAAATTACTAGGTACAGTTCGGGGCGTTCGCTTTTGGGCAGGGCGGTTACCGATTTTACCAGTGTCTCAATGTATGATACGCCGCCATGCCAATATTTTCCGCCAGTTAGCGGGATGCCGACGCGGGTAGTGGCGATCATAAAAGCACTCCTTTTTTTCATAGAATGGGATAATACGAGATGGTCTTGGCTTGAGGGCGGGCCAAGTAGTTTTTCCAGCGCAGCCCGAATAGAAAGAAGATAAGCGCAAGGACTGTAACGCCGGTGAATAGTGTCCAGAGCGCGGAAGGTTTCGGCACGTATCCAGTTAGGATCTTTGCAGGAAAAGTCCGCTACCGTTTCAGCGATGGTGTTGATGCTGCAGTTATCGAATATGTGGGCATCGCACTTCTCCAGGCCGCACTCGCGACTGATGAGGGGAATAAGCCCAGCAGACATTGCGGAAAGTACGCTGCCGGAAATGCCTTCAGAGCAGGAGGGGGCAATGACATAGGCGCATTTTTGGACAAGCTCCTGAAAGTGACTGCCATAAAGGTCGAGGAAGCCGATTGGTTTGATGTTTGGATGCTGAAAGAGTTCCTTGGCATAGACTTGACAAAACTCTGGTTCTTGAGCAAAGAGGCTGCAGATGTAAAGTGTAATATCATGGTTGGCAGAGAATACTTCCAGAAGGAGGTCGAGACCTTTAAGAATTTGGTTACGGCTGGCTAAAAAGAGAAAGTTTCGCGGTGATTTTTGGCTAAAGTCTGTTGGTGGGGGCAGAAGGTAGCCGGTATTGGTAATAAAGGCAACCTTGTCAGTATTAACCGGACCAAAGGTAGTAAGGGTATGCCGGTTGCCGAAAAGGAAAAAGCCATCAAAGCAATGGGGTGACGGGTAGTCGTATGCGGGAGGAGTTTTTGGCTCCAGGCGAATGCCGCGGCGGCGATAAAGGTCTTCCAGACGATTGCTTTCCTGAAGGCGTTGCCAGGCAGGGGCGGAGCCGGTAGCGAAAAGAATGTGGCGGCAGGCTGGACTTAGATGCTTTTGGTAGATTTGGCGGTTATGGGGTGATATGTCGATGACCAGATCGTATTGTTTATTGAGGGTGACATTGTCGTCATTCCAGTTGATAACATCTACATTATAGCCAAAGTTGCCCAGTTCTTCAGCTAAGAGGGGAACTTGCCATAGGTTTTGGTGCCAGTGATATTCGGCGGCTTTGTCAAAAGGCTGGGTTATGTATTTTAAGAGGCAGTGGCGGGGAAAGGAAGTTGTGTTGACGTTTTCATATAATGCCAAGCTCATTGACGGCACCTCGCGGGGTTTAAATTAGGATATCCTGCGGTTCAAGGTTTATCTGTAGGGCCAGGTGCTGGAGATAGTTCAACAGGTTATCAGGTGAAAGCTGGAAGGGCGGGGGAAAATGTTTGGCGATTTCCATCCCTAAATTTTCCCAGCTAGGTTTATTCCAGGAAGCTGAGTGAGTGATATGCAGCGTTGCCGGAGTGACCACCCTTTTTACCTGGCGGTGGTTTTTTAGAGGAATGAGGGCAGCCCAGAAATCCCACCAGGGCAGACCGAGGCAAAAGTTTTCGGGGGGAAAGTCCTGAAGAAGGTCGCGGTGAAAGAAGAAGTAGTCAAAGCCTTGAAAATATAGTTTGCCTTCGCGTCGATCCGGGGTAGCGGCGTCCAAACGGGAGCCGAAGAGTAGTGAAGGAGTTGTTTCATTTTTGACCAAGTCATAGAGTTCGGGATTTATAAGCCGGAGATCAGAGTTGATGATGCCGACGGTGCGCGAGCCAGTGTTGGCGAGGCAGGTCAATATATCGTCGAAATAGATATAGGGTTTTTGGTAGGTTGGGCTGGCATCACGGGGGGCGGCAATAAATTCGATGTCAGGGAAATTTGGCTGGAGGGTGGGGATTTCAGCGGCGGTGTTGATGGAGATGAGGTGGAAGCCGGCTTTTTGCCAGGTGGAAAGGGCAGCTTGCTGGTCGCTGTAGCTTCTAGGGGCGATCGAGGTGGCGATAGTGATGTATTCCGGAAGGACAATGGATAAACGGCCAAGGCGTTTTAACTGATTTTTGTTGGCTGGTTTGTCATTTATTGATTGAGCTGCCGATTGAACTGGCAGTCCGTTCGATTCGGCTATAATGTTCAGAAGTGCCTGCTCAAAGGCGGGCTGGGCGGCGGGGCCGTTAAACAGGACCTGTTCGACATTGGCTTTGATTTGCCGTGACAGCCGCCAGCGCAGGTCCGGGTCCTGGGCGAATTTGACCGCCCAGGCGACAAATTCGTCTTCATTAGCGGCGATGCCCTCATTGATGCCCAAAGCTCTGAGCATTCCTCCTCCCCAGCGGCTACGGGACAGTTCGCCTTCTTGGGTGACTATCGGCAAGCCGGAGTAGAGGGCTTCCAGATTGGTGGTCCAGCCGCCGTAGGGGTAGGTGTCGAGCTGAATGTCAGCGATGGACAGCAGCCCGAGAACGCTGCGATAGTGACTGATAGACGGCAGAATTAAAAGACGGTCAGCAACCCCTTTTTCAGCCGCCAAGGCTTTGATTCGCTTCGCCAAGCGGCCATCAAGGCCATCCGGGGTGGTGAAGGGTTTGATAAGTACCCAGGCGTTGGGGGCCTGACAGAGAATTTCGACGTAAAGTTGTTCGCGTTCGGCGCGGTGCTTGATGCCGTTGGCGCAGGAGATAAAAAGGACAGCATCGTCAGGGATGCCGAGGTCGGCACGGCTGATGGTTGGGATAGGGCTGTCAGGGAGGTATTGGGCAGCTCCCAGGTTAGGCAGGCGGATGAGTTTTTCCCTGTACTGGTTTTGGGCGGAGGGAGCTTCAAAATCACCGGAAATATAGTAGTCAATTGTCGGCAAGCCGGTGGTGGTGCCGTGGCCCACCATAGCACACTGGATGGGGGCCAGACGGAGACCGGCCAGGGTGTAAGTGATAACATCCATGCCGATGTCGGTGAAAATAAGGAGGTCAAGATTACTTTGGCGGATGGCGTTAATAATGGATGAAAAATCCTGAAGATTGGTGAACTTTTGATAATGGGCGCTGTTTTGTTCATAAAGCTCGCTGAAGTGATCCTTATATTCGCCGAGGGAGAAGATGAATAGTTCGAAGTTGTTCCGATTGTGGTGAAGTACCCGGTTGATCATGTAATAGCTGACCGCTTGGCGGTAGAGGTTGCGTGATATGTAGCCGACACGAATTTTGTCATTAGGCTGACGGCTGCGCTTTTCGGGAGGCGGCAGCGGACAGAAACTGTTGATGGTGTTGGAAATAAAGTCGCCAAAGGCGGACAGGGCCTGGACGTTATTGCCGCCGATGTAAGAAGAGCGCCAAAAGCCGGTCATGGCCTCCTGAACAAAACCGACAAAATAGACTTGGGTGAGAATCTCAGGGTGTTTGGCCAGGGCGCGGCAGAGTTCCGGGACATAGCGGACTAATTTATCACGGTGTTTCATTTCGCCGTTGAAGTAGGGAATATTCAACATCCAGCGCATTAGGAGAGTTTTGGCGAAGAGCGGAAGTTTGGCGGCAAATAAATCTTCACTGTTAATATTGAAGTTGTCGGCATCCAGCGGATAGTACATGCTGGCAGCTAAGAGGCCGGGGTAGCCTTTAGTTTGCCAGTCGGCGACTGTGAAATTGCTTATGGCAGCGTCTTTTTTGTCCCAGAGAAGGTGGAGGGGAGAGAAGGTATTGAGAAATATTTGCGGCCACAGGGTAAGGGCTAGTTTTTGGTGGGGCTCGGTGATATCGTCTAATGGGGCATGGAAAAAATAATCACGCAGTTTATCGCGGAGGCGGAGACAGAAATACAGTGCAGATATCTGTTCATCGGCAGGTAGGGCAGCGCTGCGGTCAGGAATTTTCCGGCGATTTGACCACTTATCAATAAGATCCCAGAGAACAGAGCCGTCATTTGTCGCGCTGATGGCCGACAGGCAAGCGGTCATAAATAGGTCAACAAATACATTTTTTTCTTCGTTATTTGAAAAAGGGTGGTGCTGGTATAGTTCTTCAAACTTAAACCAAACCGGCTGCCAACCGTTATGTGCAGCAGCGTTTAGGAGGCCGGTAAGATTGTGGTGATTGAAGAGTTCCAGGCAGACTGATTCGGGTCCGGTGGCTTTTGGCACAGGTAAAATCACCTCGCTGGCTGGTATAGGGTATTGTATGATGGCAGGGGAATAAAGGTGCAGGGCAAAGGAACACCCGCCCTAGTGGGCGGGTGTAGGCTGTTAGGGATCAATTCCGTTGCCGAGTATGGGGTAAAAATCAACGGTTTTTAATTCGGTGCCGGTAATTCTTGTTTGGAAGCCGGTTCCTGATGACTGAATTGCGGCAGGGTAGAGTCCTGGTGCCATATTGAAGATTTCAATGTCAAATTCTTCTACTGTATTTCCTCCTGAACCCAAGTCGATATTATTAAACTCGTTGGCAGAAAGGGCAGGGATTGTTAAAAATCGATTCCATATTTGACTAGCCGGCACAGTGTCAAGTCTAAATACTTTTACTGTAACGGTCCGGTTGCTTGTGGTAGTGTTCAAGACCTTTACTAAGAGCAAGGCACTTTGGGGATCGGTGAATATTGGTCCGCTGGTAACGTTGGCGCTAGTGCGGAGGGCAGCTTGCTCCAGCAAGCGGATTTCATTTTTAATTTCGGCTAGGCCGATGACGCTGTTATTAACGGTATTGTTGATGTTGATGACTTCGTTTTCGATTAAGCGGATTTCATTCTTAATTTCGTTTAAGCCGAAGTCAGGACTGTTAACCGAGTTGTTGATGAGGAAGAGTTCATTTTGGATGTCCAGTAGGACTGTGAGGTTTAATGTGTTATTGATAATGATGACATTATTTAGGATGTTGTTTAAAATAATATTGGTAAGGATTACTTCGTTGAGGAAATTAGATGTGACTATAAAGTTATTGATGTTGATGACTTCATTTTCGATGAGACGGATTTCATTTTTGATTTCGTTGAGGCCGAAGATAGGACTGTTAACCGAACTGTTGATAAGGATTATTTCGTTTTTGATTTCGTTTAAGCCGAAGAACGGGCTGTTAACCGAGGTGTTAATGTTAATGACTTCATTTTCGATGAGGCGGATTTCGTTCTTGATGTCGCCGAGTCCAATGACACCATTATTGATAGTGTTATTGATGTTGATGACTTCGTTCTCGATTAAGTGGATTTCGTTTTTGATTTCGTTTAAGCCGAAGACAGGACTGTTAACCGAGGTGTTAATGTTGATGACTTCATTTTCGATGAGGCGAATTTCGTTCTTGATGTCGCCGAGTCCAATGACACCATTATTGATAGTGTTATTGATGTTGATGACTTCGTTCTCGATTAAGTGGATTTCATTTTTGATTTCGTTTAAGCCGAAGACAGGACTGTTAACCGAGGTGTTAATGTTGATAACTTCGTTTTCGATAAGGCGGATTTCATTTTTGATGTCGCCGAGTCCGATGACACCATTATTGATAGTGTTATTGATATTGATGACTTCGTTTTCGATTAAGTGGATTTCGTTCTTGATTTCGTTTAAGCCGAATACAGGACTGTTAACCGAAGTGTTAATGTTAATAACTTCATTCTCGATAAGGCGAATTTCATTTTTAATTTCGCCAAAGCCGAATGTGCCGTTATTGATGGTGTTGTTGATGTTGATGACTTCATTTTCGATTAAGTGGATCTCGTTTTTAATTTCGTTTAAGCCGAATATTGGGCTATTAACCGAATTATTAATGAGGATAACCTGATTCTTGATGTCACCGAGATCAAAGTTGGTAATAGCGTTGTTAATATTGATGACTTCGTTTTCAATTAAGTGGATTTCATTTTTGATTTCGTTTAAGCCGAATACAGGACTGTTAACCGAGTTATTAATGAGGATAACCTGATTCTTGATGTCACCGAGATCAAAGTTGGTGATAGCGTTGTTAATATTGATGACTTCGTTTTCGATTAAGTGGATTTCGTTCTTGATTTCGTTAAGGCCAAATATTGGGCTGTTAACCGAGGTATTAATGTTAATGACTTCGTTCTCGATGAGGCGAATTTCATTCTTAATTTCGCCAAAACCGAATGTGCCGTTATTGATAGTATTATTGATATTGATGACTTCGTTCTCGATGAGGTGAATTTCGTTTTTGATTTCGTTTAAGCCGAATACAGGACTGTTAACCGAGGTGTTAATCTTGATAACTTCGTTCTCGATGAGGCGGATTTCATTCTTGATGTCGCCGAGTCCGATGACACCATTATTGATAGTGTTATTGATGTTGATGACTTCGTTCTCAATTAAATGAATCTCGTTCTTAATTTCGTTTAAGCCGAAGACAGGACTGTTAACCGAGGTGTTAATCCTGATAACTTCGTTTTCGATAAGGCGGATTTCATTTTTGATGTCGCCGAGTCCGATGACGCCGTTGTTGATAGTGTTATTGATGTTGATGACTTCGTTTTCGATTAAATGAATCTCGTTTTTGATTTCGTTTAAGCCGAAGACAGGACTGTTAACCGAGGTATTAATCCTGATAACTTCATTTTCGATGAGGCGAATTTCATTTTTGATTTCGCCAAAGCCGAATGTGCCGTTATTAAGGGTGTTGTTAATGTTGATGACTTCGTTTTCGATTAAGTGAATCTCGTTTTTGATTTCGTTTAAGCCGAAGACAGGACTGTTAACCGAGGTATTAATCCTGATAACTTCATTTTCAATAAGGCGGATTTCATTCTTGATGTCGCCGAGTCCAATGACACTGTTATTGATAGTGTTGTTGATGTTGATGACTTCGTTTTCGATTAAGTGGATTTCGTTCTTAATTTCGTTTAAGCCGAATACAGGACTGTTAACCGAGGTGTTAATCTTGATAACTTCGTTCTCGATGAGGCGGATTGATGTTGATGACTTCGTTTTCGATTAAGTGAATTTCGTTCTTAATCTCATTAAGACCAAATACAGGACTGTTAACCGAGGTGTTAATCTTGATAACTTCATTCTCGATGAGGCGAATTTCATTCTTAATTTCACCAAAACCGAATGTGCCGTTATTGATAGTGTTGTTAATGTTAATGACTTCGTTTTCGTTAACCGAGGTGTTAATTTTGATAACTTCATTTTCGATGAGACGGATTTCATTCTTGATGTCGCCGAGTCCGATGACACCGTTGTTGATGGTGTTGTTGATGTTGATGACTTCGTTCTCGATGAGGTGGATTTCGTTCTTGATCTCGTTAAGGCCAAATACAGGACTGTTAACCGAGGTGTTAATCTTGATAACTTCATTTTCGATGAGGCGGATTTCATTCTTGATTTCGCCAAAACCGAATGTGCCGTTATTGATAGTATTGTTAATGTTGATGACTTCGTTTTCAATTAAGTGAATTTCGTTCTTAATCTCGTTAAGGCCAAATACAGGACTGTTAACCGAGGTGTTAATTTTGATAACTTCATTTTCGAT
>JAGGAC010000037.1 GCA_017889635.1 Bacillota bacterium | reverse complement strand
TACCGAACACAGTAGTTAAGCCCGTATACGCCGAAAGTACTTGGCTGGAAACGGCCTGGGAGGATAGGTAGTTGCCGGTTAAATCAAAAGACCACTCATTTTTATGAGTGGTCTTTTGATTTTGGCGTTACGACTTATATGAGTGGTTGTATTATACTCTGTAAGCGGCAGCAAATCTTACTCCCATCTGGAAAGAATTTTTACAGTCAATAGGAGATTCTTTTCTTCGATTTGCTACATTTTCTTCATCACTAAAGGATGTTGACATATACTTGGAATAATCGTCAAACTGATAGGTATCGGTAGCAAACAATGACTCTGAAGCTCCAAAGATTTTCGCCATCAGCATTTCTGTAGTACTGAATTGCTGGTCATAGCCTACCACTCGCAGCCGGCTTTCCATAGTGTAAATAAATCCAGTTTGAATTTTCTTCTTGAAAAGAGTAGAGTATTGTGTATCATATATTAGGTATGGAAATATTAAACGTTCCAAGAACGATTTCATTATACCTGTTGCCGTTCCTAGATAGATGGGGGAACCGAAGATGAGCGCATCAGCATGTTCCACTTCTTCAAGAATTGGTGTCAGATCATCTTTATAGGCACAGTTTCTGTAGCCTTTCCCAGCTTTTAACTTGCATGCAAAACAACTTACACAGCCTTTAAAATTAAGATTATAAAGATGAATAAGATTAGTTTCGGCTCCATGTGAAGCTGCTCCTTCGAGGGCTTTCTGAAGCAATGTAGCTGTATTCCAGTCTTTTTTGGGGCTTCCGTTAAATGCCAATAACTTCATCGAATACCTCCAATCCCAATGGTATAAATTCTGTTGCTATTACTATTGACGATATATTAATATTATAGCGTTTATTCCAAGAAACTACAAAATATTACTGTACAATATAACAATTTTCTTGACAAGAGGGTTGCGGTGGGTTAATGTCTTTATTAAAATGAAAGGCATAACTTTTTAGTTGAAGTTAAATGAGGGGGTTTTCGTATTGGTTGTGGCACCAACTGCTCCTACAAAACCGATAGTGCCAACTGCGCCTACGATGTCTCCGGCAACATCAGGCTCATTGTCTGAAGTTAATTCTTCAAGCTCTCCTGCAAGTACCACTGCGAGTTCTAGAAATCATGCTAGTTCGGCTACGCAGGTAACTGAGAAGTCGTCTGTTGCTAAAACGGCAGCAGACCAAGTTGATAAGACTAGTGGAACTTTTTCTTCTAGTGTTTTGGATCCGAAGGAAGAAATAGCATCCCAAACGGTAATTCCTTCTAATCAACTAAAACCAATAATGAGAAATTCGACATCAGAATATACCTCTTTCCTGATAGTTGTAGTAGCTATCGTTGTAATACTAATTGGATGGTTGATATTGAAAATTATTACGAAGAAAGCTAATATCAAGGCTGCGTGTCGTAAAACTGCTGTCAGGAATAATGAAAGTGAGAGTGCTGGTTCTGTGATAAAATCTGAACAGATTACGGCGCATAAGGGCAATAATTTTGATTTTCGTGTGTAGCTTCGGTGATCTTAATTCGCAAGTAGTGGATGCGGCAATCGGGGCTGAATGCGGAATGTTTTATTGAGAGCTATCTCGGTAGCGCTTACTTTCGCTGTTTGCTAGATGGCGAATTTCTATTTGTGTTAAAGTGACACAAAATACAAAGCAGTAAAGGAAAAAGGGTAATTTATCCTTGGGAGCGAATATAGACATGTATTCCAATATAAGTAAATAAGGAGATGTTTTATGAATCTTTTGGTGCATCCCAAGGAAAAGTTCTATTTTAAACTTTCCCTCATAATTAGCATATTGATTTATCTAATGCTTGTTCTGTCGATAGTCGGGATAGTTTATATTATTATGGGCGTTGTTATCGGTTTTATAGTTCAGGGATTAGCTGTTGGTCAGATTCGAGGGAATGGAGTTCGAATATCGGAAAGTCAGTTTCCTGAAGTATATAAACTTGCCGATCAAATAGCATCTAAAATGGAAATTAAACAAATGCCGCCAGTATATATAATCCAGTCAGGTGGCTTATTAAATGCATTTGCCATGCGATTTCTTGGCAGAAACTATGTTGTAATTTACTCAGAAGTTTTCGAATTGGCCTATGAACAGGGGGAAGATGCTCTAGCATTTATATTAAGTCACGAATTTGCTCATATAAAACGAAAGCATTTATCATGGCGGTGGTTCTTATTTCCATCGACCTTCATACCGTTTTTGTCACAAGCTTACTCAAGAGCTTGTGAATATACTTGTGACCGCATAGCTGCTTATAATCAACCAGCAGGGGCAATGGCAGGTCTGCTTGTATTAGCCGCTGGCAAAAGATTGTATAAGAATGTCGATGCCGCCGAATATGTCAAACAGGCTAATAGAGAAGCCGGATTCTGGATCTGGATTGCCGAAAAACTTTCGACACATCCTAATCTTCCTTATCGGATTTTAGCTATTGATCAAAAAGCGCAAATGAAAGTGATCACAAATAGAGAGTTGACTTCAATATAATATCAAAATAATAACAAAGCCGCGGCATTTTTCAAAACCGTGGCTTTGTTATTATTTTGATATGGTTAGTCAATTTTAACAAAGGAGGAAGCCTTAGCATTGCATATGGGACAATTGTCTGGTGCGTGGCCTTCTGCGATATAGCCACACACTGGACACAAGTAAAGATCAACGAGCTGCTTAGTCTCTATGTTATTCAAGGCTTTCTTATAAAGGGTGGCATGAATTTCTTCGGCAGCATTGGCTAACTTGAATGAGCGAGCTGCTTCGGTTTTATTTTCCGCTTCTGCCTGCTGAATAAAGGGGGGATACATTTCAGTGTATTCATGGGTTTCGCCACTGATTGCTTCTTGCAGATTATTGATGGTTGATTTGATACCGCCCATAGCTTTTAATTGGGCGTGAGCATGGATTGTTTCTGCTTCAGCGGTGGCTCTAAATAGGCGTGCGACCTGGTGATAACCTTCCAGATCAGCTTGTTTGGCAAAAGCAAGGTATTTTCGATTGGCTTGAGATTCACCGGCAAAAGCGTCGGCTAAGTTTTGACTTGTACTCATTTTAAATCCTCCATTATTTAAGATGATGTTTTGAGATCTTAAATGTTATTATTGGCAATAAATTTCAATGGAAACATTTACCTGCGTAGTATAAGCATATAGTGTAAAACTTATACCATTACTAGATTAAGCGTTTGCAAGTAAATCAGTAGCCAGCCTATTTTATTATAGGCTGGCTACTGATTTACTTGTTTATTTGGCTCGAGAAAGGAAACTGAGAACTCTGGCTCCAGTGCTACGCACTCGTCGAAGGGGGGTCATACTGACTTTTATTTTAGGGCGCATATCACTTTCGGAGCCGAAGTCTCCTCGGCGAATATTGGTAATTTTAGTTTTTTCCGGTTTAAGAAGGTTTTTTAGAATGGCGACTGCCTTATCTGGTCGGCTGTGATCACCGCAGGTAAAGACATCGATAGCAGCATAGCTAAACTCGGGATAAGTGTGGATGCTCATATGGCTTTCAGCCAAAAGGGCCAGAGCGGTAAGCCCTTGTGGTTCGAATTTGTGGTAGGAAAAATCAAGAAGAGTCATGTTGGCTTCGCGTACGGCTGTAAGCATGGCGGAACGAATAAATTCAAGGTTGTCCAAATTTTCAAAGCTACAACCATACATATCAACAGTCAGATGTTTGCCGATTATTTTCATCACCTATCACCCCTCTAACTTAGTTTTTATATGGCTTAGGCGTATCTTTTTCCGGCAAAAAAGTCGGAATTTGAGGACTTTTCCAATGAAAAGCCGGATTTTATTAAGAAATAAGCTATATTACGCCGTTTATTATATGTATTTTACAGTTTTTCATTATAATGCTCAGAGACTTAGTTGTAAAGAGTAATTTATTAGATATTAAAATAAATTTCCTTAGATTGATCAATACTTTACCGGAAAGCATACGAGGATTATTATCGTCAGCGGAGGGTTTTCTACATATTGACAGTCGATATATGTAAAAATATAACAGAAAGCCTACGAGGTGAATTATGAATACTTTTCAACACGGGTTTTGGTTGTATTTTTTAATGTGGCGGCATCATCAAGTATGGCAGTTTGTGATTGGATCAATGCTGCCTGATTATGTATATTTTGTGCTGTTAGCGGTGCTTTTTATTAAAGGAATATTTACATGGTATGATCTTTTGACGATTACACCAGCTGTGTTTATGTCTTATTTGCCGCAGTATCCTTGGGCTATATATGTTGACTTAGTGGGGCATTCTGCTGTAATTTGCGCTGGAATGGGATTACTTACAATATTTTCACCATTTAAGCGTTGGCAGGCGTTTATAGTAGGTTGGGGAACTCATATTTTAATTGATGGCTTAACTCACGCTGCTCATGCCAATTTTTTTCTATATCCGATTACCTTATTAGCGGTGCATAGCCCTGTGTCATACTGGGATCCGAAGTACTTTGCTCATGAATTCAGGCTAGTTAATGGTGTTTTGATGCTGCTAGCTGCAGGGTATCTTGGCTATAGTTGGTGGAAAAAGCATAAAAAATAAATACTATAAACTTAAGCGCTGTAAAATGGCATATAAAAACCATGAAAAGAGGCGATAAGGCAAGATCAATTGATAATAATTATTATCAATTTCTATTTATGGCCATAAATGAGTGAATTACCCAGTTGTTAAATGTCAAAAGGTCAAATATAATAAAGACAAAGATCAAGAAAAGGTCAAAGAATAAACGTAAACCGCAGGTGGTGTTATGTCGAATTTAGCTGATATTATAGAAAAATATATATTAGGTAAGCTGACGGGTGAGCAGAGAGAGTTCATGATTTTAAAACGAAATGAACTTGCGGAAGAACTAAATTGTGCTCCGTCGCAGATTAGTTATGTTCTAAGTACTAGGTTTACTACTAACCGTGGGTTTATTGTAGAGTCTAGGCGTGGGGCGGGCGGATTTGTTCGTATCTTCCGCATTTCAGGGCAGCAAATGGTGTATAAGAATGCTGCCAAGGATGTAGTGGCAGATCCGCGGCAGGACAATGTGGAAGCAGTGGTTGCTCAACTCGAGGCTTACGGATTATTAAGTAGTCGTGAAGCGGAGTTAATGCGTCAATTTTTTTACCTAACCGAAGACCATTGGGGGGTTCAGGACAGGGCTAGAATTTTGCGAAAGCTTATTTTAAGGCTGGCTGATTTTTCTTGAGGAGGAATTTTGATGTTGTGCGATGACTGTAAAGAAAGACCGGTAAGTGTTCATATTACAAAAATTAATAACAACCAAAAAACAGAGAAACATCTATGTGAGCAATGTGCTCAAAAATATGGAGAAATTCAGTTTTCAACCGATAACCAGTTTTCGGTTCAGGATTTTCTCAAAGGGATGTTCAATCATAGCTTTACTAATGTGCCCCAGTATAGAGAGGAAACTCATTGTCCAAATTGTGGAATGACTTACAGTGATTTTAGCCGGAATGGTAAAATCGGTTGCGGGGAATGTTATGCCGCCTATGGTGAGAGGCTTGAGCCGTTACTTCGCCGTATTCATGGAACAAGTACTCATACCGGAAAAATACCAAAACGTTCGGGCGGAAAGTTAGCGTTGAAGCAAAGATTAAAACAGCTTAAACAGGAACTGGAGCAGTGCGTAGGCCGTGAAGAATATGAGCAAGCTGCAAAGGTTCGGGATGAAATAAAAGCAATTGATAAAAAGTTGCAGGATTGAAAGGAGGGATAATATGTTGTTAGATACATTATTGGATCAATCTGTTACACCGTGGATGGTTGAAGGTGGAACTGACGGCGATATTGTTTTGTCCAGTAGGGTTCGTTTGGCTCGTAATATGGAGGGAGTACCTTTTCCGAGTCGTGCGTCTCAAGAACAAATGAATAAGGTTGTGGAGGAAGCTAGGAGGTCGGTTAGTGATTTAGGTGGTGATGATCAGCATGAATATATGTTAGTGGAGATGGATAAGTTATCGCCGCTAGAACGTTATATTCTAGTAGAGAAGCATATTGTTAGTCCGAATTTTGCTGAAGAACTATCTAACCGTGGTCTTATTATACGGGATGATGCTGCAGTTAGTATTATGATTAATGAGGAGGACCACTTAAGAATCCAGTGTTTGGAGCCTGGTTTGAATTTACAAGCAGCCATTAATATGGCCAATCGTGTTGACGATATTTTAGAAGCAAGGCAAAGCTTTTCTTTTAGTGAACAATGTGGATACTTAACGGCTTGTCCAACTAACGTTGGTACCGGTCTTCGAGCTTCGGTTATGGTGCATCTGCCAGCGCTGGTTCTGACACGTCAAATAAATCGGATTATTGCCGCTGCTACTCAGCTCGGGTTGGCTGTCCGAGGACTATATGGAGAAGGTAGTGAGGCTATTGGAAATATATTTCAAATATCCAACCAGTTGACTTTAGGTCATAGTGAACAAGAGATTATCGACAATTTACAAAATATTGCTAAACAGGTAGTAGAACAGGAGCGGTCAGCGCGTGAAATATTAGCGCGAAGTTCGGAGGACGCTTTGGCTGACAGGGTATGGCGTGCGTATGGCATTCTCCGCTATGCTCGCAGTATGACTGGCAAGGAGGCAATGACAATGCTAAGCGAAGTGCGACTTGGCATTGATATGGGGATTATAGACGGTGTTTCGGCTGCAATTTTTAATGAGCTATTAGTAACCACTAGGCCTAATTTTTTACAAAAGATTGCGGGCAATGGTGACATACAACCTAATGAGCGTGATAGACTGCGAGCTCAACTTATTCGTGAAAAAATTAAGGAGGGGAACAACAATGCTTAATAGATTTACGGAGCGGGCCAGAAAAGTTCTGGCCTTGGCTAAGCAAGAGGCTGGGCGATTAGGCCATGGCTATATTGGTACTGAGCATCTCTTATTAGGGTTGGTACATGAAGGAGAAGGTGTTGCGGCCAAGGCGTTGGCAACGCTCGGAATAAATATAGAGTCCGTACGTGCCCAGGTGGAGAAGGCAATTGGACGGGGCGAAGGGCAAGGGGGAGAGCCTGCCTATACACCACGGGCCAAAAAGGTTATTGAGCTTTCAGTAGAGGAAGCCTCGCGGTTAGGTCATAATTATATTGGCACTGAACATTTGTTACTTGGCCTCATTCGCGAGGGTGAAGGAGTAGCGGCTCAAGTGTTGGCAGTTATGGGGGCCGATATTAATATGGTTCGGCAACGAGTTGCCGAACTGCTGGGTGGATTTGCTATGTCTGGTTACGCACCACAGCCTAAGCCGGGAGCTAGTGTAGGGGCTGGCAGCAGAAGAGATACATCTACGCCAGCGCTTGATGAATTTGGCCGGGATATTAACAAACTGGCTCAAGAAGGTAAGATTGATCCTGTTATTGGGCGGGATAATGAGATTGAGAGAGTAATACAGATTTTAAGTAGGCGGACAAAAAATAATCCAGTACTTATTGGCGAGCCGGGCGTTGGGAAAACTGCGATTGCCGAAGGATTGGCACAGCGAATTATTTCCGGTGGTGTTCCGGAAATGCTGAGGGATAAGCGGGTTGTATCTTTGAATATGGCTTCAATGGTGGCTGGATCTAAGTACCGGGGTGAGTTCGAGGAACGTTTAAAAAAGGTGATGGATGAGATTCGTCAAGTCGGCAATGTGATTCTATTTATCGATGAATTGCATACTCTAATTGGCGCAGGCGCTGCTGAGGGGGCTATCGACGCCGCTAATATTCTTAAGCCGGCTCTGGCACGTGGTGAGTTGCAGGCAATTGGTGCTACAACTCTGGATGAGTATAAGAAGCACATCGAGAAAGATGCCGCGTTGGAACGGCGGTTTCAACCAATTCAAGTGGGTGAGCCTAATGCTGATGACGCCATAAATATTCTAAAAGGGCTTCGTGACAAATATGAGGCATTTCATCGGGCAAAGATTACGGATGAGGCTATTGAAGCCGCAGTTAAGTTGTCTCAACGGTATATTACCGACCGGTTCTTGCCTGACAAGGCCATTGACTTAATGGATGAGGCCTCATCGCGGGTACGTCTTCAGGCTTTTGTAGCTCCGCCGGATTTAAAAGAAATTGAAGGAACATTGACGAAAATTCGCACCGAGAAAGAGGGGGCGATATCGGCTCAGGAATACGAACGTGCGGCCAGCCTTCGTGATGAGGAACTGAAGGTTCGTGAGAAACTGGAAACCAGGCAGAAAGAATGGAAGCAGATTAGCAACGACAGCATTACGGTAACTGAGGAGGATATTGCCCAGGTAGTGGCAAGTTGGACTGGTATTCCAGTGAAAAAATTGGCTGAAGAAGAAACGGAAAGGTTACTTAAATTGGAACAGGTACTCCATCAACGTGTTGTTGGTCAGCAGGAGGCGGTAGAGGCTGTCGCCCGTGCTGTACGTCGTGCCCGGTCTGGCCTTAAAGATCCCAAGCGACCGATAGGATCGTTCATTTTTCTTGGTCCAACAGGGGTTGGTAAAACCGAATTAGCACGGGCGCTTGCTGAGGCCTTGTTCGGGGATGAGAGCGCGATGATTAGGCTGGATATGTCAGAGTATATGGAAAAGCATACAGTATCTCGTCTAGTCGGAGCGCCTCCCGGCTATGTCGGTTATGAGGAAGGCGGCCAACTGACTGACGCTGTCCGGCGTAAACCGTTTTCGGTAGTATTGTTTGATGAGATTGAAAAGGCGCATTATGATGTGTTTAATATGTTATTACAGATACTTGAAGATGGTCGCCTTACTGACAGCCAGGGACGTACGGTAGACTTCAAAAATACTGTTATTATTATGACTTCTAATGCAGGGGCTAAACATCTGAAAAAGGATTCAGCGGCTCTTGGCTTTTTGGCTGGATCACAAGCATCAGATGCTGCTGCTGGTAAGACTCGGGTAATGGAAGAGGTGCGTCGGACCTTTCGACCGGAGTTTTTAAACCGGGTGGATGAGATTATTGTTTTTAGTAGTTTAAATGACGATGAACTTAAACAGGTGGTTGACATTATGCTGAGCTCGGTGACCGAGCGGTTAGCAGAAAATGATCTTGGATTAGAAGTCTCAGAAACAGCAAAGTCAAGTCTATTGAAAGAGGGTAGTGACTTTGAATATGGGGCCAGGCCGCTCAGACGTGCTATCCAGAAGATGGTTGAGGATTCCATTGCCGAAATGCTGCTTCGTCGAGAGGTAGCGGTTGGAGATACCATTGTTGTTGATACCGATGCTGACGGGAAGCTGACCTTTGCAAAAAAGACAACTAAGCAGGAATAGGGACAGGGATACACGAAAAGGTACGAAGATTAATCTTCGTACCTTTTTATTGGGAGGCAGCGCATGGCTAAACGAAAAACGACAGCTTTTTTTTGCCAGGAATGTGGTTTCGAAACGCCGAAATGGGTTGGCCGGTGCGGCGGTTGCGGAAGTTGGAATACAATGGTGGAGGAACCGGTTGCAAAGTCTGCAACAATGCGGTCTGGGCTTGATTTGGGACTTTCGAGTGGGGAAGAACCGCTACCAATTGCTGAAGTTGATATTGCTGAAGTACCACGATTCAGTACTGGGTCTAGCGAACTTGACCGTGTGTTGGGACAGGGGCTATTGCCTGGTTCGCTTACGCTTATTGTTGGTGACCCTGGTATCGGTAAATCCAGTCTGACTATCAAGGTGTGTGCTAATGTAGCTAGGATAGCCGGAACAGTATTGTATGTAACCGGGGAAGAAAGCGTTAAGCAGATTAAAATGCGGGCAGACCGCCTGGGGGCTATATCGGATAAACTCCTGGTGTTAAGTGAGACAAATCTCGAGGTTATTGAGCAGCATGTACTTAAGCTAAAACCAACTCTAGTAGTTATTGATTCTATTCAGACAATTTTTCGGCCCGACATTCAAAGTGCCCCTGGGAGCATTAGCCAGGTGAGAGAGTGTGCGGTTCAATTATTAAGGTTGGCGAAAAACCACTCAATAACAACTATTTTGGTGGGGCATGTTCTTAAAGACGGAACCCTTGCCGGTCCCCGGGCTCTGGAACATATCGTTGATACTGTACTTTATTTTGAAGGGGATTCAAGCGCTCAGTTTCGGGTACTTAGAGCGGTGAAGAATCGGTTTGGAAGTACTAACGAGATCGGACTATTCGAGATGCGCAGCGCAGGTTTGATTGATATTCCTGATGCTTCGCGGATTTTTTTGGCGGAACGGCCAGAGAATGTGCCTGGCAGTGTTGTTAGTCCAACACTGGAGGGGACTAGGCCGCTCTTGGTTGAAATTCAGGCTCTGGTAAGTGCATCGCCGTTTGTGCCGCCTAGGCGGACCTCGGATTGTGTGGATATAAAGAGGATTCAACTTTTACTGGCAGTTCTAGAAAAAAGAGTCGGCTTGATGCTGGGGACTTCAGATGTGTATGTAAAAGTAGCTGGGGGGATCAAAGTGGATGAACCTGCTGCCGACCTAGCATTAATCATTGCATTGGCATCCAGTTATCGTAATGTTAATGCTTTATCAACCGCCGTTGTATTTGGCGAAGTTGGGCTAGCTGGGGAAGTGCGTGCAGTATCGCAGGCTGAGATGCGGATTCGCGAGGCTGAACGGATGGGTTTCAAAAGGATTATTCTTCCACGGGGGAATATGCGGGGATTAGAGGTAAAAACCAATTTAACTGTAGTTGGTGTGGAGACGGTGAGCGACGCTCTGGCGGCCGCGCTGGGCTAACAATAAGACCCCGGTAGCATGGCCGGGGTTGTGGTAGTTAATGTTCGATTTTGGGGAAGGTGGGCAACCAGCCTTTTTTTAGCGCCAGTTGCAACAGTCGGTAATTAAAGTCGAAGGCCGACTCTAAGACGTTGCGATACATAGTGGCGACATCCACCTGATAGGTCTGGTGCATGGCTGCTAGTATAGCCATTTGAGACGCCTTGGCCATATTGCTAAGGACTAGGACTATCTCATGGTCGCTAAACCTAGCGTCCTGGGGAATATCCAGATTTGACTGGTGCAGGTTGTGGCAGGGCAAACTTAGTGACGGAGAAGAGGTTTTGTTTTTCTCAAGGAGTTTTTCAGCGTGATCGACTAGCCAGGTGGTTTGGTTATCGTGGGCCTCTTTAATAATTGCTTTGAGATCATTATCATAGGCGTGGTTGTAGAGAACCTGCAGTGCCGCGATATTTTGCCGCCCGGCAAAAATTAGGGTGAACAGGGTGGTTGTTTCCAGGTTATTGAGTGGTTCCTTGTCGAAAAGTGCATTGTATACTTTGTTCACACCTGCGTTGACTTTATCCATAGTTGTCATGGGCACTCCTCCTCAGATTAAGACTTTTGATTGCTTTTTATAGAATGATCTATAGTATAAACTTTCATTCACCAGAACTAAGGAGAATTGTTGACATACTTTCTGGTATGATGGCTAATATATTAAGCAGCTGCTAAGCAGTTTTACTGAAAAACAATTGCGTTGAACTTGTTAAAAAGGTTATAATAGCCATATTGCAATATATTATAGGGAGGATCTCTACATGGCGGGATTCCTTTTGCGGATCATTATTAATGCCGTGGTGTTGTTTCTTCTGGTAGTGGAGTTGCCGGGAATTTTCGTGGATACTTTGGGCAGTACTCTATTAGGTGCCGCAATTATTGGTTTGGCTAACGCTGCAATAAGAACAGTGTTTTCAATGGTATCCGCTCCTTTTGATACAGTTACTCTTGGCGGCTGGACATTTATAACCAACCTTTTAGCGCCGCTGATGGTAATAAAAACACTCCCCGGTTGTCAGATTTCAAGTTTTTTTGCGCCTGTTTTTGGTGTATTATTAATGACGGTTTGCAGCTATACTTTATCCAAGTTTATTCATGACCGATGAGATAAATGGTACTAAAAGCACCTCGCCGGAGGTGCTTTTCTGTTAATGTGACAAATGGAGGCTTATTAATGACAATAAAAATGGTGGCGCTAGATCTTGATGATACTTTGTTGAATAGTACTCACGCTGTTTCGCTGCGGGCCCACCGGGCTATCCAACTAGCTGTGGAAGCGGGAGTTATGGTTACTATGGCTACCGGCAGAATGTATCGTTCGGCTTTACCGTATGCTCTTGAACTAGGTCTGGATGTGCCACTGGTTACCTATAACGGGGCACTGATAAAATGGAGTCGGTCTGGTGAAACACTTCTTCACCGACCTATAGATGTTTCTCTGGCTGAAGAAATACTGAACTTATTTAGACAACAGGGGTGGTATATTCAGTCTTATATAAATGATGTGCTATATGTGGCGGAAAAAAACCATTATGCTGATTATTATGAAAGTATGACTGGAATCGCGGCGATACCTTTGGGGCAGGAGTTCTATACTATGGGTAGTCAACCATCTAAGCTATTGGTGGTTGCTGAGCCAAGGCAGTTGGCCATGATACGAAAGGCAGTGGCGGATGCTTTTGGGAAAAGAGTAAATCTTGCTGTGTCTGGCCCCATGTATCTTGAGATTGTCAATCCAATGGTCAGTAAAGGCCGGGCTCTAGCATTTTTGGCGGAAAGTCGAGGGATTATCCGGGAAGAAGTTATGGCAGTGGGTGATTCACAAAATGACCTGGATATGATTAGCTATGCCGGATTTGGAGTTGCTATGGGCAATGCTATGCCGGAGGTAATTGCGGCAGCTGATGCGGTTACAGCGGCAAATGACGCCGATGGCGTAGCTGAAGCAATTGAAAAATACGTATTGGAAAACATTACCTGAATAAATTAGCGCAATTTTCGATGTTTTGATTTTTTGACTAAACTATCCTATAATTGGAATAGAAATAGGGGGGAGCATTTGTGCAGTTTATCGCTGATTTACATATCCACACCATTGCTAGTGGACACGCCTATAGTACCGTTTTGGAGATTGTCCGGGCGGCGGCTGACAAAGGTTTGTCGATGATTGCGCTAACTGATCATGGGCCCCGAATGCCTGGAGCGCCACATCCGTATCACTTTGCTAACCTAAAGGCAATACCTGATTGCTTATTCGGTACTAGGGTGCTAAAAGGGGTTGAGGCGAATGTTATCGACAGGCAAGGCAACTTGGATTTGGATGAGTCGCGGTTAGCGACTATGGATATTGTGTTGGCTGGTCTTCACTCGCTATGCGCTCCTAACGGTACGGTTGCTGAAAATACTGAAATGATGATTAATACTATAAAGAATCCCTGGGTGGATATCGTTGTTCATCCAGGAAATCCGGAATTTATAATAGACAACGAAAAGGTGGTTCTGGCTGCAGTTAAATATGGAGTAGCGCTTGAGATTAACAATAGTTCATTGACAGTTTCCCGTAGAGGTAGTCTGCCACATTGTGAGCATATTGCGAAATTGGCAAAGGAGTATGGCTGTAAGATGGTTTTAGGGTCGGACAGTCATTTTGCTTTTTCGGTAGGGGACTTTGGTGCAGCTACCGAACTTATAAGTCGAAATGGAATTTTACCAGAACAATTGCTTAATACATCGGTAGAGCGGATTAAAGCGCATCTCGGTAGACGCAACAATAGGAGGTGATGGGGTGGAAAGTTTTCATTTGGTAGTTATCACCGGCATGTCAGGCGCTGGTAAGACCCAGGTTGTTCGTGTAATGGAAGATTTGGGGTACTTTTGCGTTGATAATTTGCCGCCGACGCTTATACCAAAGTTTGCTGAGCTTTGCGCTCAATCAGTCGGCGGGGTCAATAAAATTGCGTTAGTGGTAGATATCCGCGGTGGCGAGTTTTTTGATACTTTAGCAAGTGTTCTGGAGGATCTGGAATGTCAAGGAATTATGTATGAGGTGCTATTCTTGGAAGCTTCAGATGAAACTCTTATAAGACGTTACAAGGAAACACGCCGCCGTCATCCTATGGCGCCTACAGGCCGAGTCAGTGAAGGCATTAGTCGGGAACGTGAGCGTTTGGAACATATTAGAGGGCGATCAACGCATATCATTGATACTTCTGATTTGGCTGCCGCGCAGCTTAAGGATAAGATTGTCACGTTATTTGCTGGTGACCGTGATCGTGACCGCATGACTATTACTGTGGTTTCGTTTGGGTTTAAATATGGTATTCCGCTAGACGCCGATATGGTGTTTGATGTCCGATTTCTGCCAAATCCCTTTTATGTGGAATCGCTCAGACACAAAAGCGGACGAACTGCGGAAGTTGGGGATTATATTGTCAAATGGCCAATTACTAAGCAGTTTCTGGAAAAGTTAGGCGGTTTAATTGATTTTTTGGTGCCGAACTATGTTAAAGAAGGTAAAAGCCAACTTATTATTGCCATTGGTTGCACTGGAGGACTCCACCGCTCAGTTTTTGTGGCTGAAAGGATAGCTGAAGGATTAGGCAGTAAAGGGTTCAAGGCTGATGTAGAGCATCGGGATATTAAACACAATCTTGTTGAGGTGTAGATCATATGGTTGGCGATAAGGTTAACTATTAAACTCTTTTTTATCTTAATATTTAAGGGGTGTAAGAATGCATTATCTTAAGTGGCTATACCCCGGAATGAAGTTGAAACGTTGGCTACTGCTATTTTCGGTGGGTGTTATTGCTGTTAGCTTTGGATTGGCTATTATTTTCAACTATAAATATATTGGTTTGGTGGAAGAAAGTATTTTTCGGCTAATGTATCGAGCTACCGGCAAATATTATTACGCAGTTACCACCATTGCCGGTATTGCTATTTCGGCAATGGGAATGGTTGCGATGACTTTTGCCACCAGCAGGATTATTCACTCGGTTATCAGCGTAGTCGTTCCTGAAGGCTCGGATAGACTGGTGGAGTTAATTTTTCAAAAACGTAAACTTAATCGCGGGCCTTCGGTGGTTGTAATTGGCGGGGGTACCGGATTATCAGTGCTTCTCAGGGGTATAAAAAACGTGACAAGTAACGCCACTGCAATTGTAACGGTGGCTGATGACGGCGGGTCATCCGGCCGGATTAGGGAGGCGCTTGGAATTATTCCACCGGGAGACTTGCGCAATTGTTTAGTGGCGTTGGCTGATACCGAGCCTTTGATGGAAAAGTTATTTCAGCACCGGTTCGGCGGAGCCGGGGATTTAGCCGGACATAGTTTCGGCAATCTGTTTATCGCCGCAATGGCTGAAGTTCTTGGTGATGTTGAACTGGCGCTAAAAGAATCCAGTAAAGTTCTAGCGGTTCGTGGTCGTGTCCTGCCTTCATCTACCCAAACAATCCGGTTAGTGGCTGAGATGAATGATGGTAGTTTGGTTGAAGGCGAGTCTAGTATTCCTCAGACAGGCAAGCCTATTAAACGGGTTTTTATCCGGCCGGAAGATGTATCACCGGTATCAAGTGCCTTGGAGGCTATCAGGGAAGCGGATGCCTGTATCTTAGGGCCAGGCAGTCTGTATACAAGCGTACTGCCGAATTTATTGGTTCCAGGTATGGCGGATGCTCTTCGACAGACTCAGGCCGTAAAAATATATATATGTAATGTTATGACTCAGCCGGGTGAAACTGATGGCTACACAGCCTCCCAACATGTAAAAACCATTTTTGACCATGTGGGTTCCGGGATTATTGATTATGTGCTTGTTAACACTCAGGATGTTGCGCCACAGTTGAGGGAGGTTTATTCCCAGCAAGGGGCATTTCCGGTAGTTGCTGATATTGAAGCGGTGGAAGCACTTGGAGTTAAAGCTGTTAAGGCCAATGTTATTAGTGAGACTAATCTAGTGCGCCATGACCCATTGAAGTTGTCACGGACAATAATGGGGATGGTTTATAAACTAAAGGCAAGTTCAGAGCGCATGCGGCTTTTAGATTACTATCTTATTGCCGAACATATAAAAGATCCAAAGGAAGAGTAATGGGATTAAATGTAATTAACTTCAAAGCGAGTGAACGAATATTGTCGTTTTCGACTGATGTAAAGAATGAACTGGCCCGGGTAACTGACGAGAAAAGTTGTTGCCATTTAGCTGAATTGGCGTCCTTGATGCGAATGGGTGGTACGATGCTTATTGGTGGTAATAGTAATTTGGGAATTACCTTTACTACCGAGAATGCGGCGGTGGCCCGAAAAGTGTTGATGCTTATCAAACGGGGGTTTGACCTCAAAACCGAAGTAGTGGTAGCCAGGGGGCGTCGTTTGAAAAAGAGTAATTTTTATTTAATCAAAGCTCTTCCTTCACGGACCACTGTAGAGCTTCTTATTACTCTCGGTATTATGCCTGGGGAAAGTAATGACAACGGTAATTACTCTGGTCTGCTTCGGCGTGCTTGTTGCCGGCGTGCTTATCTTAGGGGGGCTTTCCTCGGGGGCGGATCAGTAAATAAGCCGGAGGGAGAGTATCATCTTGAACTTGTTACAGGCAATCAGGTGTTTGCTAAAACGCTGATTCGGCTTTTGAAATCCTTCAAACTGACGGCTAGGATGACTGACCGAAAACAGGATTATATTGTGTATTTGAAAGATGGGGAGGCTATAACCTCTTTCTTGCGGGTAATTGGAGCCCATAACGCTTTGTTTGTTTTCGAGAATGTCCGGGTTGTAAAAGATATGCGCAATCAGGTCAATCGCCTGGTTAATTGTGAAACCGCCAATTTACAGAAAACAGTTAATGCTGCAGTGCGCCAAGTTGAGAGAATAAAATTAATTGCCAAAACAATTGGCCTGACAGAACTGCCAGATACTTTACGGGAGGCCGCTGAGCTAAGACTTGCCTACCCGGATGCTACGTTAAATGAATTGGTGGACTTAATGGACGGCAAAGTAGGCAAATCTGGGATAAACCATCGGCTACGAAAGCTGGAACAAATAGCCCAAGGGCTGGAGCTGGACCAGCAATGAGCAAACGAAGAAAATGCGGCTATTTCTTAATTACTGTGCTACTTATTTTGGTGATAGCATGGCTGGCATGGCCAGCTAAGGGCGTACCAGTACTAGCCTACCACCAAGTCAGCTATGACGATGACTTATATAGTGTTAGTCCTGACGATTTCGAGCGTCAAATGGATTATTTGGCAAGCCAAGGGTATAGCGCTGTCACGCTTGAAGACTTGACGCAGTATATGGCTGGAAGCGGTCAGCTACCTGATAAACCAGTGGTTATTACTTTTGATGATGGTTACCAGGACAATTATACTACAGCACTTCCTATAATGGAAAAATATGGGATGCGGAGTACGGTGTTTGTTATTACCGACAAGATTGGACAGCCAGGATATCTTTCTTGGCAAGAAATAAGAGATATGCGGCGGCGGGGGACGGACATCGGATCACATACAGTAGGGCATGTGGTGATGAGCGATATATCATTGGATGAGTGCCAGAAGGAAGTAACGGTATCAAAACAGCTTTTAGAGCAGGGAACAGGTCAGTTGGTGAAATATTTAGCATATCCATACGGTAAATTTGATATCGCTATGTTTGATATTCTTCGTCAGGCGGGTTATAAAGGGGCTTGCGCAGGAATAACTGGTTTGAATAAGCTTGGGGAAAATCCCTTTCGGATAAAGCGGATTGGCATTCCTCGCAGCAGGGCTGGTTTGTTAGAATTTAAACTCCGGCTTTTTCGGGCAAGCGTTTACAGTAAAATCGGGCGATAGACTGACAGAAAGCAAATAATCGAGGTAAATATAACTAATTTACATAATTCTAAATGGCTGTTATACTAAGCGTAATTATCGGAGGAGGTACATACTATGAAGCTATCGAAACTGGCGATAAATGTTTTGGTTATCTTCGGTCTTTTGGGGCTAAATCAGGTTGCTGCTTTTGCAGAGTTGCCAGATAACCTTTTGAGCTTGCCGGAATGGGAAGTGACCTCTGGTTCTTATGGCGGTAAACTGTTGTTGTCAGACAGTCCTGAAATGGTAAGTAATGATGGTATTATGTATCAAGATACTGTGGTTGGGCATGCGCGGCTATTCTTCCATCATGTAAATGCGACTACAACTAACAAGCGAGTTGTAGCAGTACTTGAAAATAGCGGCGAACAAGCGGCAAAGGTTACTGTTTATCGTTCATCGCTGGGAGGGCCTGGTGAGGACTGGATTGCAGTAGGGAAAGCTGCTCAGACTGGTTATTTAGGCAAAAGTCAACTATATGTGGTGACGGTTCCGCCACATGGCGTAGAGTTGCTTTCATCTGAGTTAGGTAAGGTGGTAGTAAAACCTAATATGTTGGTAAATGGCATCTACGATTTTGTCTCTGACCGCCCGGTAACGGTTAGGACGATGATGCTTTCTGCTGGAAAATCAGTGGAAAGTTTTGTTAAAAAGGCAAAGGTATTGCCTGCTGATGAACAACATCTGAGGGGAACTTTTGATGGTTGCGATAGGTTAATTATTTCGACGAAGGTGTATAATCCGCTTAAAGATGGCCCGGTGGCAGTTACTTTAGCGGACAATGTAATTGACAAGTACGTTAATGGAATTGACGCTACTGATGGTAGCAAGGTATGTAATTATGGCAATTACGGCATAGTATATAAGCTTTTTCTGCCAGCGACAGATACGGGAAAAATCGTCTACTATTTAAATCCACGAGGTGGAACTTATGCTGGGGCAATGGGAATAAAGTATCGTCACACCTCTTTACTGCCGGTAGAAACGCCTGATGGAAGGTTATTTATGGGGCAGGCCACTGAGCGTGACTATAGTGTGGTGGGAAGTTTTCCGGCCGGGGAATCGTTGTGGCTGACGTTTAGTCCGCCAGGCGCGTCAAATCTTCCGGTAAAATTGATTATCATGCCGGAGTAGAGAGTTGTTCGGTATGTTAAACTATGGTATTATAGATTAAGTAAATTGTATTAGCAACGAGGAGGAGCAATAATGGCCAAACATATTACAACAATTAATAAAGTCAGTCTGCAAAAAACTTTGCAAACCGGCGGCTGCGGGGAATGTCAGGCATCCTGTCAATCGGCTTGTAAAACGTCTTGTACCGTAGGTAATCAAGTCTGCGCGAAGTAGGTCTAACCCTAAGTCCCTCGCTGACGGCGATGGGACTTAATTTTTTGGGAAAAGGTGAGATATGGATATACATCGTTTTTTTATTAATGGTCTCTATTTAGTACTTGATGTTAATAGCGGCGCGCTCCATGTGCTAGATAAACCGGCTTATGATGCTTTGGGAGTTTTCGATGGCACAAATGACGTTGAAGTAATAAATACGCTTGATAACTGTTATGACGCGGCCACGATTGAGGAAGTTTTGAATGAACTACGTGACCTTAAAGAACAAGGCCTACTTTTTGCTCCAGCGATAAATACGCCGATATCTTTCAGCGACAAGCCGCTTGTTAAGTCGCTGTGCCTGCATGTGGCCCATGATTGTAATTTGCGCTGTGGCTATTGTTTTGCTGGGACAGGTGATTTTGGTCATGATCGCGCGTTAATGCCTAAGGCTGTGGCTGAGCAGGCGGTAGATTTTATTATTGCGAATAGTGGAGCACGCAAAAACTGCGAACTGGATTTTTTTGGCGGCGAACCCCTTCTTAATATGGAGACTGTGCGTCATACAGTTAATTATGTACGGCGGCGGGAGGCTGAGACCGGTAAGGTATTTAAGTTGACCTTAACAACAAATGCGGTGCTTCTTGATACTGATATTATAGATTTTCTGAACCGGGAGAATATAAGTGTGGTGCTTAGCATGGACGGACGTAACGAAGTTCATGACAGTATGCGGCCTTATGCCGACGGGTCAGGCAGTTATGCCGATGTTGTGGCTGGGGCCAGGCAGCTGGTGGAATCGCGTAATAACCAGAGTTACTACATGCGCGGTACTTTTACAGCATATAATCTTGATTTTGCTGCCGATGTAATAGCGATGGCAGAACAGGGATTCAGTCAGTTGTCGGTAGAGCCGGTAATTGCTAAAGAAGAGGACTATGCTTTGAGTGAGGCACACTTACCAGCTATTTTTGCCGAATATGAGGTTTTAGCTAAGGAGTATCTTGAGCGACGCAATGCCGGACGAGGGTTTGAGTTTTTTCATTTTAATCTTAATCTTACTAACGGGCCATGTGTTGCTAAACGGCTCAGCGGTTGCGGGGCTGGCCACGAATATTTTGCAGTGACGCCGGAGGGGGATTTATACCCTTGCCACCAGTTTGTTGGCAGGGAAAAGTATATAGTTGGTAATGTCAGTGGTGGGATTAAGCGGTCGGATATTGTGAAGCAATTTCGACAGTCGCATGTCTTGAATAAGTCGGAATGTCGTGAATGTTGGGCCCGGTTTTATTGCAGCGGTGGTTGTCATGCAAATGCTGAACTTTTTAACGCCAGTATTGATAAGCCATATAAATTGGGGTGCGAACTTCAGAAAAAGCGGCTAGAATGTGCATTAATGATTCAAGCATACTTAGTGCAAAAAGGCGAGGCGGATTAATCCGTCCGCCTTTTTGCACTAAGTATTGTGAAAATACTGAATTTGTGGTAATCTCCAATTATAACCAATAGGGAGATGCCTATGAAACGCATGCGACTTGATATTAATGGTATTGTCCAGGGGGTTGGCTTTCGCCCTTTTATTTATAATTTGGCACAGCGTTTTTCTTTAACAGGTTGGGTGAAAAACGTTGCTAGTGGGGTAGTTGTCGAAATTGAGGGGGGAGACTCGGCTGTAGCAGCGTTTGTTTCGGCTTTGCAGACTGAGGTGCCGCCGCTGGCGGTGGTTGAAAAATTTGTGGCTGTTGAAAGTTTGCCGAAGGGCGATACGGCATTTCAAATAAAACAAAGTGATATTGCTGATGAGCGACAAGTTTTTATTTCGCCGGATATAGCTACTTGTGCGGATTGTCAGAGGGAACTGACTAATCCGAGTGATCGACGTTTCCGCTATCCGTTTACCAATTGCACCAATTGTGGTCCAAGATATACTATTATTAGAGATGTGCCATATGATCGGGAACGGACAACTATGGCTGAATTTGGCATGTGTAGTTCTTGCCGTACTGAATACCTTGACCCGACTAATCGGCGGTTTCATGCCCAACCTAATGCATGTCCGGTGTGTGGACCGTCATATCGTCTTATTGACTGCCATGGACAGTTGCTTGCGAGTAATCCTCTGGAAACGACGCGTCGGCTTATTAGTGAAGGGGCAATTGTAGCTGTCAAAGGCATTGGCGGCTATCATCTGGCTTGTAATGCCTTTGATAACCAAGCTGTAGTAGAGCTTAGACGCCGCAAAATTAGGGAAGATAAACCTTTTGCAGTAATGGGGGGCAGCTGTTCAGCTATTAGTCGCCATTGCCTGGTGTCGGCAGCGGAGGAAAAAGTCCTAACAGGAACGATTAGGCCGATCGTACTTTTAAGTAAGGCTCCGGGGTATGCTTTGGCCGAGGCTGTTGCTCCTGATAACCTCTACTTAGGAGTGATGCTGCCTTATGCGCCAGTGCACTTTCTTCTTTTAGGCTCTGACGATGTTTGGGTTATGACTAGTGGTAACACTAGTGATGAGCCAATCGCTTATAGTGATGAAGACGCTGTGGCTAGGCTTTCTTTAATTGCTGACTACTTTTTGGTTCATAATCGAGAGATTTATTGCTGGGCTGACGACTCAGTGGTCAGGGTTTTTAATGAAAAGCAATTCTTCTTGCGGCGTGGACGAGGGGTGGCTCCTACACCTTTGCACCTAGAACTGCAAGGACCAGCAGTTCTAGCTTGTGGTGGAGAGTTGAAGAATACTTTTTGTTTGACTCGCGACAATATGGCATTTATTAGTGCTCATACCGGGAATTTGGAGAATGCTGCAACATTTAACGCCTATCAGATGATGATCGAACATTATCGGCGAATTCTTGATATTACGCCGGAAGTGGCAGCTTGTGATCTTCATCCCGGGTATTTATCGACCCAGTATGCTCATGATCTTGGCCTGCCGATCATCGGGGTGCAGCATCACCATGCCCATATCGCTACAGTGCTGGCAGAACACGATATTGTGGATGAAGCAGTAATTGGTGTGGCCTTTGACGGTACAGGTTACGGGATTGACGGCAATATCTGGGGCGGAGAGTTTTTGTTGGCTGATTGCTGCGATTTTACCCGACTGGGGCACGCTAGTTATATAAAATTACCGGGTGGCGCAAAAGCCATAAAAGAGCCTTGGCGGCAGGCGGCGTGGTTTCTTTATAGTCTGTATGGGCGTGACTTTATCAATAAGAATATCCCACTAAATCTCTATTTACCTTTTGGTTGGGAGCTGGCGCTTGAAGCGGCTGAAAAGGGAATTAACGCTCCGCTTTCATCTGGAATAGGTCGCCTGTTTGATATCGCGGCTGCCCTTCTCGGTATTTGTTGTACGCATATAAATTATGAGGGGCAGGCTGCGGTTGAGTTGGAAATGCTGTCCGCTAAAGCTGTTGGAGCTTTATTGCCTTATGAAATAACCGACGGTGGAATGCTGCAACTTGACTTTAGGCCTACGTTTGCGGCGATGGTTGAGGCAATGGAGATAGGGGTTCGGCGTGCCTCTCTTGCGGCAGCGTTTCATGTGACGCTTGCGACAGCGACAGTGGATATGGTTTATCGATTGAGTAAGCTGACGGGGGTCAAGAAAGTTGCACTAAGTGGTGGCGTATTTCAAAACATGAGCTTATTATGTCGGGTGGTCGGCGCGCTAACAAAGGACTTCGACGTCTTTTTCTCCAGCAGGGTTCCGCCTAATGACGGCGGATTGGCTTTAGGTCAGGCTGTGGTCGCAATGAAAAGGAGCGGATGATAATGTGTTTAGCGGTACCTGCAAGGATAATTGAACTGGAAGATATGCTGTCAACTGTGGATATAAGCGGTGTTAATCGCAAAGTCAGTATGATGCTACTTCCAGATGCTGTAGTCGGAGACTATGTGCTGGTACATGCTGGATTCGCAATTCAGAAGGTGGACGAAGCGGAGGCCAAACAAACGATGGAACTCTTGAAGGAGCTTGCGGGATATGATGACAAGCAGTAAGGATCTAAAACGCACCGCTAATTTTTTTTCTAGGGAGATTAGTCGTTTGGTGGATCGTCCTTTACGGTTAATGGAAGTGTGCGGCACACACACGGTGGCTATTTTTAAGTCTGGCATCCGCCAACTTCTCCCCCTAGAGGTGGAATTGGTTAGTGGGCCGGGTTGCCCGGTATGTGTCACTTCCAACGCTTATTTAGACACCGCTATTGCATATAGTCGCCAGGATGATGTAATAATTACTACCTTTGGCGATATGCTCAGGGTGCCTGGGTCTTCGTCAAGCTTATCAGTCCAAAAGGCGAAGGGGGCTGATATTCGCATTGTATATTCGCCACTTGAAAGTTTAGATATTGCTGCAGCTAACACTACGAAGAAGGTTATCTTTTTGGCAGTCGGCTTTGAAACAACGGCACCAACTGCTGCGGCAACAGTATTAGCTGCTGCGGATGCTGGTGTGGATAATTTTTATGTATTGTCTGCTCACAAGTTAGTGCCGCCAGCGCTGCGGGCGTTATGCAGCAACGATGTTCATCTGGACGGACTACTTTTACCTGGGCATGTTAGCGCTATAATTGGTGAAATGCCTTATCAATTTTTAGCGGGAGATTTTGCTGTTCCGGCAGTAATTGCAGGTTTTGAGGCATTAGATATCTTGCAGGCTGTATATATGCTGGTGAAGCAAATTGCGGCAGGTAAAGCAGAAATCGAAAATCAGTATCGGCGCATTGCGCGGAGTGAAGGTAATCCTGATGCTTGTATGGTGATGAAGCAGGTATATGAGGTGGAAGATACGGTCTGGCGGGGGTTAGGGGTTATATCAGGGTCTGGGCTTAGGGTAAATGGCAAGTACCGTCGGTTTGATGCTACAAGCAACTTAACGGTTGAGGTAGAGCCAACTGTAGAGCCTTGTGGTTGTCTCTGTGGCGAAGTGCTACGCGGAGTGGTAAAGCCGGTTGACTGTTCTTTGTTCGGAGAAGCTTGTCGGCCAGAACAACCGATAGGTTCCTGCATGGTTTCGTTAGAAGGAGCGTGTGCCGCATGGTATCGTTACGGCTCAGGGAGGTGGCCAATATGAAAGACGAGCGTATTCTTTTAGCTCATGGCAATGGAGGAAAACTTAGTCATAAACTAGTGGACCAACTTATGCGGCCAGCCTTTTCTAATACAGCACTGGATGAACTGCATGACGGGGCTAAAGTGACGGTTGATAGGGCTGATCTGGCGTTTACTACAGATTCTTATGTGGTGAAACCGTTGTTTTTTTCTGGTGGCGATATCGGTAAACTGGCTGTATGTGGCACCGTTAACGATTTAGCGATGAGCGGAGCTCAGGCGAGGTATCTTTCTGCAGGGTTTATTATTGAAGAGGGATTTTTATATTCAGACCTAGTGCGGATTGTTGAGTCAATGCGAAGCGCGGCTGCTGAAGCCGGTGTAAAAATTGTAACCGGTGATACTAAGGTAGTGGAGAATGGAGCAGCTGACGGCATATTTATTAATACTGCCGGAATTGGCGTTCTTATTGAAGGGGTGTCTATTTCACCAATCCGGGCTTGTCCAGGGCAGAATATTATTGTCACTGGCTTTCTCGGGGATCATGCCATCGCTATTATGTCAGAACGGTACGGACTCTCTCTGCCGGTTACTGTTACTAGCGATTGTGCACCGCTTAATATGATGATTGGTGAACTGTTGACTGAGGTCCCTGAGATTGCTGTACTAAGAGATCCAACCCGAGGAGGTCTAGCGACTGTTCTTAAGGAAATTGCCGTTCAGGCTAGGGTTGGGATCATGGTTGACGAGGCAACTATACCGGTAAGACCGGAAGTCTTAGCGGTGTGTAATATTTTGGGATTTGACCCGCTTTACCTTGCTAATGAAGGTAAAGCAGTGATTTTCGTCGAAGCTAATTATACTGAAAAGGCTTTGGCTACACTAAGAAGGCATGCTTATGGGAGCGACGCTCGGGTTATTGGACAGGTAATAGCAACTTCTCCTGGACAGGTTGGACTACGCACTGCTATCGGAGGTGTGCGGCTCTTAGATACGTTAGCAAATGACCAGTTGCCGCGTATTTGTTAACTTATTTAGGGGGCACTGTATCAAACGGAGAGGAGGGGCAATAAATGCGATTAGACTATGGTTTGAAGTTGGAAATGAATCAAAAACTTATTATGACTCCTCAATTAAAACAAGCAATTGCTATTTTACAGCTTTCATCGCTTGATTTAGCTGAAATGGTGGAACAGGAACTCTTGGAGAACCCGGTTTTGGAGTTGGATGAAAGTACGACTGTTGACAATTCCGCAGAAACAGCTAATGATGCTCAGCTTCAGGAATATTTTGATTGGGCTGAGTATTTTAACGATGGGGCTGATAGCAGCCACGCCTCAGAGGTGAGTGATGAAAAAATGTCTCTTGCGGCACTTTTATCTGCAGTTTCTACGTTGCAAGAACATCTTGAGTTTCAGCTTCATTTAACTATTTTGAACACTCAAAGTCGATTGGTTGGTAAATATCTTATCGGTTGCATTGATGATAATGGCTATCTATCTGGTACGGTAGCTGAAGCGGCTGAAAAACTCGGGGTTTCCGAGGATACAGTAATGGAAGTATTGAAGGTTATTCAGACCTTTGATCCGTCGGGCGTGGGAGCGAGAAATTTAGGGGAATGTCTTTTGATCCAAGCAGAACAAAAAGGGATTACGGATACCTTAGTACAGGCGATTATTAAGGAACATTTGGATGACGTGGGGATTGGGCATTTTAAGGCTATTGCCGACAAAATGAATTGTACGACCCATGAGGTACAACAAGCGGTGGACGTAATACGTACGTTTGATCCGAAACCTGGACGGATTTTTGATGGCGGCTCTCAGCCTTCATATATAATTCCTGATGTTAATATTGAACGGGTTAACGATGATTATGTCATTATTATTAATGACAGTAACGTTCCTCATTTAACAATTAATCCCTATTATCGCCGTGTTATTCGCGAAGCTGATAACGATGCTAAAAAATTTGTTGAGGGCCGCATCAACGCTGCGGTATGGCTGATTAAGAGTATTGAACAGCGCCGACGTACACTTTATAATGTTGTAAAGACCATTATTGATTTGCAGCGCCAGTACTTCGATTATGGTCCACGGTATTTAAAACCGCTTACGATGAAAGAAGTAGCTGCTGAACTGGGCATTCATGAATCGACAGTTAGCCGGGCTATTGCGAATAAATATGCCGATACTCCGCATGGTCTGGTTGGTTTAAGAACCTTCTTTACTTCCGGCTTGCAAGGTGCGGATGGCAATAGCTTGTCTGCGACGCCGGTCAAACGACAAATTAAAGAATTGATTGCTGCGGAAGACCAACATGAGCCGCTAAGCGACCAGATGATAGCTACGACCTTAGCTAAACAGGGGGTAAATATTTCCCGCCGCACAGTGGCTAAATATCGCGAAGAATTAGGAATTGCAGCGTCAAGCAAGCGACGGCGGTATTAACCGTGTGATAGATAATTAATAATTGAAGCTGGATTGCTTAACGTCATTATAAAAGCTAATATGAAATATTTGTCAAAATATTTCTATGTTAGGCAGGAATAAATGATACGATAGCGAAATTTACAAAATATAGTTTTTTTGTCCGGAATGCGGGACAAAAATAGCACATTGGATTGGGACGTAATATGGCCCTACGGCGTGTGAGTTAATTAAAGAAGATTACTTTTAAATATAATGATGAATATTATGCCTGTGGTGGGACAAAATATGTTCGAATTGATGGGACAAAATAAGACCTAGGGAGACAATTGGTGGAAAAGGCAATTGAATTACAACGAAAAATTGCGCCTGAATTGTTAAGCGTCATTGAAGATAGGTACAATATATTGCGCCAAGTTAAATACGCTGAGCCTGTTGGCCGGAGGGCGCTGGCAGCTGCACTTGATTTAGGTGAAAGGGTGGTACGGGCTCAGGTTGATTTCTTAAAAAGTGCCGGACTGATTGAATTCTCGCCGCTAGGGATGACAATTACCAGCAATGGCCAAACTGTACTAAGTGATTTGGATGATTATGTCCGGATAATGTATGGCTTGTCTTCCTTGGAACAAGAACTGGCCGAACGGTTGGGGCTGAAAAAGGTAGTAGTTATCCGTGGTGATAGTGAGAATGACACTGCCGTACAACGCGAGTTAGGACGGGCAGCTGCTGCATTATTGCACGAGTATCTGGGGAATAATAAGATTATTGCAGTCAGTGGCGGTTCGACTATGGCCCTGGTGGCGGAGGCAATTTATTTTCATGCGCCAGATGTCACTGTGGTGCCAGCTCGTGGCGGACTTGGAGAAGTTGTGGAATATCAGGCAAACACTATTGCAGCGGTGATGGCCAACAAACTTGGGGGACGGTACCGTTTACTTCACATTCCGGAAGGGCTTAGTCCAGAAGCGATGGCGGTATTGGTACGGGACGTCAATGTTAGTTCTGTAGCTAAATTGATTAGAGAGGCTGGAGTGCTTCTGTCCGGCATCGGGCAGGCTGCAGCGATGGCTCGAAGACGGGGGGCCGCGCCGGAAATTATCCGGAGACTTGAGGAACTAGGTGCTACAGGCGAGACATTTGGTCATTATTGTAGCCTGAAAGGTGAGGTTGTTTATACTTCAGGCGGAGTGGGGTTACACCTGGATGAACTGGCCGATATAAGGCATGTTATTGCTGTGGCAGGAGGCCGTAAAAAAGCGGAAGCCATTGTCGCTGTAGCTGCCGCTGGGGGTCAGGAAGTACTGGTCACCGACGAGGCGGCGGCCAGAACTATTCAGGATATAATAAAAAAACAATTATAGAATGTGGGAGGAATTGTAATGTCAACTAAAGTGGGGATTAATGGGTTTGGTCGTATTGGCCGTAATGTATTTAGGGCAGCAATAAATAATCCAGCAGTGGATATTGTGGCAGTAAATGATTTAACTGACGCTGAAACACTTGCGCATTTACTCAAGTATGACTCGATTCATGGAACGTTGGACGCTGAAGTCAAAGCTCAGAATGGTAATATAGTTGTTAATGGCAAAGTAATTAAGGTGCTGGCTGAGCGCGATCCGGCAAATCTGCCATGGAAGGATCTAGGGGTAACAGTGGTAGTTGAATCAACTGGTCGGTTTACAGATGGGGATAAAGCGGCTGCGCATATCAAAGCTGGCGCTAAAAAAGTTATTATTTCTGCTCCGGCTAAAGGTGAGGATATTACTATTGTAATGGGCGTAAACCACGATAAATACGATGCGGCGAAGCATAATATCATTTCCAATGCATCATGTACCACTAATTGCCTTGCGCCGTTCGCAAAAGTTCTTAATGATAAGTTTGGTATTAAACACGGCATGATGACTACGGTTCATTCTTATACTAACGATCAACAGATTCTTGATCTGCCGCATAAAGATTTACGCCGGGCAAGGGCTGCGGGAATGTCGATTATTCCGACTACTACCGGCGCGGCTAAGGCGGTTGCACTCGTCATTCCAGAACTTAAAGGCAAGCTCAATGGATTTGCTATGCGGGTACCTACTCCGAATGTATCGGTTACTGATTTGGTTGTTGAACTTGAAAAATCGGCAACTGCAGAGGAAATCAATGCGGCGCTTAAAGCTGCTGCTGAAGGTGAACTAAAGGGTATTATGGCTTACTCTGATGAACCGTTGGTTTCCCGTGATTATAACGGCAACCCTAATTCGTCGATTGTTGATGCTTTGTCGACGATGGTGGTGGACGGTACGGCAGCCAAGGTTGTTTCTTGGTATGACAACGAATGGGGCTATTCAAATCGCGTGGTTGATTTGATTAAATTTATCGCACAAAAAGGCTTGTAATTTTCTTTTTGAATATCAAAAAAGGGGTCACTTTATGTGACCCTTTTTGGAGGAACGAAACATGGATAAAAAGACGATACGCGATATTAATGTTTCAGGTAAAAAGGTACTTGTCCGGGTTGATTATAATGTGCCGCTGGATAAGAATGGCAAAATTACTGACGATACTCGCATAAGGGCGACCCTTCCTACAATTGAATACTTGTTGGAAAAAAATGCGGCCGTTGTTCTGGTCAGTCATCTTGGCCGACCAAAGGGAGCGCCAGTGCCGGAGTATTCACTTTCACCGGTGGCAAAAAGGCTGGCCGAACTTTTAGGCAAAGAGGTATTGTTTGCGGGAGACTGTGTTGGACCTCAGGCTGAGGCCAAGGTCGGTGAACTTAAGGCCGATCAGGTGCTTCTTTTGGAAAATCTGCGTTTTCATTCTGAAGAAGAAAAAAACAATGCCGAGTTTGCTGCTAAATTGGCTTCGTTGGCTGAAGTATACGTTAATGATGCTTTCGGGGTATCGCACCGGGCTCACGCCTCGGTGGAAGGGATAACTAAATATCTGCCTGCGGTGGCCGGAATGTTGATGGAGAAGGAGATTAATTTCCTGGGACAGGCGGTTTCTAGTCCGGTTCACCCATATGTGGCAATCATTGGTGGAGCCAAGGTTTCGGACAAGATCGGTGTTATCGGTAATCTTTTAACTAAAGTAGATACGCTAATTATTGGCGGTGGTATGGCAAATACCTTTCTTGCTGCCCAGGGTTATGCCGCTGGTAAATCATTGGTGGAAGAGGATAAGCTTGAGTTGGCACGTTCGCTTATTGCTGACGCAAAAAAACGCGGTGTTTCTCTCTTACTTCCAACCGATGTGGTAGTTGCCGATAAATTTGCTGCTGAAGCCGATTCGAAAGTGGTCAAAGTGGATGAGATTCCGCAAGAATGGATGGCGCTCGATATTGGGCCAGATACCAGTAAGGCTTACGCCGCAGCTCTTGTTGATGCTAAGTTGATTGTTTGGAATGGGCCAATGGGTGTTTTTGAAATGGATACCTTTGCTAAAGGTACTGAAGCTGTAGCTCATGCTGTGGCTGCCTCAAAAGCGGTTAGTGTGGTAGGTGGTGGAGATTCTATTGCTGCTATCGAAAAAGTTGGCGTTCAGAAGAATATCAGTCACATATCTACTGGCGGCGGAGCATCCCTGGAGTTCTTGGAAGGAAAAGTACTGCCTGGCATTGCTGCGATAAATGATAAATGATGGGGGTGATTTTATGCGAAAACCAATATTAGCTGGTAATTGGAAAATGCATAAAACAGTTGCTGAAGCTTTGGTTTTTATTAGCGAACTAAGTAAGCTGATTGACGGAGCAGGAAACGCGGAAGTTGTAGTCTGTCCGCCGTTTACAGCTTTGTATCCGGCGAAGGAACTGACAAAAGGAGCAATTAAGCTTGGTGCTCAGAATATGCACTGGGAAAAACAAGGAGCTTTTACTGGCGAAGTTTCACCGTTAATGCTCAAAGAGGCTGGCTGTGAATATGTAATTATTGGTCACTCGGAAAGGCGACAGTTTTTTGCTGAAACAGATGCTAGCGTTAATAATAAACTGAAAGCGGCTTTTGCTTATGATTTGACGCCAATCATGTGCGTTGGAGAGACGTTGGCTGAGCGTGAGGCTGGTGACACCGAAACGGTTGTAGAAGGTCAGGTTAAACAAGGACTTTCAGGTTTGACTGCCAAGCAGGTGGCGGCGATGGTGATTGCCTATGAACCTATTTGGGCTATTGGTACCGGCAGGACTGCTTCAAGCGATGATGCTAACGCAGTATGCGCTTTTATTCGCCGGACAATTACGACGTTGTTCGGATCGGGCTGTTCTGAAGCGGTGCGGATTCAATATGGTGGCAGTGTTAAGCCTGAAAATATCAGTGAACTTATGGGTAAAAGCGACATTGATGGAGCGCTGGTTGGTGGCGCTAGCTTGGAACCGGGAACGTTCGCTAAAATTGTAAAGTATTAGTAAGACGTTATTCCGCGAATAGATAAAATCGAAGAAGGAGGGATAGCGTGAGCGAATTTAAAAGCCCTGTCGCGTTATTGGTGCTTGACGGCTGGGGTATTGGACAGCCTGGTGACTCAAGCGACGCTATCGCCAAAGCGGATACGTCGCATATGACTTTGTTAGAGAAAATGTATCCGTCTGTCGAGCTTACCTGCTCAGGGGAGGCTGTCGGCCTGCCGGAAGGACAAATGGGTAACTCGGAGGTTGGACACCTGAATATAGGTGCTGGGAGGGTGGTTTACCAGGAATTGACCCGTATCAGCAAAGCTATTAGAGATGGCGATTTTTTTGATAACCCGGTACTAAAAGAAGTAGTGGTAAAGGTAAAGAAGGCTGGAGCATCGTTGCATTTAATGGGACTGGTATCCGATGGCGGTGTGCACAGCCATTTGGATCACTTGTATGGTCTTTTGGAGCTGGCAAAGAGATACGGACTGACCAATGTTTATATTCATGCGTTTACTGATGGTCGGGATGTGCCGCCCACTAGTGCGCTTACTTTTATTGATGCTGTTGAAAAAAAAGCAGCTGAAATTGGTGTTGGTCAGATTGCAAGTGTAATTGGTCGCTATTATGCTATGGATCGTGATAAGCGGTGGGACAGGTTGGAGAAAGCCTATATGGCACTGGTATACCGTGAAGGTGAATATTCGTCAAGTGCCCGTTCAGCGGTAGAAAAGGCATATACCAGAGATGAGACCGATGAATTTATTTTGCCAACTGTTGTGGATGGCTGTGGTAAGTGTGGTATTAAGGCCGACGACGGAGTTATATTCTTCAACTTTCGCCCGGACAGGGCTCGGCAGTTGACGCAGGCTTTAGTAAATAATAAATTTGATGGGTTTGAACGTCGAAATGATTTACGGGTGCTGAATTTTGCATCAATGACACAGTATGACGAAGCACTGGATGTGTCGGTAGCTTTTTGTCCTCAGAGCATCCGGGGAACGCTGGGAGATGCATTCAGTGAGGCTGGCCTGACTCAGATTAGAATTGCTGAGACCGAGAAGTACGCTCATGTTACATATTTTTTCAATGGCGGAGAAGAAAAGCCACTTCAGGGTGAAGAGCGTGTGCTTATTCCTTCGCCAAAGGTGGCAACCTATGACTTAGAGCCTGAAATGAGTGCTCGTCCAGTAGCTGACAAAATTATAGAGGCTATCCGTTCAGGTCAGTACGACCTTGTGGTGGCTAATTTCGCCAATGGTGACATGGTAGGTCACACCGGACATTTGGATGCCGCAATCAAAGCAGTGTCGGTTGTAGATGAGTGTGTAGGTCGAGTGGTGGAAGCGATGCGCGAGAGGGGCGGCGTTACATGTATTACCGCTGACCATGGCAATGCTGAAAAGATGATTGACCCTGAAACAGGAGCGCCATTTACAGCCCATACTGTCAATGCGGTGCCGTTTATTTTAGTATCGGAGCGCTATCGCGGACGAAAACTGCGCAAAGGTATTTTGGCGGATATCGCGCCAACGGTGCTTGAGGTTGCGGGACTTAAACAGCCTGTGGAAATGACTGGTAAAAGTTTGATTATCAAGGAGGAAAAGTAATGACAATAATAACTGATGTTTATGCGCGGGAGATAATGGATTCACGTGGCAATCCTACGATTGAGGTTGATGTGGTACTTGAAGACGGTACTTTGGGACGCGCTGCCGTGCCGTCAGGAGCTTCAACCGGTATTTATGAAGCGGTTGAGCTTCGTGATGGTGATAAGAGCCGCTATCTTGGCAAAGGTGTTTTGAAAGCAGTAGACAACGTCAACAGCATAATTGCACCTGAACTGGTTGGGATGGATGCCATTGATCAAGTGGGGATTGACAAGATGATGTTGGAGCTTGACGCGACTCCTAATAAGGGCAAACTCGGTGCTAACGCTATTCTTGGAGTTTCTATGGCGGTGGCCAAAGCGGCGGCTGATTCACTAGGCTTGTCTCTGTATCAGTATCTGGGAGGTTTTAATGCTAAACAACTACCGGTGCCAATGATGAATATTCTTAATGGGGGCCAGCATGCTGACAATAATGTCGATATCCAGGAGTTCATGGTTATGCCGGTTGGGACAGTATCGTTCGCAGAAGCGCTGAGAATGGGCGCCGAAGTGTACCATGCGCTGAAAGGTGTACTTAAAGGGCGCGGTCTGAATACTGCTATTGGCGACGAGGGCGGGTTCGCGCCTAATTTGGCGTCAAATGAAGAAGCACTTGCTGTTATTGTTGAGGCTATTCAAAAGGCTGGTTATAAACCAGGCGAAGAAGTTGCGCTGGCGCTTGACGTTGCTTCTTCAGAACTTTTTGAAGATGGCAAATATAATCTGGCTGGTGAAGGCGTTGTTAAGTCTGCGGCTGAGATGGTTGACTATTATGCCGCTCTGGTTGAGAAATATCCGATTATATCTATTGAAGATGGTATGGCTGAGGATGACTGGGAAGGTTGGACTCTTTTGACAAAACGCTTGGGGAACAAGTTGCAATTGGTTGGTGACGACTTGTTTGTAACCAATACGGAGCGGCTTAGTCAGGGGATTGAGAAAAAAGTTGCCAATTCAGTACTGGTTAAGGTTAATCAAATTGGCACGTTGACCGAGACCTTTGATACTATAGAGATGGCTAAACGCGCTGGTTATACTTGTGTTATTTCTCACCGGTCCGGTGAAACGGAAGATGCTACTATTGCTGATATCGCGGTTGCAGTTAACGCCGGGCAAATTAAAACCGGTGCTCCGACTCGAACTGATCGGATAGCAAAATACAATCAGCTCCTTCGTATTGAGGAAGAACTTGGTGATTTGGCACAGTACAATGGACGCAAGGTTTTCTATAATTTGAAACAATAATAGTGCGGAGAACTGGGTGGAAACACGATAAAGTAAAGAGACTGCCCCTAAAAGCATACTGATATGCTCCCCCTATAGGAGACAATGAAAAAATAAATTGTCAACTATAGGGGGATTTCTATGTCAGTCAAAACTAAAGTAAGTCCTGAAGACAA
>JAGGAC010000036.1 GCA_017889635.1 Bacillota bacterium | reverse complement strand
CGAGGCGCTTAAATAAGGAGGGGAACTCGTGAATACTGGTAGAGTAATACAAGTTATCGGTCCTGTAGTCGATATAGAATTCCCCCCGGAACAACTCCCAGCGATTTACAATGCCATCAAAATAGAAGGTGCAGTTGGCGAGAAAAAACTCGAACTGACGGTGGAAGTTATGCAGCACCTTGGGGATAATGCAGTGCGGAGTGTAGCGATGTCATCTACTGATGGATTGACCCGCGGCATGAAGGCTGTGGATACCGGGGCACCAATTAAAGTTCCGGTGGGTAAGGCTACTTTGAGCAGGGTGTTTAATGTTCTGGGACAAACGGTTGATCATAATGAGGCAGCGGTTGAGGCTGATGATTATTGGCCTATTCATAGGCCGGCGCCAAGTTTTGAAGATCAGGAAACTTCGACTGCTATTTTGGAGACCGGGATTAAGGTTGTTGACCTTATTGCTCCGTACTCTAAGGGCGGTAAGATCGGTCTATTTGGCGGTGCTGGTGTAGGTAAAACGGTGCTGATTATGGAACTTATCCGCAATATTGCTACAGAGCATGGTGGATACTCTGTTTTTGCCGGGGTCGGTGAACGGACCCGTGAAGGCAATGATTTATGGTCGGAAATGAAAGAGTCCGGGGTTATTGAGAAGACAGCTTTGGTATACGGTCAGATGAATGAGCCGCCAGGGGCGAGAATGCGAGTTGCTCTTACCGGCCTTACTATGGCGGAGTACTTCCGTGATAAGGGCGGACAAGACGTGCTCTTGTTTGTGGACAATATCTTCCGGTTTATTCAGGCTGGATCCGAGGTTTCGGCACTGCTTGGACGTATGCCGTCGGCAGTTGGTTATCAGCCAACGCTCGGTACTGACGTTGGAGCATTGCAAGAGCGGATTACTTCAACTAAATCAGGATCGATTACGTCAGTTCAGGCGGTTTATGTGCCGGCCGACGACCTTACAGATCCGGCTCCTGCAGCAACTTTCGCTCATTTGGACGCTACAACTGTTTTGTCGCGGCAAATTTCTGAGCTTGGTATTTATCCGGCAGTGGATCCTCTTGATTCTACGTCGCGGATTTTGGATCCCAACGTTATTGGGCAGGAACACTATGAAGTGGCCCGCGGTGTACAGGAAATCTTGCAGCGGTATAAAGAACTACAGGATATTATCGCCATTTTGGGGATGGAAGAGTTGTCAGATGATGACAAGCTCACTGTAGCTCGCGCCCGTAAAGTACAGCGTTTCCTTAGTCAGCCATTTTTTGTTGCTGAGACTTTTACAGGCACTCCAGGTAAATACGTGCCGCTTAAGGAGACTATACGCGGATTCAAGGAGATTTTAAGCGGTAAGCATGATGATTTACCGGAAGCGGCATTCTATATGGTTGGCACTATTGATGATGTGGTAGAAAGTGCGCGGAACATGAAGGGGGCATAATATATGGCCAATAAAGTCCGGTTGGATATTGTTACCCCTGAGCGTATTATTTTTGCAGATGACGTTAATATGGTTATTGCCAGGGCTACCGATGGCGATATCGGTATTTTGCCAGGACATGCTCCGTTAATTGCTGGTCTTGATGTTTGGCCACTCAGGATTATTCAGGATGAAGGCGAAAAAGAGTTGGCTATTTGCGGCGGGTTTATTGAGGTTCGTCCGGAAAAGATTTCTGTATTGGCAAACTGCGCCGAGTTGCCGGAGGAAATTGATGTGACAAGGGCTGAAACTGCGAAAGGCCGCGCTGAGAACCGTATCAAGGAATCTGATGCATCTATTGATGTTCAGCGTGCTGAGGCGGCGCTAAAACGGGCCATCATGCGACTAAAAGTCGCAAAGTATAAGGAAATTTAAATTAAGTAATGGACTAATAGCCGGGAAAATATTTCCGGCTATTTTTTTGTGTGCAGTGGTTATTATTACATTGCATATCTCCTCAAAAAACTGTCAAGAATGTTCTTAAAGGGTGAAATGGGGAGTGTTATGTTAAAACGTTGGATTGCTATGATTGTTGTTGCCATTGCGGCCTCTGCACTAATTTTTCATGAGACAGCGGCGCTTAAATCAAGTGCTGCAACAGACCTTTTATCAAGCGCAATGGTGTCGACAGGAGTTGACCTGCGGGAGGTAAGTGTTAGGGGGTGGTGTCGATTAGCCGGCAGTAAATCTAACGAAGCGGATGCCATTGAGCTAATTACTTCTACAGCCCAAATCCTTGGGAAAAAGCTAGACTGCTCTAAAATAGAGAAACATGACAATGGTCTAATGAGTATTACCAAGGCTGAGCTAAAAGAAGACCAGGTCTATATTGCTATTTTTGTAGAACAATTTAACCGGCCAGATACACTTGAACCGGAGGTATATCTAGCAGTTTCAGTAGAAGATGTAACCGGAAAAGCCACGATTAGTGACTGGCAGGCTAATGTGAGAGAAAGCTTAATTCAAGCTGGAGGTAATCCAGAGATTAATACTTGCCTGGTAGGCTGGCTTGATGGTAAACTAGAAAAGAACAATTGGATGAAAAAACTTTCAATTGCTTTGGGTACACTGAGGGCGAAAGAGACAGAGAAACTTATAGAATCAGACTTTATCAGTGTTACCGGATATTCTCCATTTCTAGGTGAAGGGATAAAGGTTGGGGACAAGCTGGTCAACGTGAACATAGCAGTGCGCTACAGTTCGTATGATGACCGTACTTATGTAATTGTCGGTTCACCGGTTATTGCCGGGGAATATTAGGTGTGGGAGGTACTTAAGTGGAAAAACTTATTGTCAGCGGAGGCAAACGCTTGTCCGGAAGTGTCAAGGTTAGTGGCGCAAAGAATGCTGTGCTTCCAATAATTGCCGCATCGCTGCTAAGCACAACTCCAAATAGGCTAGAGGAGATTCCTGATCTTGATGACGTACGCACCATTTCAGAGGTGCTTAGACATCTGGGGGCGGAAGTTGATTACGACGAACCAGGGACACTAATAATTAATGGGGCGAATATAACAACTTGTGAAGCTCCGTATGAATTTGTTCGTAAGATGAGGGCGTCGTTTTATGTGATGGGGCCGCTTTTGGCTCGGATGGGTGAGGCGAAGATATCATTGCCGGGAGGGTGTGCTATTGGTACCCGGCCTATTGATTTGCATCTGAAGGGCTTTGAAGCGTTAGGAGCTGAAATTGAACTAGGCCACGGCTACATTGAGGCTCGTGCTCCACGAGGCCTTGTTGGAGCAAGGATTTACCTTGACTTTCCAAGTGTAGGCGCTACAGAGAATATTATGATGGCTGCAAGTCTTGCTAAGGGCCAGACAATTTTGGAGAATCCAGCTGAGGAACCAGAGATCGTTGATCTTGCAAATTATATAAATGCCATGGGCGGTAAGATACGCGGAGCGGGAACTAATGTCATCCGGATTGAAGGCGTGGATGAACTAAAGGGAACGACTCATGTTGTGATCCCAGACCGTATTGAGGCTGGAACTTATATGGTGGCGGCTGCGATAACCGGCGGTGATGTATGGATTGAAAACGCTATTACTGAGCATCTAAAGCCTTTAGTGGCAAAGTTGAAAGAGGCTGGAGTAATAATTGAGGAACGAATTGATGGTGTAAGGGTCTCGGGTAGTGGGACGCTAAGGGCGGTGGATATTAAAACACTGCCGTATCCAGGTTTCCCAACTGATATGCAGGCTCAGTTTATGGCTTTGATGACAGTGGCTAATGGTACTAGTGTTATTACAGAGACAGTATTTGAAAATCGCTTTATGCATGTTGATGAGTTAAAGCGTATGGGTGCCAATATAAAAATTGACGGCCGTAGTGCGGTATTGGAAGGCGTTGAGTCGCTTGCCGGTTGTGAAGTTAAGGCCACTGATTTAAGGGGCGGTGCAGCGATGGTATTGGCTGGACTAATTGCTAATGGTGAGACTGAGATTGGTTGTATTCATCATATTGATCGCGGTTATGAAAGACTTGTGGATAAATTGCGGGGTATCGGAGCTGTTATTGAGCGAGTCGGGTAATCAGCACTTATCTTTGTAAAGGGACTGTCTCTAAAAAGAGACAGTCCGAAGTTAACTGTTGGGGTGTATTGCTGTTTGAAGTGTTATAATCATAATTATATTGACACATAGCTTTATAAGTTAGGACTTCATTTTAGGACACCTGAAAAGGTGGTTTTTTTTTGCTTAATTTGAATATGAGAAGTTAGTTAGTATAAATGCGATTTTGGCAAACTTAAGCTGAGGTCTGTCGAAAGTATGGATGTTGTGAGTTTTAATAGAAAAGAGATGCAACTAAAGGGACAATTTGTCGGGAAAAAAAGCTTGAAATGGTAAAATTTTGCAATTAACATTAGTGGTAAGCAGGTAATGACAAAAATATGCCGGGCAGGATTTTGGAGCTGGTCTGGTATAGAAACTTATAATTGCTATCAGCGAGTTGACAGGAGGAGAGAAAAGTGGGCGGGCAAGGGCAGGAGAAAAAAGTTAACGACTTTGAACGCGGTTATAATTATGTTATGATGCGGTGCCGGGAGTTAGCCGGAAGTACAAGTATGGAGGAACTTTTGGAATTGGCAAAGGTTTTTGCTGAAGCTAAGGGAGAAAACGCCGAGTTGGCCCAAGGCATGTCGGCATGTTATAGGGATATGGCACAGGAAGGCAGTAAGCTTAAGCCGGGTGAATGACCAAAGCCGTGAAAGCATAATTGTAGTATGATAGGTTTTGTTCTTGGCGCAATAGAGCAACTTGAAATTTTTGGTATGCAGCGATAAGATGTAGTAAGGATACGTTGATAAGGAGAGGGATAAATGATGAACAGAATTTTCACTATACAGAGTAAGTTGCTGGAAAAAATAGCGGAATATGATTGCGATAATCAAGAGCGGGACTGGCCGCTTGAGTGGGAACGAATCCATATGATAAGTTGCGCAAAAGTTGGACATTTCCTTGCTTTGAAACGTGGGGTTGACGCTGAATTAGCAGCTATCGCGTGCTCAGTTCATGATTATGGACGCATTGTGACCGGAAGACAAAAGAATCATGCTACTGCTGCGTATGAGCCACTTAAGACCTTTCTTGCAGCTGCCGGAAAATTTACTGCTGACGAAGTTGAGATATTGGCTCAGGCAGCTCGAGTTCATAGCAATAAAGATGAGGTCGGTAGTCCGCTGGAGGAAGTGATAAAAGATGCGGATGTTCTTGATTGCTACCAGTATGGTATCCTTCCGGAACGAGAAGAACAAAAGAAGCGGCTGGATTGTGTTTTAACGGAGTTAAATATCAAATAGTTGCAGCAAAAGCACTTACTACCGAGCGGTACTGTTAATGCATGGCAGAACAAAATTAGAAAAGAGATAAAGGAGGCGCGGATATTTAGCTGAGTTGGCAATAATTCAGTTTCAGACGAAAGGAGAGGTGTTATTTTGCAAGAACAACAAGTTAATTCCCAAAGTAAGGAGGCGATGGGCGGGTTGGCCAGGCTTGGGGCAACACTAGCTGACTGGAGCGAAAGGTGGTTTCCTGACGCTTATGTATTTGCTGCTATCGCTGTGGTTATTGTCGCCATCGCCGCCTTAGCGATGGGACGAACTCCGGTGCAGGTCGGTGTTGACTTTGGCAAGTCATTCTGGACGTTGATACCGTTTACTATGCAGATGGCTTTTGTTGTTATTGCTGGGTACATAGTGGCGGTGTCACCGCCAGTAAAAAGGTTGGTTATAGCATTAGCTGCTGTGCCCAAAACACCAAAATTTGCGGTAGCTTATGTTGCTTTTATGGTTATGACTGCTTCGTTATTAAGCTGGGGCTTTAGCCTGATTTTTGGCGGGATCTTAACCCGCGAAATTTCTAAACGCGTCGAGGGAGTGGACTATCGCGCCATGGGCGCTGCTGCCTATCTGGGGTTGGGCAGTATTTGGGCATTGGGTTTATCGTCTTCAGCTGCACTGCTTATGGCAACAAAAGCTTCTATTCCACCTGCCTTGTACAAGATCAGTGGTACGGTGCCGCTTAGTGAAACATTACTTACGTGGCAAAACCTTGTAATGATTATTGTGCTGGAAGTTTTATCGATTTGGATTTGTTATGTGTCTTGTCCAAGCCCTGATAAGGCAAAGACAGCAGAAATGGTTGGCATCAGATATCAGGATGAGAAGGAAGAGCCGGTAGGTAAGGCTGAAACTCCGGGGGAGTATCTCGAATATAGCCCAATTCTTACCATTGTAATTGTAATACTAGGAATTTTTTATCTTTATAATGTATTTTCTACTCAAGGCGGCCTGGCGGCTATGGATTTGAATATCTATAATTTTATGTTCCTGATAGCCGGTATGTTGCTGCACTGGACACCAAAATCTTTCCTCAAAGCTGCAGCTAAGTCGGTGCCAATGACTGGCGGTGTTCTTTTGCAGTTTCCACTGTATGCAGGAATTTTCGGTGTTTTGATGGGATCTGGGCTTACCGAGGTGCTGGCAAGATTTTTCGTATCAATTTCTAATCAAGAAACACTGCCTGTGGTTGTTGGGATCTATTCAGCTATTTTAGGATTGTTTCTTCCCTCCGGTGGCGGTAAATGGATAGTTGAGGCGCCTTATATGCTGGAGGCTGCAAATCAACTCCATGTTAATCTTGGGTGGATGGTACAGGTGTATAATGCTGCTGAAGCATTGCCGAATTTTATTAATCCCTTTTGGATGCTGCCATTATTGGGGCTTACTGGGGTTAAGGCCAGAGATCTTGCCGGATATTCTATTCTTCAGTTAATTTTTCATGCACCTATTGTACTGATCATGCTGTGGCTACTGGCGAAAACAATTCCCTATATTGCACCGATAATGCAATAAGCGGAAAAATATTTTTTATAGTGATAAAGCAACTGAAAAAAATTTAAAGCCCTCCATTTGGAGGGCTTTGGTTTTAGTTTTAAATTGGGCAGCTGGCAATTCGCCAGCAGTTGCCATGAATAGTTTGATTATAAACTTCAGTAATGGTGGCGAAAAGAGTACTGCGTTTTGGAGCGCGCTTTTTTGTAAGTAGCGAGAATTTGAACCAGCGTCCTTCGCGTGACAACTGGTAATGGGCATCATTGATTTCAAGGAGAATGGCTTTTGTGGGAGAATTACTCAGTGCGTCTTCCAACTTTTTAACCGCCAATCCATCTAATGGCGGTAAGGAGCTTGGTCGGTTTTCCTGCATAAAATAACACACTCCCTTTATTATGCTATATTAAATTTTATTAACAATATTATAACACTTCAAGTAAAAAAAGACCAAGTAAATTTGGACATTAGAGGGTGGTTTTGACAGCGAGCATATGATGGTTTTTTGTACGGCGTGAATTGGTTAAAGGATATTTAAGAGGTATAAGAAATAGTCAGTTGCCAATACTATCGCTAACACTGAAATAGAGGAGTGACAATATTGCGTAAATGGAAGATAATCACAATGCTTGTTCTTGTCATTTTTGCATTTTCGGTTCTGGCCTTAATTGGTGGCTGTGGAAAGAGTCCAGCTCCTAAGCTTCTTCCTGATACTCCAGGTGCTGTCGTAAAACCCCCGCGAATGGTGGTTGGCTATTATGAGAATCCATGGCCGGGAACTCCAGATCAAACAGGGTCTTTTCCCAGCATGAAAACGTTCGCCAAGAGTATGTCGGCTGTTGGGCCTTTCTGGTATAAAGCAACTCAAGATGGGTCGCTAGAATCAAAGGATAGCCAGTTGGTTTATGATACAGCCAAAGGTCTGGGGTTAAAGATGTATCCGTTGGTTACAAATAAGACAGGATCAACTGATGCGGTGCTTGGCGATCCAGGTATTCGTTCCAAGACAATTGATAATATTGTTAAAGTCATCAAAGAGAAGGGGTTTGATGGCGTAAATATCGATTTTGAGCTTTTACCTCCTAAGCAACGGGAAAATTTGACTGCCTTTATGGCTGAATTGTATCCCAAGATGAAGGCAATTAATAAGACAGTAATTATATCGGTATTTCCGCAAGTGGATGTGGGGGAAGATGTTTCTGGCGCCTATGATTATCCGGCGCTGGCCCAAAACGCCGACTTTTTACAGATAATGCTGTATGATAATCATTGGGCAACCTCAAAGCCCGGTCCGATTGCGGCGTTAGACTGGTATGAGAAGAACCTCAAATATGCCATAGATAAGGCTGGGGGGCCGCAAAAGGTAATTGCCGGAGTCAGCGCGTATGGTTATAATTGGCCTACTAATGGTCAAGGCGAAACAATAAGGTATGCCGAAGCCGTGGTGCTTGCCGAGAAGAAGGGGGCTAAGATTATGTATGATGAAACGGCGCAGGCCCCTTACTTTAAATATGATGGTCATGAAGTATGGTTTGAAAATGACAAAAGTACAGCTGCGAAGCTAGATATTGTGGCCAAGTACGATCCGGCGGGTATTGCGATATGGCGGCTTGGCCAGGAGCAACCTGAAATATGGCCAATTATCGATAAAAAATTTCCCAAACAACAGTAATAGTTTTGCCTGCCGTGGTTTAAGCGGCAGGTTTTTCTGTTTGGGCTTAGAATATTAACAATAAAGACAATAATAAAAGGAGGCTTTGTAATGTGTAAGGAATGTGGTTGCCATGGTGGCAAGGTCGAACACAAAGTAATTAGTATTGAAGGAATGACCTGCGGACATTGTAAAAGCGCGGTGGAGAGAGCTGTTCGCGCCTTACCGGGGGTAATGGCGGCTGAAGTTGACCTGAAGGCCAACAACTTAACGGTGGATTATAGTGTCAGTAAATCGACGCTAGATGATATTATACAAGCGGTAAACGATGCCGGCTATAAGCCGGGATAAAAGATCGAATAATTGATGATTGTCTAAAAATTCTAGTATAACTTTTAGTGAAATAACAATTAAGGTTTTCACCTAAGTGCTTGCATATTTGGTTGAAGCCATTTTATTTGAAAATAAATCGAATGCTTGGAGGAAGCCGTTAGTGACAACTGAACTAAATAGACGCCTTAACGACCATCGCAATAGAATGGGAGCGCGCATATCAGGCGAAAAAAGGCGTACCTTCTTTATTGTTACTGGAATTGTGCTTGTTTTGCTGGTCATTGCTGTTTTCTTTCTTTACTTCGATGGCAGTGTAAACAAGGTCAGACGCGCGATTGGATTGGATGCAATGTCAAATAAAGTGAATATTCTTGTTCTGGGTGTTGACGAACGTGCTAATGATGCTGGCCGCTCAGATACGATGTTAGCTTTTTTTATTGATACAAATACCGGACAATTTAGTTTGATGTCTGTACCTAAAGACACTCGGGTGAAAATACCTGGTCATGAATGGGATAAAATGAATCATGCCTACGCTGAAGGTAAGTACAAACTTGCTATGAAAAGCGCCGAGGAATTGATGGGCATACCGTTTGATTACTATGTTGTGATTAATTTTGATGGTTTTTGTAAAGTTATTGATGCGATCGGAGGGATTGATGTAGAGGTAGAGAAACGGATGGTTTATCAGGATCCTGCTGATAATTTGTATATTGATATACAGCCTGGTATGCAACATATGGATGGTAAGACGGCATTACAATATGCTCGCTATCGTGATGGTGAAGATGATATCGGCCGTATTGATCGTCAGCAGAAGCTTATTAAAGCGGTGCTAAAACAAGTGACTAGTCCGGATATAATTGTCAAGATCCCTGCTATTATTCAGGAGGTTGCTTCGGCAATAAAAAGTGATATATCTACTCGAAAAATGCTTCAGTTCGCCAAAATATTAAATGCTAGTAAGGCTGACGGGCTTGTGGTTGAAATGGTCCCCGGAACTCCAGCTACTCTTGATAATGTAAAATATTGGTTACCAGATATTGTTGCGTTGAGAAGTTATATTGCCCAAGTACTGGAATTTCCGCTTGATGAAAAGGCTCTAAAGAGAGCCAGGGAATTAGCTGATGAGTATCAGCAGTCCATTCCGAAGGAAATGGTAATCCATGATACAACGCCGTCGCCTGATAAAGTCAAACCGACGCTTAAACCGGAAGAGCAAAAGGGGGTTAAGCCAGAGACTGCAAAAGCGCCGCTTCCACCAGGTTCTGATAAACTTACTGTTGTTGTTGTTAATGCTAGTGGTAAAACGAATGCTGGAGCGAAGATGGCTGCATTATTAAAGTCGCGTGGCTTTGAGGTTGTCGGGGTAGGCAATGCTCCGCAGTTGGCTGACAACAGCAGTGTTATTTCTTATTCGAAAGATAGTGCCGTTTGCAGCAAACTGACAGGGTTGCCTTTTGATTATGTTTTGCAGGTGAAACCGGATGATACCAGAGCTGTAAAGGCTTCTGTTGTGATTGGTCTCGATTATGAATAGCTGTGTTTTTGCCCCTCGCCGTGAGGGGCTATTTTTTTTGCTCTTCAATGCCATAATAACGGTAACAAACGGTGCTGAAGGGAGCGATAAAAAGTGTGGGAGTTGGAAAAGTCATGGCGTATATCTATTTTATCGGTAGTTGTATGTGCCGTGATGGCAGTCTTAGTTGCCAGGCTGGTATGGGTTCAGCTCTTGGAGGGACCACAGTATAAAAAGATCGCGGAGTCAAATCGAATCCGCAAAATTTATCAGCAAGCGCCAAGAGGGACGATGTATGATAAGAATGGTGCTGTTGTGGTCGGGAACAGGCCTAGTTTTGCTATTTCGGTTATTCCAGCGGAGTATTCGAAGCCGGAGACGGCTACGCCGTTTTTGGCTGAAGTGACTGGGATGACTGAAGAGGAGATTACAGGCTTACTGCAGCAAGGACAGCAGTTTTTATTTACTCCGGTGCGCCTTAAACGGGACGTTGGTCAAGATACCATGATTAAAATTGAGGAAAAAAAGTCTGTATTGCCGGGAGTGATTATTGAGGCAATTCCGGTACGGCACTATGTGTACGGCGAAATGGCAGCTCAGGTTTTTGGCTATATTGGCCGAATCAGTGATAAGGAATATGAGGAGCGAAAAACTGCTGGATATGGCATGAGCGATCTTATCGGTAAAGACGGTCTGGAAAAGGTATGGGAGGAGTCTTTGCGAGGCGTGGACGGGGGCCGGGAGGTTGAGGTTAATGCTTTAGGCGAGGAAGTACGCGTGGCAGGGGAGAAAACTGCAGTTCCAGGAAATAGTCTAGTTCTTGCACTTGATGCTAATTTACAGAAGGCGGCGGAAGATGCTTTAAAGGCGCAAATTAGTGCAAGCCGTTTAGGTGGAATGCCGGCCAAGGGGGGAGCGGTTGTTGTTGTTGATGTACATACTGGTGGTGTGAGGGCTATGGTCAGCAGTCCGGCTTTTAATCCCAACGTTTTTGCTGCCGGAATTACCAGCCGTGAATGGAATGCTTTGCTGAATAATCCCGATAAACCGCTTGGTAACCGTGCTATTCAAAGCACCTATCCGCCAGCGTCGGTTTTTAAAGTTATTACCGCAGCGGCGGCGTTGGAAACGGGACATACCACAGCGGAAGAGATATTTAACGATGTCGGTTTTTATGTACTGCAGGGCTGGACTTTTTATGGCTGGGAACCTAAGGGATTGGGCCGGCTGAATATAGTGGATGCTCTGGCAATGTCTAGTGATCCGGTATTTTATGAGCTTGGCCGACGGTTGGGGACTGATAATCTGGCTGCGTATGCGCTGACCTTTGGGTACGGCAAGTCCAGCGGAATTGGGCTGTTGGGAGAGGAAAGCGGATTTGTGCCAACCGAGGAATGGAAAACAAAAACTTATGGTGAGCCTTGGTATCCAGGGGAAACAATTATTGCTGCTATTGGGCAAGGGTATTATCTGGCGACACCATTACAGCAGGCACTGTTGATGATGGCGGTGGCTAACGGAGGAACTATTTATCGCCCAATGCTTGTGGATAAAGTGCTTAATCCAGCCGGGCTTACGGTAAATCAGATAAAGCCTGAGATAATTAGAACAATATATTTGCGTCCAACTGTGTGGGATGCTGTTCGCCGAGGGATGGAGGCGGTTATCATCAGGGGAACGGCGGCCAGCTCTTTTAACGGCTTTAATAAACCGGTGGCAGGTAAGACTGGGTCTGCTGAAACTGGACGTGGTACGGTTCATTCTTGGTTTGCATGCTATGCTCCGGCCGACAATCCTCAAATAGCAATGGCGGTGCTTGTGGAAGATGCCGGGGAAGGAGCAATGGCAGCAGTGCCGGTGGGGAGAAAGGTACTAGAGGCATATTTCGCATTGCCATCATCATCACCAATGCCGCCACCGGCTAAAAGCGATTGATATTGCCAGAAAGGTAAAAGGATAATGCCAACTGAAAGCGAATTGTTTACAACAATGGGAGATGAAGGTTAATGGCCTATTATCCGGTAAACTTGCACGCTGTCGGGCGGAGGTGTCTGGTATTTGGCGGTGGCACCGTGGCTGAGCGAAAGGTATCGGCACTTTTAGCTGCAGGCGCGATTGTAACTGTGTGCAGCCCGACTATGACACCATTACTTTTGGAAATGGCGGCAAGTAATCGTGTATCATACATAAATTCAGAGTATCGTCCAGGACTTGCGCATGACTGTTTTATTGTCATATGTGCTACTGATGATCAAGAAGTTAATCTTCGGGCGGCGAAGGAAGCCAGCGCTGAGGGGGCGCTTGTTAATGTGGTTGATTCACCAGAGTTTGGAGACTTTAGCGTTCCGGCACAGGTTGTGCGCGGTGATTTAGTGTTAACCGTGTCTACTGGCGGCAAAAGTCCGGCTCTTGCCGCTTGGGTTAAAAGGGATCTGGAAAAACGATATGGGACGGAATACGAGCTGTACCTGGAACTTATTTCACGTCTAAGGCGAGAAGTGAAAGCCCGACTGAGAACATCTGGCGAACGTCAGTCATTCTGGAGGGAAAGTCTGAATGAAGAAATATTCGCTTTGCTCGCAGCAGGCAGGCTTGATGAGGCGGAGGAGAAGATAAGGAATGCATTTGGTTGTACTGGGATTCAATCATAAGACTGCACCAGTAAAAGTGCGTGAATGCTATTCTTTCTCGGAAGATCAGGTTAAACATGGATTACGGCACTTAAATAACTATGATGATATTCTGGAATGTGTTATTTTATCAACCTGTAACCGAACTGAAATTTACGCAGTTGTGGATGAGGCTGCTGACGCGCTAACGACATTGGAGCAGTTTCTAGCGCGGCTAAGTGATGCAGCCTATAAAGTGGATGAGTATTTATTTTATTATGTGGAGGAAGCCTGTATCAGGCATTTGTTCCGGGTGGCATCTAGTCTCGATTCACTTGTTGTGGGTGAGGGGCAGATACTTAGTCAGGTGAAAAAGGCTTATTCTGTGGCCCGCGATGTCGGTACAACAGGAACAATACTAAACACGTTGTTCAACAGGGCAATCGCTGTGGGGAAAAGGGTCCGCACAAAAACAAAAATAGCCTATAACGCAGTGTCGGTCAGCTATGCGGCTGTAGAGCTGGCAAAACAGATTTTGGGCGACTTGTCAAAGTCTAATGTGCTTATTCTCGGAGCCGGGGAAATGAGCGAACTTACTGCGCGCCATTTAGTAGGAAATGGAGTGCAGACTGTCTTTGTGTCTAATCGTAATCACAACCGGGCAACTAAGCTGGCTACACAGTTTCATGGAATAGCGATTCCGTTTGAGGATTTTTTAATGTGTGCGGTAGAGGCCGATATTGTTATTACTTCCACTGGTGCGCCGCATTATATCATAAGAACTTTGGATGTGGCCCATCTGATGACTAAGCGTAATGGCCGGTCAATTATTTTTATTGATATTGCTGTTCCTCGTGATGTTGAGCCAGAAGTGCAGGCGATTGCCGGTGTGCAGCTATTTAATATTGATTCGCTGGAAGCTGTTGTAAATTCGAATGTCCGGGGGCGGGTCCAGGAAGCTAAGGCCGCGGAAGCTATTATTGAGGATGAACTGGTCGATTTACTGGTAAAATTCCGCTATCTGGCGTATCGTCCAATGCTTTCCAGGCTAACAGCGAAGGCTGAACGCATTCGTTTGCGGGCGCTCAAGCTAGCATTCAATAAATTGCCAGACATAAGCGACGAAGAACGGCGAGTAATGGATAATATGAGCAAACTGTTAGTGAACAAGCTCTTACGTGATCCGATTGTTAATATTAATGAGGCGGCAGGTACCGAAAAAGAGGAATATTATCTCGATGCTGTCCGCACGCTGTTTAAACTTGACGAAATAGGAGAGGTAGATAAGCGTGATAAAAAGACTTGTCATCGGTACGCGCGGCAGTAAGCTTGCTTTATGGCAGGCTAATCATGTGGCCTTTTTGATTAAAGAGCGTTACCCAACTGTAGAAGTAATGCTTAAGAATATTGTTACCACTGGGGATAAGGTTTTGGATGTACCGCTAGCTAGAATCGGTGGTAAAGGGGTGTTTACCAAGGAGCTGGAGAGAGCGCTATTGGCTGGTGAAATCGATTTGGCGGTTCATAGTCTAAAGGATATGCCGACCGAATTGCCGACCGGGCTAACGCTGGGAGCGGTTACTGAACGAGCGGATGCCAGTGATGCGCTAATAAGCCCAAAGTACAGGACACTGGACAATCTCCCGTTCGGTGCCAGGGTAGGAACGTCAAGTTTGCGCCGAAAGGCTCAACTTCTTTTTTTCCGGCCGGATTTAGTTATTACTGATTTAAGGGGAAATATTGATACAAGGCTGGCTAAGTTGGGTAATCAGGAGCTTGATGCAATTGTGTTGGCGGTTGCTGGACTGCAACGTCTGAATTGGGGTGAACAGATTACTCAATTTATACCCATGGATATTTGCTTGCCTGCGGTAGGGCAGGGAGCACTGGCAATAGAAACCCGGGTTGGCGATACAGCTCTTGATTCGGTGTTGGAATTTCTTCATCATCCTGAGACCGCGTATGCGGTAACAGCTGAGCGAGCATTTTTGCGCGAACTGGAGGGCGGCTGTCAAGTTCCTATCGGGGTGCATGGGTGGTTAGATGGAGGCGTGCTGCGGCTTATAGCCGCTATTTTGTCTGCTGATGGTCGTAGGAGATTGCTTGATAGCGCCGCGGGGCATCCGAATGCTGCAGCGAATTTGGGAAGCAATCTAGCGCGTCGAATGTATGTTACTGGTGGGCGTGAAATACTGGAGGAACTTCGCTGCGGTGAGGAGGGCTGGCATGAGTAAAGGAATCGTATATTTGGTGGGGGCAGGTCCTGGTGATTATAAGCTAATTACTGTTAAAGGGCTGGAATGTATTGAAAAAGCGGATGTGATTGTTTATGATCGTTTGGCTGATGAGCGTTTGCTTGCCTATGCTAAAGCTGATGTTGAGTTGATATATGTCGGTAAGGCAGCCAGTGACCATACTATGTGCCAGGAAGAAATCAACCGTCTGCTGGTGACTAAAGGCCAACAAGGCAAGACTGTGGTGAGGCTTAAGGGCGGAGATCCTTTTGTTTTCGGCCGTGGTGGAGAAGAGGCACTGGAGTTATTTACTGCCGGGGTGCCTTTTGAAGTAGTGCCGGGAATTACTTCAGCGGTTGCGGTTCCAGCTTATGCTGGAATTCCGGTGACACATCGGGGCATTGCTGCCTCATTTACGGTAGTTACTGGTCATGAGGATCATGATAAGAGCAAATCAAGCATCTGTTGGGATAAGCTGGCGTTGGGCGCTGATACGCTAGTGTTTCTTATGGGTGTGGAAAACTTGCCGAAAATAACCGCTAAGCTTATTACTAATGGACGATCATCCGATACTCCAGCTGGAATTATTAGCTGGGGCACAAAGCCGGAGCAGGAGGTGCTTGTTACTACTTTGGGGCAGGCGGCAGAGGATGCCGCTCGTCAAAGTGTGAAGCCGCCAGCAATTTTTATTGTTGGTGAAGTGGTAACGCTGCGTGACAAGTTGGCCTGGTTTGATAATAAACTGCTGTCAGGAAAAACGGTACTGGTTACCAGGGCTAGGCAGCAGGCTAGTTTGCTTACGGCTGCGCTAGAAGCAATGGGGGCAAGGTGTATTGAAGCGCCGGCGATCAGAATCGTTCCGCCGGATAGCTATATATGCCTGGATGAGGCCGTTACTAACCTTTCGTTGTATGATTGGCTGATTTTTACTAGTGTAAATGGTGTGGAGTATTTTTTTGCCAGGCTTCATGTGGTAGGTGGAGACTCACGAGCCTTAGCCGGAGTAAAAGTCGCTGCTATTGGCATCCAGACAGCAGCTAAACTGCGGGAGTTTGGCGTAATTGCAGACGTTGTGCCAGCGGAATTTAGGGCTGAGGGAATTATCAGAGCGCTGGAAGATAAGATTAGGCCAGGTATGCGGGTGCTTATTCCCCGGGCTGGGGTCGCCAGGGATGTGTTGCCTGAAAAGTTGGCTGAATTGGGGGCTGTGGTAGAGGTTGTCGAAGCTTATCGTACTGCCGTTGGTGAGGCTGATGGCCAGGTAATAGGTGAACAACTGGCAGCTGGAAAAATTGATCTTGTTACTTTTACTAGTTCGTCTACTGTAACTAATATGCTTACGCTCTTGGGTCACGATGCAGTAAAATTTTTATCAAAGGCGATGGTGGCGGCCATCGGTCCGATTACAGCTGAAACCTGCCTGAATAATGGTATACATCCGAATATTATTGCTGAAGAATTTACTATTGCCGGTTTGGTTAAGGCAATCGGCGATTTTTATATACCAGGGAGGGGTTGACATGATGGGTCCATATATTCGTCCACAGCGACTTAGAGTATCGGCTGGGGTACGGGCGATGGTAAGGGAAACCAGGCTTCACCCGGCTGATTTTGTTTATCCGTTGTTTGTAGTGCCTGGAAAAGGGGTTAAGGAAGAAATTGCCTCACTTCCAGGTCAATATCATGTGTCTTGTGATATGGCGGCAGCTACAGCCCGTGAGGTGTCTGAGCTTGGCATTCCAGCGGTAATGGTATTTGGGTTGCCTGAATATAAGGATGAGTGTGGTTCCAGTGCTTGGGATGCTGCTAGTCCGGTGCAACTGGCGATTAGTCGGATTAAGACTGAACTGCCTGAAATGGTGGTTATCAGCGATGTATGTCTTTGTCAGTATACAGAACACGGGCATTGCGGTGTTTTTAAGGACAATAGACTGGATAATGATGCCTCGCTTTCGCTTTTGGCTAAAGTAGCGCTCAGTCATGCCAAGGCCGGGGCGGACATGGTAGCTCCGTCCGATATGATGGATGGGCGGGTTAAAGTCATCAGGCAGGTGCTGGATGGCGAAGGTTATAGTCGGATTGGCATTATGTCATATGCAGCGAAGTATGCGTCGGCTTATTATGGCCCGTTTCGGGAGGCAGCCGATTCTACACCGCAGTTTGGTGATCGCAGCAGTTATCAGATGGACCCGGCTAATTCCAGGGAGGCGCTGCGTGAAGTAGCTCTTGATATTGAAGAAGGGGCCGATATTGTCATGGTAAAGCCAGCCATGGCCTATATGGATATCATCAGGCAGGTCAAAGACACTTTTGATTTACCGGTTGCAGCGTACAATGTAAGCGGTGAATACGCCATGGTTAAAGCTGCTGCGGGCAAGGGTTGGATTAATGAACAGCGAATTGTGCTTGAGACACTGACTGGTATTAAACGGGCTGGTGCGGACATTATTATTACTTATCATGCAATGGATGCTGTGCGGTGGCTGTAAGCTAAGGAGGAAAACTTAATGGCTTATACAACAGAAAAATCAAGGCAAGCTTTTATTGAAGCAAAACAGCATATCCCCGGTGGGGTAAATAGTCCGGTGCGATCATTTCGCAGTGTTGGCGGGACACCTCCGTTTATTGACAGTGCTTCGGGTAGCCGATTATTCGATATTGACGGCAATACCTATATCGATTATGTTGGTTCATGGGGGCCAATGATTTTGGGTCATGCTCATCCAATAGTTACAGAGGCGTTAAAGAATGCGCTTAGTCGCGGAACTAGCTATGGTGCGCCGACGCTTTTAGAAACCGAACTGGCGCAAAGAATAAAAGCCGTTTTTCCTTCTATGGAACTGGTACGGATGGTTAACTCAGGTACAGAGGCAACAATGAGTGTTATGCGTCTGGCACGAGCGTTTACTAATCGCAAAAAAATAGTTAAGTTTGCTGGCTGCTATCATGGCCATAATGACGGCCTACTGGCAAAGGCTGGGTCGGGAGCGACGACACTTGGGATTCCTGACAGTCCCGGGGTACCGGAGAGCATTGCCGCTATAACTATAACAGTAGCATATAATGATGTTCCTGGCTTGACAGAAATATTTCGGCAGCATGGTGAGGATATAGCGGCAGTAATTATTGAACCGGTGCCAGGTAATATGGGAATGGTTCTGCCACGGGAGAATTACTTGGCTAGCGTGCGAAAATTGACGGCTGAGTATGGGGCGCTACTCATCTTTGACGAAGTTATGTCAGGGTTTCGTGTCGCCCACGGCGGTGCGCAGGAGGTTTTTGAAATAGTGCCGGATCTGACATGCTTGGGCAAGGTGATTGGTGGTGGCTTGCCGGTTGGCGCGTACGGCGGACGGCGGGATATTATGGAATGGATTGCTCCTGCCGGTCCTGTTTATCAGGCCGGGACACTTAGCGGTAATCCGTTGGCAATGACTGCAGGGATAGCAACTTTAAAATTATTGGCAGAGACAACGGAATTTTATAAAATCATTAATGAAAAGACTGCAAACCTGTGTGATGGCATTAGACAAGAGGCCGACAAATTAGGGGTTAAGTTGCAGCTGCACAGGCTTGGATCAATGTTTAGTCTGTTTTTTTCTGATAAGCTAGTCTATGATTACGACAGTGCTAAGAAATCGGATGTAAGTGCGTTTAATATTTACTTTCACGCCATGCTGGAGCAGGGAATATATTCGGCGCCTTCTCAGTTTGAAGCTGCTTTTATGTCAGCCGCTCATACTGAGGAAGACATAAAAGCAACGATCGCTGCCAGTGCTGTTGCCTTAAGAAAAGTGAAAGAATATTACAAGTAGCTATTTGAATTATACGAATTTATGCATAATATAATCCGAAAAAAGTATATGAGAAGTGCCGGTGGATAGTACCGGCACTTTTCTTATTGCAATGGCCTTAGGCTATGCATCCTATTTCGCTGGATGGATGGGCCTTGAAGCCAATAAATTCAAGAGTTTTGCGATAATTATGGTTGTTCATTTAAAAGTGTGTTAAACAAGTTACAAAAATAACAAAGTTAAAATAGTTAGTGAAAGTATTCACGTTATATAAATAACTAAATTGACTTTTGGTGTTAATTAAATTAAAATCGGGCTTAGAAAGAATTGGGAGGTTGGTGAATATGCAGATATCTGTTAGAGAAATTATTAATGGCATGGAAGGTAAGCAGGCTTTACTGCAAATTCTCTTGGCCGTTCAGGATGCCAGTCCTGAAAATTATGTAAGCGAAGATGCTGTGAATGATATAGCATATATGCTAAATGTTTCTCGTAGTCGAGTTTATTCAACGGCTTCCTTTTATAGCGTAATATCTTTGAAACCTCGTGGAAGGCATATTGTTCAGGTATGTATCAATGCTCCGTGTGAAAACGCAGGTAAACAGGAGATATTAGCTGTACTTGAGGATCAGTTAGGAGTTAAACTTGGAGAAACTACCGCCGATAGGCAGTTTACTTTAGAGGGAGTTAGCTGTCTTGGAGCTTGCTATGTGTCTCCGGCAATCAAAATCGATGATAGATTGTACGGAGATTTAACTCCGGAATTAGTGGTGTCTATATTAAGAGAGTACCAGGAGGAGGCGACAGCACTTGACTGCAATGCTTCATAAGAATGATGCTGTTTTTCGCTTAAGTTTGTTTCAAGAGTTTCCTACATTGATGCATTATCGGGGCTTCGGCGGATATGAAGCTCTTGCTAAGGCTGTTGAGAGTAATCCGACAAGCATAATTGAAACGCTTGCTGCTGCTGGACTGCGCGGACGTGGCGGCGCTGCTTTTCCCACTGGGCTAAAGATGCAGATGGTTCGTAATAATGCTGAGCGGGAACGCTATATAATCTGCAACGCTGATGAAGGGGAACCAGGTACCTTCAAAGACAGGTTTATTATGACCCATATTCCGTTTCAATTGCTGGAAGGAATGACATTGGCAGCTTATGCGGTGGGTGCAGCTAAGGGATACATTTATATTCGGCACGAGTATCCAGAGGCCCAGCAGACGATGCATCGCAGTATTGCCGCTGCGAAGGCTGCCGGATTATTAGGGGATAATATTCTTGGACAGGGATTCTCCTTTGATGTTGAGATTTTTTCCGGCGCTGGCAGCTATCTCTGTGGCGAAGAGACTGCGCTTCTTTCTTCGATGGAAGGAAAGAAGGGGCGACCACGTTTAAAGCCGCCTTATCCTACACAAAATGGCTTGTGGGGTAAGCCGACACTTATTAATAATGTTGAGACTCTGGCTAATATTCCGATGATTATTGGTCGAGGAGCTGAATGGTATCGAACTTTGGGTACTTTAGATAGCCCTGGAACAAAGTTGATTTCGCTTTCCGGTGATGTAGAGCAGCGAGGTTTGTATGAGGTGCCGTTTGGAACGACGTTTAACCAGATTATTGAGGAATACGGCGGCGGAATGAAAAACGGGCGCAGGGTTAAGGCTGTAAATATTGGCGGGGCATCAGGCGTGGTGGTACCGCCATGGGAACTGGACTGTGCATTGGAATACCATTCCTGTGGTGAACGGGATATTACCATTGGATCAGGTGCGGTTTTTGTTATGGATGAAAGTAGGTCAATACTTGCTAATGTCCATAATCGTGTGGAGTTCTTTTTGCATGAAAGCTGTGGTAAATGCACTCCGTGTAGGGAAGGTCTCAGGCAAGCGGGACGTATAATTCACAACCTTCTGTCAGGAAAAGCGGTGATGGCAGATGTAGATAATTTGGAAAGGTATACTCGCGCGATGCAAAATGCTGCTTTCTGTGGGCTAGGTCAGGCCGCCGGAAATAGTTTGATCTCGTCACTGCGTTATTTCCGATCTGAGTATGAGGCTGCTTGCTTTGATTATGGTAATCAATATCAAAGAGAGGGGATAACAGCGTAATGAATGTAGTGCGGTTTGAATTAAACGGCCAACAGGTGGAAGTCCAGGGAGGGCTTTCAATTCTTGAAGCCGCGCGTCAACATGGTGTTAAAATCCCTACGCTGTGTCATCATCCTGATCAGCGGGTTAAGGCAAACTGCCGGGTGTGCGTGGTAGAGGTGGAGGGACAGCGTAATTTAGTGGCCTCGTGTGCAACCACGGTTTCTGAGGGTATGAAGATCAGGACTAATTCGTCAAGAATAAGAGAGACGGTTCAGACTATACTGGAACTTATTTTTGCGAATCATCCCCAAGAGTGCCTGACGTGTGTTCGCAACGGCAACTGCGAATTGCGCCGGCTTGCAGCTGACTATGGTATTCGGGAGGTAAAGGGTGAATCATCTTGTTTGAATTTACCGCTGGATACTTCTACACCATCATTGGTTCGTAATCCTAACAAATGTATTAAATGCGGACGATGTGCCGAGGTATGCCACCACGTGCAAGGTACCGGGATATTGTACAGCAATTATCGTAGTGTTGACGTAATGGTGGAGCCGGAGTACGGAAAGTCATTGGCTGAGGTAGCCTGTGTACTGTGCGGTCAGTGCGCGAGTGTTTGTCCGGTGGGCGCAATTCATGAACGGGATGATATCTCTAAAGTATGGAAGGCACTGGATGATCCAGAAAAACACGTCGTTGTTCAGGTAGCACCTTCGGTAAGGGTTTCGATTGCTGAGGAGTTTGGGTTTCCACCAGGAACTATTGCAACAGGTAAATTGGTTGCTGCGCTTCGAAAACTGGGGTTTGACCGCGTTTTTGACACTGATTTTAGTGCTGACGTTACAATTATGGAAGAGGGGCATGAGCTTCTGCAACGTCTTCAAACCGGTGGGGTATTGCCGATGATTACTTCCTGTAGTCCGGGATGGGTAAAATATATTGAACATAACTATCCGGAGCAATTGGCACATTTATCAAGTGCAAAGTCACCACAGCAGATGTTTGGCGCGTTAGCGAAAACTTATTATGCAAAAAAGGCGGGGATTAATCCTGCGGATATTTATGTTGTTTCAATAATGCCTTGTACTGCCAAGAAGTTTGAGAGTCAGCGGCCGGAGATGTCGGATAGCGGGTTTCAGGATGTTGATGCGGTGCTAACAACCAGGGAATTAGGGCGTATTCTCAAACAGGCGGGGGTTGATTTCTCTGTTCTGGAAGAGGCAAGTTTTGATAATCCGATGGGTATTTCTACTGGCGCGGCAGCAATCTTCGGAGCGACAGGTGGGGTCATGGAGGCGGCGCTACGCACTGTATACGAAGTGGTTACCGGGCAAGAACTTGTGAATGTAGAATTCTCAGCAGTGCGAGGAATGGAAGGTATCAAGGAGGCCGAGGTTGATTTAGCTGGAAGTAAAGTAAAGGTAGCGGTAGCACATGGGCTTAACAACGCTCGGGAAATTATGGACCTTATTAAAGAAGGCAAAGCTAATTATGCTTTTGTAGAAGTAATGTGCTGCCCTGGCGGCTGTATCGGTGGCGGTGGGCAGCCTTATGGCACGACTAATTCTGTGCGGCAAGAGCGGATTGCTTCGATATATAAAGTAGATGCTAACCTCCCATTACGAAAGTCGCATAAGAATCCAGCGGTGGCTGAACTATATGATGATTTCTTAGGGAAGCCGCTTGGGGAGCTTTCGCATCATTTACTTCACACCAAGTATAAAAATCGAGGGTTACATAAATTGAAAGGTTAATATAAAAAGTCCGGGACGATGGTCTCGGACTTTTTGCAGTATAAAAACAGGTATTTAAAAAAAAGTGTCTAATATGATAATAAAAAATAACTTGATTCTTTCATTTTTTAACAATATCATGGAGATTATTTAGGGCGGGATGGTGGCAGCAAGTATGGCAACAGGTAGAAATACTGGTTATAGTGCCGGCGTGAGCCAATATATCCAGAGGCTGGCCAGTAAGGCGAGTGTTATATTTGCGATCTTTATTGGATTTAATGCCTGTACAATGGGTGTGGTGCATTGGCAATGGATAGTTGCGCTACTGGCTTTATATAGTATTTATAATTTTGTGCTGTTACGACGAGGGGCTATACCTAGTGCGGATGAACTTGTCACTAATTTAGGGATTCTTGCGGTGCTTGGTTATCTACGGGTTGAATATAGTGCTTGTTTGTACCATTTGCTACTTTTGCGCATGACTTTGCGGGCTGGTGGCAAACGGGCTAGCAGGGTCGCAATTTTTATAGGTTTGGCATTTTTAATTAGTAATGTGATAGTTTCGGGTGCGGTAACTAATGTTATGACTATGCAGATGCTATTTAATTTGGTAGTTATGGCGGTAATGACTTATGCTGTTATTTCAGTCAATGTGTTGTTTGCCAAACGATCCCAAGATGATCGTCAGGTGTTAGCGTTAATAGAACAGAATGCGCATAATTATCGGATGGCTTTAACTGATAGTTTGACCGGACTTTATAATCATCGGGCTTATAAGGAAAAGATCGAGAGCGTGGGTCAATATGTTTTGCTTATTATCGATATTGACCACTTTAAGAAACTGAATGATACATATGGCCATCTTGTTGGTGATAAGGTGCTGGTGACAATTAGCAATATTATTAAGTGTGGCATTCGTAGCGGCGATATGGCGTTTCGTTATGGTGGCGAAGAATTTGTTGTTGTTTTGCCGGGGGCTACATTGCAAGTTGGTTATAAGATTGCCGAACGGCTTAGACAGAAGGTTGAAGAATGGTCTCTTGATCAGGGCGGGGCAGGATCAACGCCAATTACCGTAAGCATTGGAATTGCGATGAAGAGATCGGCAATGAGCAGCCAAGGTGTCTTCGAACAAGCTGACTCTGCTTTGTATTCAGCTAAGCAATCTGGACGGAATAATGTCAAATCAATTGTTGAATTAGCTGGAGGAGTTGCAGCTAAGTGCGGAGTGTAAGGTTATTAAATTAGGGTGTAAAAGAGAAAGACCGGTGGCTTGATGCTACTGGTCTTTTGTTAATATTTCAATGTTATCACCATTTTTTATCGGTGTAATGTATTCAGCCGGTTGTCCGTTAACGAGAAGATTGAATTTGGCTGTGGATGGTAAGCTGCGAGGGTCGAAGTTTGCGGCAAGAAGAACGTCGCTGACCATTGGTTTGATCTCATAGGAGGAGTATTCGATGGTGCTGCCAGGGGCGACAGAATCAGATAGTGAGGCCTGTTTTCCGTTGACGGTAATACTATGGCGGTGAAGCGGCAAGAGGCACTGAGTGCCATTGAAGACTACGGTATAAGTAGCGATAATTTCTTTACTTAGGCCTAAAATTTCAGCTAAAGTAGGTGGCGGTACAACGTTGAAGCTGATAACGTCATTTTCTTTTATGGGAGTCGATAATGCAGCTTCTTTGCCGTTAACTTTAAAATCGGGATATTTGCGATAAGTCTGCTCCATGCCGTTTACAGTATAATAGTGCTCTATCGGCTCGGTAGATATGTTGAGCGCATTCAACACTTCACTGAGAGTTGACGCTGAGCGGCATAGTGCATTAGTCCGGTCGGTCAAAGGTGTATCTGCTGATGCCGGCTTGTTATTTACTTCGATAATTGGATTTACATTGTGGCGTTTTCCATTAATTGTAACGGATAACACGGAGGGGATGGCGACGATATCCTTTAAGACGCAGGAGGGAGAAGTTCCGTCGATACCCTTCTGAACAGTTATTTCATCGCCCTCGGCAAGTAAATCGTGTAAACTGGCGTTCATTTTGTTGATTAAAATATGACCAGCTTTACCAAGGGTTCCGGGGACAAATTTCTTTTGGCCGTTGACAGTGGCGGTGATTCCTAGGCCAGGTCGACCATGGAGGGTGCGGATATCGATTCCTGCAGCCAAGAGTGCATCAGCGACAGATAATTTGCCAAGATTAAAGAGGCGAAGTTTCTGATTGTTTACTGTAACATTGATAAAGTTAAGGGTTAGGCTATCAGATAGTTTTAATATACCAAGCGGCGTAACTCCGTCCGGTGCACATAGCTCAGGTGGTATATCTTCGAGTCCGTCAACTGTATCAGGGCGTCTTATAGCAACCCGTGACACAGCTATCCCAAGGGCATTCGCTATAGCTTCTGGCAGTCCGGGAGTAAGTGAGCCGCCGCCGACTAGCAAGACGGCTTGCGGCGGTGAGGCATTTAGGGCTATGATTTGGGTAGCAATGGCTGTTGCCAGGTCGCTTACCGATGATGTAATGCTGGCAATCATTTCGACGGTGGGAATTTTCTGTGTTTGTCCTAATATGTTGCAAACTGAAATTTTTCTCTGTTTGCTGCCAAGCTGTCGCTTTAGCATCTCGGCAATCTTAAAGTCAAGTAGATATGCCTGGGAAAGGGCTTCAGTAATTTCATCTCCAGCGCAGGGGACCATTCCGTAGCCGATGACTGATCCATCTTTGGTAATAGCAACATCGGAGGTGCCGGCTCCAACATCTACCAGGGCAAGATTGAGGTGGCGCATAGTAGGCGGAATAAGAACGTTAATTGCGGCGATTGGTTCAAGAGTTAAGGTGGCCATTTCCAGGCCGACTTCAGAAATTGCTGATTGTAGAGAATCAATAACTTGATGGGGCAGAAAAGTGGCAATGACTTCAATAGAGGCGCTTTTGCCTCGTTGTCCTACAAGGCTTTTAATTTGGTTGCCGTCTAAGGTGAAACGGATAATGCTGTGACCGACGCAGTAATAACTTGTGGGATCGGCAACTTGTTTCCCTGTGGCCAACTGGTGCTGTGCGGCTTGGATGGCAGCAAGTTCTAAAGCACGTTCATCTTCAATTGACAAAATCCCGTTATTATTGGTGTCAATTTCGGCCTCAGCTTTAAGGGTGCATAGTGCTCTGCCTGCAGCAGCCACAGATACCTTTTTTAATGGGCCTAGGGCAGAACTCAGGCGTGAAGTTACGTTCCCCAAAACCTGGGCAACTTCAGGCACGTCATGAATTTGTCCGTCCAACATAGCCCGAGTATGATGTTCCTGGCGCTCCATGGCCAGTACTTTAATGGTATTGGAGGTTTTTTCGCCTACTAGTCCTACGACGCTGCGAGTTCCTATGTCCAATGCAAATAGAAGGTTTCTTTCCATTGAAAACTCCCTCGACAATATAATACATATATTTTTCGCTCAAGTTCGGCTATTTCCTTTTTCACCAGAAGTAAGTTTGAAACTATACTTGACGTTGATGAGGATACACCGATATGGTCAATAGGAAATCAAACTAATAAATACGAATGTGGTATATCAACAGATAATATAATTGAGTGATAAATCATTGTAATATTCCATTAGAGGGGGTTTGTGGATTGAAAAATCAGGGCTGGTGCGAACATTTGTCTAAAGTCTCTAAGTATTCAATTTTGAAATATCAGTTTGAAGACCGGGTGGTGCGGAATGCATGGAGCTGATACAGAAATTGCGGATGATGCTTTAGCTGCGATAGAACAGCCAGCCGTAGCATATTAAGGAATATACTGAATATTAAAGTCGGTTGATTTTTGCCCCGCTGGTAAGTGTTATAAAGTAACAATATTATAGTTCGGATTTAGTATCCAATAAAGTATACTTTTGTTAGAATTTCTGGTAAAATGCAAATTAATGACGAAAAATGCTAGGATGAATATGGTAAATATTTCGCAAGAAAAAGGCAATATATTTAAGACCAACTTTAGCTGTTTGTATTAGGGAGGAACTTTAATGCTTACTGCGCTTAGTATTAGCGAATTTGCAACAAAAATTGCTTCAAATGAACCGGGGCCAGGAGGCGGGAGTGCAGCAGCTTTGATGGGGCTGACCGGTGCGAGCCTTGCAGAGATGATTATTAATCTTACTATCGGAGGTGATGGGGGCCAGGAAAGCGAGTTATTGTCCGAAAAGAAGAATGAACTAAGCCGGTTGCATATTGAACTACAACTTTTGGTTGACCGAGATGCCACTGCTTTTTTAAAATTAGTGACCGCTAACTCTATGTCTGATAGTTCGGAAGCTAATCGCCAGGTTCGCAGGGATGCCATTCAGGATGCTGGGAAGGAGGCAGCGGAAGTGCCTCTTTGGACGGCGCGGGTTTGCCTCGAAGTAATGGAGATTATTGAGGAAATAATTAAGCTTGGTATTGCCCCTAAGCATGCTATAAGTGATCTTTTGGTTGGCGCTTTGGCCAGTCATGCTGGTGCGATAGGTGCTTTGCTTAATACTGCCGCCAATTTGCCGCTTTTGGGAGATGCACAGTTGGTAAGTGCCTTGAAGGGTCAGTTGATTTTGCTGAGAAATGAAGCGGACAACATGATTGCCAGTATTCGGGAGCAGGGTGTTGCTGTGTCAGATCTTGCTGTCATGAAAGAATAATATAAGAACCCGCTTAAAACGATAAGTTTTAGGCGGGTTTTCTTATAAGAAAGGATAAAGAAACTTTTATTGGGCTTGTTTTACCTTTTTAAGACTGAGGGCGATCCGACCACGAGTTTCATCGACGCTAAGTACAAGACAGTCTATGATGTCGCCAACAGAAACTACGTCCAGTGGGTGGCGGAAGTATTTATCGCTTAACTCTGAACGGTGAATTAAACCGTTGATTTTAATACCGATATCAACAAAGACGCCAAAGTCAATGACATTATGAACTGTGCCTTTAACTATTGTCCCGGGGACAATATCGGATAATTTAACGATGTTTTTGCGGGTCAATGGTTGAGGTAAATCTTCACGAGGATCGCGGCCAGGCTTGGAGAGTGCAGCTAAGATATCACGAACTGTAGGTTCGCCAGCATTTAGATCGTTTGCGAGAGTTTGTGGATCAACGGATTGAATTCGACTATGTAAGAGGTGCGTTTTTTCTTTATCTTTTAAGTCATTAAGGGTAAAATCTAATTTGGTTAGGAGTGATTCTGAAAGTTTATAGGATTCAGGATGAACCGGAGTGTTGTCAAGGGGACTACCGCCGTTTTGCAGCCGGAGGAATCCAGCACATTGGGTGAAAGTTGCTTTTCCCAGACGAGGAACTTCTAAGAGCTGTTGACGAGTGGTGAACGGACCAGATGTATTGCGATAGTTGACAATATTTTTAGAGATTGTACTGTTGATGCCGGCCACATAAGTAAGTAGTTCAGCCGAAGCGGTGTTGAGTTCAACGCCAACATGGTTGACGCATGATTCTACTATATTAGCTAGTGTCCGGGATAATTCTTTTTGGTCTACATCATGCTGATATTGGCCAACTCCGATGGATTTGGGATCAATTTTAACTAACTCAGCCAACGGATCTTCGGCTCGACGGGCAATTGAAACTGCACCGCGAAGTGTTACATCAAGGTCAGGTAGTTCTTGTTTGGCAAGTTTGGAAGCGGAATAAACTGATGCACCAGCTTCGTTAACAATAAGATAACGAACTGAAAGATTATGCGTGGCTATTAATTCAGCAATAAATTCCTCAGTTTCGTATGATGCAGTACCATTACCAATAGATATAAGCGTTACGCCGTATTTTTCTATTGCGGACAGAGTTCTGCTTGCTGCTGTCTGACGTTGGTTTGCGCTTGCGGTTATATATATTGTGTCTGTTTCAAGCACAAGGCCTGTAGGCCCAATTATGGCTACTTTACAGCCAGTCCGATAACCGGGATCGAGGCCCATTACGGTGTGACCGGCTAGCGGTGGTTGTAGGAGCAATTGGCGTAAGTTAAGGCCGAATACACGAATTGCTTGTTTCTCGGCATTCTCGGTTAGCTGATTGCGGATTTCCCTTTCTAGTGCAGGAAATATTAGGCGTTTATAGGAATCGGCGATAGCCTGATGGAGGAGAGTTTCGAAAATAGACGTATTTTGTATAATTTGACGAGTGACAAGGGCAATATTGTTTTCGTGAGGGGATAATAAAGAAACTTTGAGAATGTTTTTGCGTTCGCC
>JAGGAC010000150.1 GCA_017889635.1 Bacillota bacterium | reverse complement strand
CCGTGCCATTTTCATTGCCGAAAATGCAATGCGCGAGGTTATGCCATAGGCAACAAGTATTAGCTCTGCATCGTCAGTATGACTTGTTTCCCATCGTACCTCCCTCGCTTGAATGACTTGGTACTTTTGCTGCAGTTTTATATTTACCTGTTCTAGCGCCTCAGGCTCAAGATAGAGAGTATTGATATTATTGGGCTTACCCCGTTCTCCCATCCCCGTTGTAGCCCAGGGCTTATCAACCGGAACCAGCGGATTATCATGAAAAGTAACCGGCTCCATCATTTGGCCGAGAGCCCCATCGCCTAAGATCATTACTGGATTTCGATATTGATCTGCTAAATTAAAAGCATGTATCGACAGATCTGTCATTTCTTGCGCACTGTTCGGCGCGACTACTATGCAGTGATAATCACCGTGCCCACCGCCTTTTGTCGCTGGGCCACCTCTCATAATGTTGACAATGACACAGGGAAGTTCGGCAGCGGCAATATAGGAAATACCTTCTTGTTTAAGACTCACTCCAGGACTGGATGAGGAAGTCATAACTCTAGCTCCAGCTCCGGCAGCACCGTAAACCATATTAATGGCTGCAACCTCACTTTCCGCTTGCAAAAACGTTCCACCTGTTTGCGGAAGATGCTTGGCCATATATTCAATTAGCTCAGACTGCGGCGTTATAGGATAACCAAAATAATATCTGCAACCGGCAATAATTGCTGCTTTACCAATTGCTTCATTACCTTTCATCAGCAATTTTTCAGACAAAATTTCCACTCCCCATTACTCGTTAATTTCAATTACTAGATCTGGACAGGACTTGGCACATAGAGCGCACCCAACACATTTTGTTTCATCGACACAAGCCGCCGGATGATAGCCCTTACCGTTAAACCCCTGGGACATCACAATAATACCCATAGGGCATACATCTAAACACAACTCACATCCTTTACATTTTTCTTCATGAAAAACTGGTCTTGGCATAGTTCATTCCTCCATAAAAAATTAATATAAGCTAAATAATCTCAAGTAAATCACCATTTGCTATCATCCCAGCATTAGCCTCATCTGTATCAAGGTGCATTTCTAAAACAAAGCTTTCATCTACTCTTACCAATACTTTTTCCAAGACAAGTGGTCTTGTATCGCTACCACTGCGTACTCGCACAAAATCGCGATCTTTGACACCTACTTTAGCTGCATCCTCCAAGTTCATATGAATATGCCGCCAAGCTACTATCACGCCTTTTTGCAAAACAACCATGCCCTTGGGTCCCATCAGGGTAATTCCCGGTGAACCTTTGATATCACCTGAGTCCCTGACCGGAGCAGTAAGCCCGATTTTTAGTGCATCCGTAAGCGAAATTTCGACTTGAGTTTCTTTTCGCTCCGGTCCCAACACCCGCACATTATTAAAAGTAGCTTTAGGTGTAACCAGATCAACGGTTTCCTCTGCAGCATATTGACCAGGCTGTCGAACACATTTGTAGGGTCGAAGCTGATAACCCGAACCAAACAAGATATCCAAATGCTCTCGCGACAAATGCACATGTCAATGTATTTTGATAATATTGCTAACAAAAAAACCAAAGCATCTTTGCTTTGGTTTTTTTGTCATTTATTATTGTTTTGTTGTCGCTCTTCCTTATTAGCGTACCATATATTCCATAATGACGAATAAGTTTAATGTTTTCATCTGGTATATGCTGTATTCCATCAAGTCTTTTAACAAAAATCGATGTTTTGCAAAGATGACTCGTAGTTCTTCATCTATCATAAATATCACAGTCAAATACGAGTTCCATATTTTTCAACAAACCGATTCCATGTTTGACACTCATCAAAAAATATTCGCCATAGGATACTTTTTTCCATACAGCCTTACTTCCCCAAACCCGCGTCATTTCTCCTGTCTTAGAATAGCCATTTGATTACACTACTGATGTCAACAGAAAATTTGCAGTAATTCTGTTATATCCAGGCAAAACTAAGCCGTTCCTTCCAATCCTAACCGATAACCGCCATTATCTCGCCGGGTTTTACGTTCTGACCAATACCAACGTGAATGGACTTTACGATACCGGCTGTTGACGCCCCTATCTCGTTCTGCATCTTCATTGCCTCGAGAATCAGAATGATATCACCCCGGTTTACTTTGGCGCCGGCTTTGGCAATTATTCTGGTAATTTTTCCCGGCATGGGAGCAGTAATCGGCGTATCGCCCGCAGCAACTTCCGCCGGCGCAGCTTTAGGTGCAGGCGCCGGGGCGAGAGCAACGGCAGGGGCAATAACGCTGGTTACGCCTTTTTCTTTTACGACAACACTGTACGGTACACCATTCACTTCAACTGTGAATTCTCTCATTTCTTGATACCCTCCATTTTTTATTTAAGGTGTATTTTATCGGCTATCCACTGGTTTCTGACGGCCAGCATCAACCAAGCGTTACTGACGTTTAATTGATCGGAAGTCTTTAACCAAAGCTTGTACTATTGGAATGGCGGATTGTAGCGGAAATAGCCGCAATGACCGCATCATCCGGCATTCCCCCATTGGCTGCATGGTGAACCGCAGCGGTTATGGCCGCAATCATGTCATCGTCCGTCAAAGTCATATGAATACCGGCACTAATGGCTGCAATGATCTCAATACTCATGACAGCTTCCTTTGTTTCTACGGCTTCGCTGGGAGCACGAGCAGGCTTCTGTTTCTCCCTGGCGTGTTTGTCCTTTTTTCCGCCGCCGAACAGAAAATCAAAGAAACCCATTACCTCCCCCCCCCTTTCCAGCAGACTCTAAATCCCCGATCATTAGGAAATCACACGATTCCAACAAATCTCTTTCCTGCCTAAAATTCTTTTCGTTTATTGCCGATTGTTTTGAAAAAAGTTTAATGCAACTTCAGAAAATAAAGCATAGGTTAAAACATCCTCGGCCGATGCCTTAGGATAGCCCTGAGCCGCAAGCTCAGCCCGCAATGTTGTCAGTTGCGGCGGAATATCGTCTGCCGGCCGATGCTCAATTTTTGGTTCATCACCAAGAATTATACTGCGGATCTCCGGATCAATCGGTGCAGGTGTCCGGCCATATTTGCCGCGAGCCAGGTCTTTCACTTCCCGCGGTACAATTTTGTATCTGCCGAGCATCACGTTAAACGTTGCCATCGAGCCTGTAATTTGGCTGGTGGGAGTAACCAGCGGCGGATATCCGAGTTCTGCACGGACACGCGGTATTTCTGCCAACAGTTCCGGATACTTATCGGCCATTCCCTGCTCCTTCAACTGGTTAAGCAAATTGGACAGCATGCCGCCGGGAATCTGGAAAGTAAGTACTTTCGTATCGATATCAATCGCTGTGTTCAAATTAAAGGTCTCAGCCAGTTCCTTTTTTACCCCGCGAAAATGGTCGGCGATTGGATATAGGTTTTCTTTCACGATCCCAGTATCATGGCCAGTCCCTTCCAGGGCAGCAATAATCGCCTCGGTGGCAGGCTGTGAAGTCCCCAGCGCGAAGGGAGACAGGGCACAATCGACAATATCAACACCAGCTTCAACCGCCTTCAGATAAGTCATGGAGGCCATTCCACTGGTGTAGTGCGTATGCAGATGGATCGGTACCGATATCTTGGACTTTAATGCCTGTACCAAATCAAAAGCAGTATAGGGAGACAGCAAACCGGCCATGTCTTTAATGCAAACAGAGTCTACGCCTAAGCTAACTAGTTCTTGGGCTACTGTTAAAAAGTTTTCGATATCGTGATAAGGACTAATAGTATACACAAAAGCACCCTGCACGTGTGCCCCGGCTTCCTTTGCGGCCCGAATCGAAACCGCCAGGTTACGGACGTCATTTAACGCGTCAAAAATCCTGATGACGCCTACGCCGTTATCAACAGCCCGATGGATAAACTCCCTGACCACGTCATCGGCATAGTGATTATACCCAAGAATATTCTGACCCCGGAGCAACCAAGGGTCCTCGTTCAAAAAGCGCAGGCAACTGTCAAAGGTTGCTCCCCCCCAGGCCTCCAGTGCCCAAAACCCAACTTCATCCAGTTGTTCTAAAACGGGAATCATATCACTCATTCTCATCCGCGTTGCCGCCAGTGACTGATGCCCATCCCGCAATACAGTTTCAACAATTTTTAGTGGTTTAGTCATTTACATCCTCCCTTTCGCTTAAACGGTGCAAAAATATAGTAAACTTACAATGTCTTCTATTCAAGTTTTTAAGCATCCCGGAATCTGAGCATTCCCTGAGCTGTTTCCAGAAACTTATCACTCGCCCGTGTGATTTTTTCCATACCGGAATAATCCACTTGAATTTAGATAAGCAGGGACGACGTCTGGCTGGCGCACAACCCCTGCAGCCTTACTGCCTCTTGCAACAATTATAACGAATCGCTATATTGGTGAAAAATTCAGAAATGTAATAGCTGTCAATCAGAATTTTGTATCAATTAACTTACCAGTCCATCAACCGGGCTATGCAGGCTATCCTTGGGTAATTGAAAGTCCATAGCATTAACAAAATCA
>JAGGAC010000035.1 GCA_017889635.1 Bacillota bacterium | reverse complement strand
TAAATGAAGTTGTCTGTAGGAAAGAAAATTGGGGTTGGATTCTCGGTAATGCTAATGTTGATAGTCATATTGGGAATAACCTGTTTTGTTTCACTGCAAGATGCCAAATCTAAGGTTGTGGAAATCAAAGAGGCGGCCCATCGTAATGATCTGGCGACAACTTCAGCTATTGCTAACCGCGGCGTAGTTGCTGCTATTCGCGGCGTATTTGCTTATGGCGAGGAAAAGTATTATCAGGCTATTGATCAGGAATTGAATAATATGTTGGCGGCTCAAGAAGAGTTAGTAAAAGTTATTCCGGTCGAGAAAAAGTCTGAGGCCCAAAAGCTTCTTGATACAACTAAAAAGTGGAAAGATATTATGTTTAGCGAGACATTGCCAACAACCCGGGCTATAGCTAGGGAGACCTTAGCAGGGAACGTGGAAGGCGCCCAGGCTGCCCGCGAGCGGCTAAACAATATTAATGCTAGTCAGAGACCGATTACGGAAGCTATAACAAAAGGTATGGATGAGATAAAGGCTTATAATGACCAGCAGGTTCAGAAAAGTACCGAGGATGCGATTGCGGCAACTAACCGAGTAATTATAACTGCCGCCGGAATTATTTGTATTGCACTTATAGTCGGTATTACTCTTGGGGTGGTTATTACCAGAAAGATACGTGGACCACTGACAATAATGCTTGCCGAAACTCGCAAGTTCGCTACCGGTGACTGGCGAGAACCGATCCATGTTAAAACCGATGACGAAATCGGCGAATTGGCTGATGCTCTCAATACGATGAGGAATAATACCAGAGAACTTATTCGGCAGATTGATATATCAGTTGAACAGGTTGCGGCTTCTTCGGAAGAGCTCACTGCAAGTGCCGAGCAATCCGCCCAGGCGTCTAACCAGGTGGCTAGTTCTATTACTGAGGTTGCTTCAGGCGCTGCGGTGCAACTGCAGACGGTTGAGGCTACAATTAACATTGTGGAACAGATGTCAACAGGTATTAAGGAAGTTGCTGCTAATACGCAAGGTGTAGCCGCAACTGCCAGTGAGACTTCTAATGCGGCTAACGCAGGCGGCGGGGCTATTGAGAAAGCTACTAACCAAATGGCCAATATCGCAACAACAGTAGGCGGGTCGGCAGAAGTTGTTGCAAAATTGGGTGAGCGTTCTAAGGAAATTGGGCAGATCGTGGCTACGATCTCAGGTATTGCCTCACAAACTAATCTTCTTGCCTTAAATGCCGCTATCGAGGCTGCCAGGGCAGGGGAGCAGGGACGCGGGTTTGCCGTTGTTGCTGAAGAAGTCAGGAAGTTGGCTGAACAGTCTCAGGAGGCAGCAAAACAGATTGCTGAACTTATTGGAGAAATTCAGGGAGATACAGACAAGGCAGTTGCTGCAATGTCGAATGGAACCAGGGAGGTCCAGCTGGGAATTGAAGTAGTTAGTACAGCCGGACAAGCATTCGGGAAAATCACGGGCCTTATTGGCCAAGTATCTAATCAGATTCAAGGTATTTCTGACGCTACTCAAAAAATGGCTGCCGGCAGTCAACAGATTGTTTCTTCAGTTAAGGACATCAATAGAATAAGTAAGGAAACAGCAGGCGAATCTCAAACTGTTTCTGCTGCAACAGAGGAACAGTCAGCATCGATGCAGGAAATTGCAGCATCAAGTCAAGCTTTAGCAAAGCTGGCGGAAGAACTAAGAACGAATGTTTTAAGGTTCAAGGTATAATGTATTAGAAAAATATAATTCTGTATCTAAATGAAAGCTGCCAGCATAAAATTGCTGGCAGCTTTCATTTAGATATGCGATTTATCTCGTTAACAGTCTGTAAGACGCGAAGTTATATTAAATGGCTTTAAGGTTTAGGCGATGAGCGGCGTGGCAAGTAGGACCTACATAGGAATTAAGGGGGAAGCCATGTGCAATTGCAGTGGAAATGAATTTTTTAGCTTGCTGAACAGCTTCGCGTGCGGAGAGGCCTTTTGCAAGTCCGGCTGCTATGGCGGATGCGGTGGTGCAGCCAGCACCATGAGTAAAAGTGGTGTTAATCTTGGTGGTTTCTAATGTAATAAATTGTTTGCCATCATAAAGAATATCGATGGCGTTTGCAGTTCCAAGTTTTGATCCGCCTTTGATCAGTACATTTTTAGGGCCGAGGGCATAGATTTTACTTGCGGCTTCTTTCATATCATCTATAGATTTGATTACTATGCCGCTTAGCTGGGAAGCTTCAAAAACATTAGGCGTGATTACTGTTGCTCTGGGGGCTAATTGCTCACGAATACTGATTGCAGATTCGGGATGCAAAACCTCATCTGTGCCTTTACATATCATTACCGGGTCAATTACTACATTTTTGACCGCGTATTGGTCAATTTTTCTTGCTACCAACTCAATAACTTCACTGGATGCAAGCATTCCGGTTTTTAGAGCGTCGACACCAATACCTGCTAGGACGGTTTCAAGTTGAGCTTCGATTACATCAAGAGGCAGGGGATATATATCATGTGACCAGTTGTTATTCGGGTTTTGGGCGACAACTACTGTGACGGCGGTCATCCCATAAACTCCTAGTTCCTGAAAAGTTTTTAGATCGGCCTGCAGGCCTGCGCCGCCGCTCGTGTCCGAGCCTGCGACAGTAAGGGCTTTAAACATTTTCATATATATTCCTCCAGAGATTATATTTATGCCTTGTGCAGAGAAACACCTTAGGCAATAGAAGATTACGGCGGTAAAAGTGCTAGCGCGTGTAGTTTATCTGTACACCAAGTAATTTTTGGGGTTACGTAAAATTTAGTTGTATTATAAAATAAAAATGGGCTTTTTAAAATATACAGAATGCATTATTTCAATAGGGACAGTTTGACGAAAGGAGTGTTGTGGTTTTGATAATGCTGGATTTTTCACATAAAGAACCATTATATATGCAACTTTACCAGTACTTTAGGAGTGAAATAGAACAAAATAGACTGGCTGAGGGCGACAAACTGCCATCGATTCGTAGTTTAGCTCAAAGCTTGTCTGTAAGTAAAATAACGGTGGAAAGAGGCTATCAGCAGCTAATGTGTGAGGGCTATATCGCCAATTGTGACCGTTCAAGATATACTGTCAATAAATATGAAGGAATCGCTCTAAAAACGAATATTAAGCAGACTTGCAATAATTACTCTACAAAACCGAGTCCTGAACATAAAGTCATTTATGATTTTTCGAGCGGGGAAATGGATATTGATGGTTTTGATTTTTCTCTGTGGAAACGCTATATCAGCAAAGTATTTTTGAGTAAAGAGCGGCTGGTAGGGTATGGCAATATTCAGGGGGAAGAAGAACTTCGCAGTGCGATAGTTAGATATATCCAGAATTCTCGGGGCGTGTATGCTAACAAGGAGCAAATAATTATCGGGCCTGGAGTCCAAAGTCTGCTCAATACTTTGTGCAGTATTCTTAAGCCTGAGAATGCCAGTATTGCCTTTGAGGAGCCTGGGTTTAATAATGGCCGGCGGATTTTTGCGGATCATGCTTTTAGCATAATACCGATATGGATGAAGAAAGACGGGATCGATATGGAACAGCTTTCGAGAAGTCCGGCTAAGCTGGTGTATTTGAGCCCGTCACATCAGTTTCCTACCGGCTATATAATGCCTATTGGCAAACGAAATAGGCTGCTTAACTGGGCGAAAAATAGTGGCGGCATAATAATTGAAGATGATTATGATAGTGAATTTCGATATTTTGGGCGCCCAATTCCGGCATTAAAAGGACTTGATGATGGTGAAAATGTGGTATATCTGGGGTCGTTTTCTAAAGTAATGCCGCCGTCAATCCGTATTAGCTATATGGTATTGCCTGACCGGCTGTTGGAAGTATATCAAAAGAATGCATCGCTGTATCATCAGGCAACTTCCACAATCGAGCAGCTGGCAATGGCTAAGTTTATGACAGACGGCCATTTGGAGCGCCAGATTCGCCGCCTAAGAAAATTGTATTGTGAAAAACAATTACTTTTTATTGAAACTGTTACCAATGTTTTAGGGAGTAATGCTGAAATTAACGAAACAGAATCAGGCTTGCGTATTATTTTAAATATAAAGGCTAAATTAACCCCTGACGAAATAGCGCTAAGAGCTCTTGAAAAAGGGTGCCGTGTAGCACTTATTAAAGATTACTATTTTGATGCGCCTCCGAAAAATTTATCACAGGTTATATTGTATTTTTCTAAAATACCTTCCAGAGAAATGACAACAGCAATAAACTTGCTTAAAGATGCCTGGTTTTAGTATGTACATACTAAAAATGATAGGACGATATTATTATAAAAACAGGCAAATTTAAGCTGTTAGAGGAGGCGGCGCAGTGATGTTGACGCATATCAATAATAGTAATACTGCCATCATTGTTCTTCATGAAATTTATGGGCTTAATAAGCATGTTGCTAATATATGTACAAAACTATCAGAATGTAAATATGATGTGATTGCTCCAAACCTGCTGAATGGCAAGGGCCCATTTAGTTATGACCAAGAAGAACTGGCGTATAGTTACTTTATGAATAATATTGGGGTTGAAAGAGCTATGAATCAAATAAGGCAGATTATATACAGTATAAGACCAAAGTATGAGAAAGTTTTCGTACTTGGGTACAGTATTGGAGCTACGCTTGCCTGGTTATGCAGTGATGCCGGTTTGTGTGATTTGATTGTCGGATTCTATGGTTCAAGAATACGCGATTATTTAATGGTAGAACCAAAGTGTCCGGGTTTATTGTTTGTTCCTAATGAAGAAAAATCTTATGATGTAGATGATTTGATTGAGAGTTTAAATAAGTTTGCGAGTATTAGGGTGTATAAATTAACGGGCCAACATGGGTTTGCTGATGAATTTTCGAAAAACTATAATAAAAGGTCAACGCTCCAAGCTGCTAAAAAGATAAGCTTGTTCGTAAAACATGGGAATTTTATTGATTGAGTTATTTATTATTGAACGACATAATAGCTTAGGTCGAAAAAGCTCCTGTCAAATTCGCAATGGAATTGACAGGAGCTCTGAATTAGGGGGAAACAATATCAAATATGCTGACGTTTGAATCTGTTGGTAAAACATTGTGCTACTGTATAGATTAGCGCAGTTATTAGCATGTCTGGAATAGTAGCGCCAAATACAAAATTAAGTTTAAGAATTTGGTAATATATCAGCACACCCAGCACCCAAACGCCAAAGGCTGACCAGTTGATTAGGAGGTTGGCCTGCAGAGTGCGTGTTTTTAGCAGAAAGTAATCGGTGAACAATATGGCGAAAAGCGGTGCGAAAACAGAGCCGATAGCCATTAGAAAGCTCTCATATTGCCCCATGTCTACCCAAAGAGCCAAGAGTGTGCCAATCGCTGTCATAATCAGGGCGATTTTTGTTTCACCCAGTTTGGAAAAGATATTGGCGAAGCTGACGCCTGCCGAATATGCATCCAAGAAGGTAGTGGTTACTGTAGCTAAAATGACAATGCCTAGAGCGCTAAAGCCCAAGCCTGCAGAAAGCAGCATTGTCGAAGGTTCAGCATTACCGGTTGCAAGTGCGGCGCCCAGTCCAATTAAATACATCCAGCAACTGCCGATGAAGTAACCCAACCAACTTCCAAGTGCTGCGCTTTTTTTGTTTTTGGCGAAGCGGGTATAATCGGCAATCAAAGGAAGCCATGATAACGGCATAACTACGCTTAGTTCTAATGCTTCACCGAATGTCATGGTTCCAGTTGCAGCTTGGCTGAAAAGCATAGTATCCTGAAAGACTACTGTACTCAATATAATGGTTACGCCAAAGAGCAGAAATACGGCCAACATATTGAGCTTTTTCCAGCCGCCTTCTCGACCCAACAAGATCCAGAGGAATACAAGGATGCCAATGAAAATCGTCCATAGCTGGAGATGATCCATTCCCCACATTGCTTTGGTGAGTTCGTTGGCTGATTTTGCAGCCGCTATAATCATAATAGCCGTCCAGCCGACTAATTGTAGGACGTTAAGCAGGGAAAACAGGTATGAACCATAGACTCCGAATGAAATACGGGTTGATACCAGAGCAGGGATACGTCCATCCGTACCAATAATTCCGCCTAGAACCAAGAGCGTTGTACCAATCAAGTGACCGATAACGATAGCCAGAAACCCAGCCTTGAATCCGAGCGGGGCTAAGAGTCCTCCGGTTATTATCTCAGCAACTGAGACTGCTGCGCCAAACCAGAGAAAAAGAAAGTGATTAAAATTTAAGCTGCCATTGGTTTCACTCATTGGTTAACATACCTGCCTTTTTATATAGAGTATAAAAATGATTGGTCGGGCCAACGCCATTACCGATCGACAGCGAGTGTTCAATAGCTGTTGTGATATACTCTTTGGCAAGTTTAACAGCATCTAAAACCGAATAGTTTTGCGCTAAATTTGCGGCGATTGCCGAAGAAAGGGTACAGCCGGTACCATGAGTATTTTTAGTGGCAATTCGCGGCGATTCTAGATATTCAAAAGACTTGCCATCAAACAGAATGTCAGTGGCATTATCTTCTCTGTGTCCGCCTTTAAGAAGAACGTATTTTGGTCCTAACTGGTGAATTGCCTTAGCTGCGTTCTCCATATCAGTTAGACTGACAATTTTTGTTCCGGTGATTTCTTCAGCTTCGGGGATATTGGGCGTTGCGACTGTTGCTAACGGCAGCAATTCTGAAATCAGTGATTCAATGGCTTCGGGCCGGAGGAGATGGCAGCCGCTTTTTGATATCATCACCGGGTCAACAACGACATTGCCGGCGTGGTATGTTTTAAGTCCGGCGGCTACAGTATGAATAGTTTCACTGCGGGATACCATGCCAATTTTTACTGCGTTGACTTTTATATCATCGAAAATGGCTGCAATTTGCTTGGCGATTATTTCCTCATCAATATCCTGTACTGCAATTACGCCTTGAGTATTCTGGGCCGTTACTGCGGTGATAACACTCATGCCGAATACGCCATTGGCGGAAAACGATTTTATATCGGCCTGAATCCCTGCGCCGCCGCTCGAATCAGAACCGGCAATGGTTAAAGCTGTCTTCAAAAAAATCACTCCATAATATTAATAAAAGCGCATCCAAATAGATGCGCTTACGAAGATATAAGCCTTGTTTTAGCTTATCCCTACGCTGGCATTACCCAGATCAGGTTTAAGGGTCACAGACATCTGGTCTGTATCTCAGCCGGCTTTTACCAGCTCCCCTGAACAAATTCAATTATATTGATTTACCTTAACATATTCTTAAGCCAAATTCAATATTACGATTATCAAAAGAATGAAGACTCCCGCTTTTTTATAAGCGGGAGCATACCGTTATAGATCGTCGTCCTCATCATCGTTGTTAGTATATCTGTCCTCATTAGGACGTTTATATTTAAAGGCTGTACTTGAATTTACACGCCAACTATAAATTTTCGGATCGCCAAAGCCTGTAACTTTAAAATTAGTTGAGTACCTTCTGCCTGCTCCTACATGAATATTTAACTGATCGTAATTTGGTCTTTCATGTCGGTTGCCATTTATATTTATATTTAATTGGAGACCTGTTACAGTACCGTCAGTATCACCGGAATTTTCAAAATACCCATTTATAACAAGATCATTAAATAAGCAGAATACATTAGTGGTATGGAATTTTATAGATGCGCGAGCAAAGGTAGTAGAAGTTGTACCAAAGCATAACAGCCCGATAATAAGCAAAACGGCATATTTTTTCATAAGTATAATCGTCCTTTACTTAAATTTGTCAGCCGAAACAAGTTCTAAAGCACAACTTTATTAACAAAAACTAACTGGAGATTATTTGACGATATTTTTTACGGTATGTATATTCTATCTGTATCACCTCCAGGTAAATGAATTTTTATGTAGAAAAATGTCGATATATATAATTTTAGCAAAAAATGATAATAAATTACAGTAAAATATTTAGTTTTTGAGGGATAAGTATTAGTGATTTGGAGTAAAAGAATATGGTCTGGATGAAAACTAAAAGTTTTCACACAGACCATATTCTAATATATAAGTTTTGCAATAAAAATAATTGCTTCACTGATATGAGCCGCTGCACAGAATTGATAATTCTTTAATTTTTGTGGCATATTATGGTATATTCTAAGTAAGAAAAAAATATAGGATGGAGAAATAGTATGAAGCATACATTTATTTTTTTACCAGGCACGTGGAATGTTAACGGAAAGTATTATGATATTAACGGTAATGAAACCTTAGTTCAAGGTGAAAGCGTAATTATTCATAGCGATAATCTATGGTTGAATAAAGGGTACATGAAGTTGTTAGGTGATGAACCAATAGAGATTAGAAACCAATATGAAATAATACCATTTCAGCAAGACTTTACTACGTGGGAATCATTTAATCCATCTATCGGCAGACTTACAGGCAGATTTATGGTTGTTGATGATACTATTATATCGCTATGTGTTTCAGAAGATGGAAATTATTCAGGTTCAGAATGCATGATTAAAGTAAGTGATATGCTTTATAAATCCCGTGGTTTTGCTTTTAAAGACAATGAGAAATTATCATCATGGTCTGTTGAGTTAACGAAAGCAAACTAGTAAATAACCTAAGTTATCTTGCTTATGCTAGAGAGCGAATGAAGGTTTATTTATTAAACTAAAAAGTAAAACAATTGATCGGCAGAGAAGGAGTGAACCAAAATGAAAATTGGAATTGTCGGCGGTATTGGCCCTGAATCTACGGTAGAATATTATAAAAGTATAATAGCTGAATATCAAAAACTCAAAACAGATGGGAATTACCCACAAATTGTTATCGAAAGTATTAATATGAAAGAGATGCTTGATTTAGTCGCGCAAAGGGAATGGAATGGACTTGTAAATCTGTTAGTAAAGGCACTTAAGAATTTATCTTATGTCGGTGCTGATTTTGCAGTCATTGCTTCGAATACTCCACATATAGTTTTTGACAAAATTAAAGAAAATATCCCCATTCCCGTCTTGAGCATTGTCGAGGAAACCTGTAAGAAAGCAAATGAATTAAAACTAAAAAAAGTCGGCTTATTAGGGACAGCTTTTACTATGAAGGAGGAATTCTATAAGAATTGTCTTCTAAAAGGGGGTATAGATACCGTTTTACCGGTAGAAGGTGAGCAGGAATATATTCACGAAAAAATATTTAGTGAATTGGAAATGGGAATAGCCAAGGAAAGTACCAAAAAAGAATTTATTGCAATAATTAATAGGATGATAAAGGAAGATTCGATAGAAGGACTTGTTTTGGGGTGTACAGAGTTGCCGCTTATTTTAAAGAATGGTGATTGTAAGATTCCATTCTTAAACACTGTAGAAATACATGTGGGAAGCATTGCAAAAGAAATCAAAATAAGGCTGTGAATTGAAAAGTATTAGCTTAGTTGCTAATACTTTTTTTGTACTATTGAATATAAAGGATTTGGTATATCCTGTGAATCTTTTGCTAAGAAACTAACTATTTCTGGGTTGTGTATAATTCGTTGTAGCTCTTTTGTAAAACCGAGGCTGAATGAGACAGTTTAAGTTGCTCATTACTTGTTAAATTGCCTTCAATAATCTGCTCTACTCCTTCTTGGGAAACAACACACGGTAAACTGAGGCAAACATCTTTGAGGCCGTATTCTCCTTGCAGCAGAGTCGATACAGTCAGAACGCTTCGTTGGTTTCGCAGGATCGCTGTGACGATGCGGACCAGCGCCATCCCGATGGCAAAGTTGGTTGCACCTTTGTAGTCGATGATATGATAAGCCGAGCTTCTAACATCGTCTTCTATTCTTTGGTGTATAGCTTGACAGTCGGCCGTTTCAGCGCAAATGGTACAATGCTCATTCACCGGTTTGCCCGCCAAATGGGTCAGCGACCATGCTGCAAATTCGCTATCGCCATGTTCTCCAAGGATATAGCCATGGATATTATGAACATCAATACGGCAGCATTTACTGAGCAAGTAACGGAAACGAGCACTGTCTAAAACGGTGCCTGATCCTATGACCCGTCCGGACGGCCAGCCTAGTTCTTTTAAGAGGATATAGGTCAAAATATCGACCGGATTGCTTACCACCACGATGATAGCATTGGAATTCTGAGCGGTGATATCTTGGGCAATCTTTTTCATAATCGTGGCATTTCTTGAAAGAAGATCAATGCGTGAATCACCAGGCTGCTGTTTGGCACCAGCGGTTATGATGATAATACTGGCGTCATGGTAATCTGCCGGAGAACCAACATAAAGGTCGAGCTGAGGAAAAAAGGCTAAACCATGGGATAAATCAAGAATCTGCCCTTTTGCTAACTCGTTGTTGTTATCAATTAGGGCTATTTTATCTGCTACACCACTTTGGGCAAGCGCATAGGCGAAGGTGGAACCAACTGCTCCGGCGCCAATAATAACGACTTTCCTTGGTAACCATTGGCTTACTTTCATTAAACACATACACGTCCTTTGTAGTGAGGTAGGGAGTTTAATAGAGATGGCGCTAGTTTGACCGAAAAGAGGTAAATATATTCCCAATGGTTAAAGCCGAGGGGAGCTGCTACTTTTAGTTTGTTATTTTGGTTGCAGTGATAAGACATTACAGCGCGTCTTTGGAGAGACCGTAAACCTTACGGTAAACGTTGTTCCGCTTAAGCATGTATCGATATTAATTTTTGCTCCATGCCGATCCGCAACCCGGAAACATATTGGCAGACCTAGTCCTAGGCCATTGTCTTTAGTGGTCACAAACGGATTCCCAAGCTTGGCTAAGACGGGTTCTTTGATACCTGTTCCTGTATCCTGAACAGCTAGTATGATCTCGCCATTATCAAGATAAGTCCGGATTGTAACAGCGCCGCTTTGTTCTATAGCCTCCAAGCCATTTCGTACCAAGTTCAAAATGAGCTGACGGATTTCTTTCTCATCAAAATAGTTATCAGGAATATCTCCCACATCCACGATAACTTCATGTCCCATGTGTAAGGCGTCGGCTTGAATGAGCGGAAAAAGGCTATGAATCACGTGATTTAAGTTACCGGGTTTCATTTCAACAGCCTTATTTTTGGCAAGCGATAAAAATTCAGTAATGATAATATTTGCTCTATCAAGTTCCTCGATCATGACGCCGAACTGTTTATGATATTTGGCTAACTCTTTCTTTTGCTGGAATATTTGCAGATATCCGCGCACGGTGGTCATAGGATTTCTGACTTCATGACCAATACTGGTAGCCATTTCGCCAATGATATTTAGACGATCGAGTCGCGCCATTTCTTTTTCATACTGTTTCTTTTCGGTTATATCTACATCCATACAGATAGAAACCTTTTTTCCGGTAGATAATCTAATTGGAAACAGAGTCGCATAAACATACCGCTTGCTTCCGTTCTTATGTGTAGCCCTCCATTCAGTAGGCCCATATATCGAATTGGTGATGTTAATAGATTTTAAGATGGTAAGTAATCCTTTTCTTGCCTCGTCATCTAATATTGCGTTATTCATAGGTTTACCAATAACTTCGGCCTCTTTAATCCCGTATAATCGTTCTGAGGCATTGTTCCAATAAATTATATTGCCCCATTCGTCATAGGCTTGGATAGCTATATTTGGCGTACTGTCAAATATTCTGAAGATTTGTTTATCACTTTGCTGTAGTTCTTGTACGTGTTGATCGGTGTTCTTAAGATGGTCTATTCTTATTTCCGCAAACATTTTTGTAAGTTCAATAAAAAAATGCATTATACCATTAAGTTTTTCTTGGGTGTATATGGGAACATTGGCAAGCGATTCCAAATAAGCTGTTTTATCTAAACCGTAACGTTCAGCTTGCCGTATAAAATAATTAGTATCAGGTTTTTCAAACAGAAATTGCCCTTGAAAAACAGTGGCAACATGTATTTCGTCGATAATAATAGGAGCCGCCGCGGTAAATAACCCATTGGCGCATTTATAGCAAATATAGGGATTGGCGTCTGATAAATGGTTATTAATATAGTTGGCGCTTTGTCCACATAGGTTTTCCATATTGATATTTTTTCTGTGAAAATCCTGACAAATTTGTTGCAGTCCAATTTCGACTAATATATTTCCCGCAACATCAATAATACCGCATGAAATTCCGGTTGCCTGATATAGCATTTGCATAAGAAATTTAAGTTTTTGAACATCAACCAAATTGCTAAGATTATATTTCATACTATCATCCCTGAAAAAAGAATTTTTTATGATGTTCTACATAATTATTCCATTTCCTCCATTAATTATAATATTACAGTGCCTGTTAGTTCTGTATACCCCAAAGGGAACTTTGTTCATTGACGATATACAGAAAGGGGATTATAATAATTGTGCCTATCTTTAATTTAATACTTACATATATTTTACTGTAATTATTTTTATCAAAGAGGTAATTTTACAAAAGTGGGAGTTGTCTTTCGCGTGCTCAAAGCTTTATTTTCTGCGATACGTAAAATTAGTTTAGTCAAACAAATATTTATTGGTCTTGTCCTTGGTCTCATTGTTGCGTTGTATGCGCCAGACCTCGCCAGCAGGGTAGCCCTTTTAGGTACCTTATTTGTTGGTGCTTTAAAAGCTGTGGCACCACTATTAGTGCTAGTTCTCATTATGAGCGCTCTTTCCAGCCAAAAGCAAGGCGTAGAAACAAATATGAAAGCCATTATACTTTTGTATATTTTAGGTACATTTTCAGCAGCTTTTATCGGCGTGCTAGCAAGCTTCTTCTATCCTGTAGATCTCAAGCTTGTTGCTAATGCGTCAGATGTAACACCACCAAATGGTATCGTCGAAGTATTGCGTACTCTTGCCTTGAATGTTGTTGAGAATCCAGTAAAAGCCTTAATGACAGGTAATTATATTGGTATTCTTTCCTGGAGTATTGTTTTTGGCGTTGCGCTTAGGGAGGCCAGTGAAACAACAAAAGAAGTTGTCAACGGGTTTTCCGATGCTGTATCGAAAGTCGTACGGTGGGTTATCCAACTCGCTCCGTTAGGTATTTTTGGCCTTGTAGCGGATTCTATCTCTCGCAATGGTATTGAAGCCCTTATCGGTTATGGCAAGCTACTTGTACTTTTGATTGGATGTATGCTTTTTGTTGCTTTGATTATCAATCCACTTATCGTATTTTGGAAAACTCGTAGCAATCCATATCCATTAGTATTTATTTGCCTCCGTGAAAGCGGTATTTATGCTTTCTTTACGCGTAGCTCCGCTGCGAATATCCCTGTAAATTTGAACCTTTGTAAGAAACTTGACCTTGACCCAGATACGTATTCCGTATCTATTCCGCTCGGCGCAACAGTCAACATGGCCGGAGCAGCGGTAACTATTTCCGTACTTGCCTTAGCGGCAGTACATACTCTTGGTATACCTGTTGATATCTGGACTGCTTTGCTACTCAGTATTGTGGCTACCGTTGGTGCTTGCGGCGCCTCAGGCGTAGCTGGTGGATCGCTTCTGCTTGTACCGATGGCCTGCGCTCTTTTCGGTATCAACAATGATATCGCGATGCAAGTTGTTGGGGTAGGCTTTATCATCGGTGTATTGCAGGATTCCTCCGAAACAGCTCTCAATTCATCCACAGATGTACTCTTTACTGCGGCTGCAGATATCGCCAGCCGCAAAAAGAAAGAAAAGTCACAAGAGAATTTACAAGTTCAAGAAGAATTATAATAACAATAAACAAGGAGAAGCCGTCGGCTTCTCCTTGTTTATTGTTATAGATGTTTAAGGGCGAACAGCCATTTGGAATAAAATAGAAATATCAGCCGTGAAAATATGAGTTACATATTCAAGAATTTAAAAATTTATAAATACTAAAGGACTATAATTGCCTTTGTGGCTTATGGCACAGAGTTATAATGGGCGAGAAAAAGCAATTGTTAACCGAGAGGTGATATGAAAAGTTAATGTTTTTGCTGAAGTGCTGCTGAGTATTCGAAAAGAAAAAGGGGACTTATAATATGTTGAAAAAGTTTAGCCTATTTGTTGTAGCGATGATGTTATTAGGGTCTACTGTTTCCGCACATGGTTCAGAAACTGGGGTAACTGCAGACGATGCATTAAAAATGTTGATTGCAGGAAATCAGCGATATTACAGTGGTTTGCATGAGATTGTAGATATTGGGCAGGGGCGTAGAAATGAATTGCTTAAAGGACAACATCCTTCGGCAATTATTGTGAGTTGTTCCGATTCTCGCGTTCCTCCTGAATTAATTTTTGATAATGGATTAGGGGCTTTATTTGTTATTCGAACAGCGGGTGAAGTTGTAGATGACGAGGCTTTGGGGAGCGTTGAATATGCTATTGAGCATTTAGGCGTAAAATTAGTTGTTGTGCTTGGTCATGAAGATTGTGGTGCGGTAAAAGCGACTATAGCAGGCGAAAAGGTTCCATCTCATATCAGCGCTATTGCAAAAGCTATTGCACCGGCAGTAGATAAAGCAAAGACTCAGCAAGGAGATCTTGTTGCCAACGCGGTTAATAATAATGTTGATATGATTGTTAGTAAATTAAAGGCCTCAGAACCGATTATCAAAGAGGGTATAGCAAGAGATCATGTAAAGGTTGTAGGCGCAGTATATCATTTGGAAACCGGAAAGGTAGTTTTTCGCTAGTAAGAATATAATATTAAAAATTTGTGCGGTGTGTGCTTGACACTAAAATAATCACTCCCTGTTATGGTTTTATGATAACTGGGAGTGATTATTTTATTATGTCCGTAAAGGTAATGCTTGTGCGGTATTAGCTACGCGGCTGGAAAATTTTAAATAATAATTGCAATAATTGTTATTGAGTATTATAATAAGAAAGTAATAATGGAAATTGATTAATAAATATTATCAGTTTCAAAGAATATAATAGCAAAAGATTAACATTACAAAACGGTCTAATTATGGGGGGGTATTTATGTTTTATAAGACTACAGAACAGCACGAAACCTTGAGGGCGAAAATCAGAAAATTTGCGGAAGAGGAAGTTAAACCTATTGCCTTTATGTTGGATCAGGAAAATAAATTTCCGTCTGAAGCAATTAAAAAGCTAGCCGATATGGGTATGTTGGGGATTCCATATTCAAAGGACTACGGTGGGGCAGGGTTGGACATAATCAGCTATGCAATCGCTGTTGAGGAGTTATCAAGAGTGGACGGTGGTACAGGGGTAATTCTCTCTGCTCATACATCTTTAGGTACATATCCGATTTATGCTTATGGAACAGAAGCGCAAAAACAAAAATATTTGCTGCCACTGGCAAAGGGTGAGAAGCTTGGCGCATTCGCTCTAACGGAGGAGAATGCCGGAAGCGATGCCAGCGGTACTGAGACTACTGCTGTCTTAGACGGTGACTATTACATCTTAAATGGGGAAAAGATCTTTATCACCAATGGCGGTGAGGCTGATATTTACATTGTTTTTGCAGTTACTACACCGGATATAGGCAGTCGTGGTATCAGTGCGTTTATTGTAGAGAAGGGCTGGGAAGGCTTTAGCTTCGGACAACATTATAATAAGATGGGTATTCGTTCTTCGGCAACGGCAGAACTTATTTTTAATAATGTGAAAGTTCCTAAGGAAAATTTATTAGGTAGTGAGAGTAATGGTTTCAAGATCGCGATGTCAACCTTGGACGGGGGCCGTATTGGTATTGCGGCTCAAGCTCTTGGTATCGCCCAAGGTGCTTATGAGAAGGCGCTAGAGTATTCAAAAGAAAGAATTCAATTTGGCAAACCTATCTGTCAGCAACAGGTCATATCTTTTAAGCTGGCTGATATGGCGACAAAGCTTAGAGCAGCCAGGTTACTTGTTTACAGTGCGGCAGAACTGAAAGAAAATCATGAGCATTATAGTATGGAAGCTGCTATGGCTAAACAATATACTTCAGATGTTTGCCTTGAGATTGTAAATGATGCGCTGCAAATATTTGGCGGAAGCGGCTATCTAAAGGGGATGGAAGTTGAGCGTGCATATAGGGATGCTAAGATTTGTACAATATACGAGGGAACTAATGAAATTCAGCGTGTAGTTATCGCTGCTAATATTATCGGTAAGCTGCCGAAGACAGAGGAACTAGGTAAGGTTACTAAAAGCGGACCTGCCACGGGTGATCGTAAGAAAGTTATTTTCAATAATGGAAGTCCTGAGGAAAGAGTCGAGGCTCTTGTGAAAGCTCTTAAGGCCGATGGCTATGATTTCACGGTTGGAATTCCTTTAGATACTCCGATAAGTAAAGCTGAAAGGGTAGTCAGCGTAGGTCAGGGCATAGGGGAAAAGGAAAATATGAAGCTAATAGAAGCGTTGGCAGTTCAAGCCGGTGCAGCTATAGGCTCCTCCCGGCCGGTTGCTGAAACCCTTGGGTATGTACCAATAAATCGTTATGTTGGTATGTCAGGGCAAAAATTTAAGGGAAATCTTTACATTGCCTGCGGTATTTCAGGTGCAGGCCAACATTTAAAAGGGATAAAGGACGCATCTACAATTGTAGCTATAAACATCGACGCAAATGCGAAAATTTTTAAGAATGCTGACTACAGTATTGTTGGCGATTTAAGGGAAATATTGCCTTTGCTTACTGCTGCCTTAGACAACGGAAAACCTAAGACGGAGGCTCCGCCTATGAAGAAGATAAAGAGCGGCGCTCTAAAGAAGGCTGCACCAAGCCTGAAATATTACGTATGTAATGGATGCGGTTATGAATATGACTCTAGTGTGGGTGATCCTGAAGGTGAAGTAGTTCCAGGCACACTTTTCGAAAAACTGCCTGAAGAGTGGAACTGTCCTGCTTGCGGTGAAGAAAAGAGTATGTTTATCGAAGGCTGATTCCGCTAGAAAGTAAATATATTAAGGGGTTTGTAATGAAGGAGGATTAGTTCTATGTATTGTGTTAGAAATATAACTGAGGATCTTTATTGGGTTGGCGGCAACGATCGTCGCCTTGCCCTTTTCGAAAATATTCATCCCATTCCACGTGGTGTTTCCTACAACTCTTATCTATTGTTGGATGAAGAGACAGTACTCTTTGATACTGTGGACTGGTCAATTTGCCGTCAGTTCCTTGAGAATATTAAAGGAGTACTGGGTGATAGGACTTTAGATTATGTGGTAATCAACCATATGGAGCCGGATCATGCGGCGTGCATTGAAGAGATTATGCTGCGTTATCCGACGGTAAAAGTTATATGTACCGAAAAAGCTGCTTTATTTATGCGGCAGTTCGGCTTTGATATTAATGGCAAATTAATAGAAGTCAAAGACGGGGATACTATGTCTTTTGGAAAACATAATGTTGTATTTGTATCTGCGCCAATGATTCATTGGCCAGAAGTTATGGTGACATATGATACTACCAACGGTGTATTATTTTCCGCTGATGCCTTCGGTTCTTTCGGCGCTTTGGACGGCAAGCTGTTTAACGATGAAGTGAACTTTGAACGGGACTGGATTGATGATGCCAGAAGGTATTATACAAACATTGTTGGGAAGTATGGTCCTCAGGTTCAGGCTCTTTTGAAGAAGGCCGGTAATATTGACATCAAGATTATTTGCCCGCTGCATGGACCGGTATGGCGTAATGATTTCGAGTATTTGTTAGATAAGTATGATAAGTGGAGCCGTTATGAGCCTGAAGAAAAGGGCGTAATGATCGTTTATGGAACAATGTACGGAAATACAGAGGCCGCTGCCAATGATTTGGCAACAAGATTAGTGAAAAAGGGAATAACTAACGTAGTTATGTATGACGTTTCCCAAACTCACGTTTCCTATTTGATTTCCGAGACGTTCAAGTATAGTCATGTAGTTCTTGCTTCGGTAACCTATAACTTAAATATTTATCCACCGATGCTAGATTACATAATGGACATGAAGGCATTGAATCTTCAAAAGCGTAACTTCGTTCTTATAGAAAATGGGTCCTGGGCTCCGCAAGCCAGCAAATTGATGCGTAAACTATTGCATGATATGAAAGAAACAACTATTTTAGACAGTGAAATGACATTGAACTCCAGCCTGAAGGACGAGGATGACAATTCAATGGATGCTATTGCGGACAGCATTATTGAGTCAATGAAGTAATTTAAAACAACTAAGAAAACGGGAGGAATTATTGATGGGAAAATCATTTTTGGACGCTGTAAAAGCACGCAGAACCAATTATGCTATCAGCAATGAGCCTGTGATAACAGATGAGCGCATTCAGGAGATTGTGAGCGAGGCAGTGAAGCATACTCCCTCAGCCTTTAATTCTCAGAGCGCCCGTGTAGTGGTGCTGCTGGGCGAACAACATAGCCGGTTATGGGATATTGTAAAAGCCGAATTGAAAAAGATTGTACCGGACAAAAGTTTTCAAACCACAGAAGACAAAATCAATGGCGCGTTCCGCAGCGGATATGGCTCTATTCTTTATTTTGAAGACATGGCGGTGATTGAAGGACTGCAGGCGCAGTTTCCCTTATATAAGGATGCTTTTCCCATGTTTTCTAACCATTCGGCAGGCATGCTGCAGTTCGTCATTTGGACCGCTTTGGCGGATGAGGGCCTGGGAGTCTCGCTGCAGCATTATAATCCGGTCATTGATAATGCTGTTAAAGCCGAATGGAATATACCTGATAGCTGGAAACTATTGGCTCAGATGCCGTTTGGCAAGCCTACTGCCCCAGCAGGTGAAAAAGAGTTTCAGCCTCTAGAGCAACGCATGAAAGTTTACAAGTAATCTTAAAAGTCAAAAGGCACAGCACAGCTGGAAACGAACAAGTTCCCAGCTGTGCTGTGCCTGTAGTATCTTAGAAAAAGTATATCCCTTTGATTTTAAATATCATAGGGATATACTTTTTATTGCAGCGTCTACCTCGGTTAGTATCATATTGATAACTGGGTTAACGTTAGATTTCTTCCAAAGCAGTCCTTTGGTGATAATGTCACCATCTTCTACCTCGATTAGGCGGACGTTTGGATCAGTACTGAGGATATTATCGCGGTTTACCAAGGTGACGCCAAGTCCGGCTGCTACATATAAGGGGAGAGAACTGACAGATTGTACAAGACGCGCAGACAGTTTTTCAACGAACCTGGCAGAATTAAGATAATTGCTCAGCATCTGTCGCATGGGAGGAGCAAAGCTTTCGACTGAGATCATCATCAGTGGGAGTGTCTCAGTCACTTTGGCAATTCCACGATAGTCGATTTTTTCTAACTTAGCGACAGGATGTTGATTCGATATAGCCAGGTAAAAGTGTTCGGCAGAAATTGGTTTGCTGATCATGTCGGTTGGGAGCTTTTCGTCATATAACAGGGTTATAGCAATGTCTACGGAACTATCAACCAGCCCGTTATACAAGGAAAGAAAATCCCGACGGTTGATGCTGATATCGATGTTAGGAAATTTCTTTAGCAGTGCGCTCATTGCCGAAATAATTATATTGTCAAGTACTTGATCTTCAAGAAGGGCAATACTGAGCTGGCCAACAACACCGGAATTTACATCCCGTATTTCTTCCAGAAGAGTTAAGTAGTTTGGATAAAGCTCGCTGAGACCTCTGAAGAGTGCTTTGCCAGCCGGGGTGAGGCTAACGGTATTGTTGCTTCGGATAAATAGCTGGGCATTAAGTTCCTTCTCTATGGATGCAATTTGGCGGCTGAGGGAAGGCTGCGTGATATAAAGACGCTCCGCTGCCGCCGTAAAGTTTAACTGTTCAGCTGCACATAAAAAATATCTCATTTGATCTGTTGTCATGGCGTAAGATCCTTTCCATATCTAGGGATGATTCCATTATACATAGTACTTCCATCAGGAACAACACAAATTGTATGGGTGCCATACGCTTCGGCTATGGGCTAATGTAAATATTCGTCTGTTATAAAACTTAATTGTGCATTATGATGGAAAAAAATATGGAAAGGAAGTTGGGCTATGAGTAAGTACAACCATCTTTTGTCACCGATACGAGTAGGAAATGTCGTTTTGAAAAACAGGATGATCGCTTCCAATGCACTTCCCCATTTTTTACAAGGACCTGAAACCTTCCCGGCGGAGCCTATTATCAATCACCTTGCGTATCTTGCCAGGAACGGAGCGGCTATCGTCACTTTTGCGGACTGGGTAAACCCGCATCAACGGGAATCTTTCAACGAAGATGGCAAGCGTTTTCCGATGTTTGATAGAAACGATCCTAGCGTCCAGAACTATTTTTCACAGATGGCTGATGCCGTCCACTTTTATGGTTCCAAGATTTCGATTGCTATGATGCATTTTGGACCAAATGGGTATGGTGTGTGTGCAGAACCCCCCATGCCTAAAAATATAGGCCAGGATATGAGTAACGGCAGCGAGATTGAAAAATATATCGAACGCTTGATGAAAGGAGACATAGGCAGCATTAAGGAGATAACGGAAGAATTGCTTATGGAGGTGGTGGAACAGCATGCCGAACGGGCAAAGTTTTATCAGCAGATGGGTTTTGATATGGCAACCATCCACATGGCCTACCGATGGCCGCTTGCTGCCCAATTTCTATCTCCGCTTAGAAACAAAAGAATAGACAAGTATGGCAGGAGTCTTGAAAACCGGGCCCGTTTTCCACTGGCGATTTGCCGTCGGATAAAGGAAGTATGCGGAAAAGATTTTTTGGTTGAGGTGCAAATCAGTGGCAGCGAGAACGGTGGAATTACCTTGGAGGATACAGTTGCCTTTGCTAAAATGGCAGAAGGCCTTATTGATATTATTCAACTACGGGCAGGTACGGACACCGATTCTCATCCGACAGGCTATAATTCAGTTGAAGGGGTGCACTTAACCCTGGAGTATGCAAAGGCTATTAAGGATAGCGGAGCAAAAGTTTTGGTCGAACCTATTGGCGGCTATCAAAATCCCGATGAGATCGATGAATATATTGCTAGCGGAAAGATTGACTTTGTCGGCATGGCACGCGCTTTCCTGTGTGACTCGGATTATTTTAAAAAAATATACTCAGACCGGGTCGATGATATAGTACCGTGCATTCGTTGCAATAAATGTCATGTGCCATCAATGACCGGTCCGTGGTCTAGTGTGTGTTCGGTGAATCCAGTAATTGGTATGGCGCATCGAGTCAAACAAATGGTTTATTCTCCTGGAGAACCGCTGAAGGTAGCGGTTATTGGCGGTGGGCCTGCAGGAATGGAAGCTGCCATTGTTGCGGCAAGGCGCGGCCATAATGTAACCTTGTACGAGAAGAACAGCTATTTGGGAGGACAGCTTCGGCATGCGGATTTCTCATCTTTTAAATGGCCGTTGAAAAAATTTAAGGATTTTCTGGCGAATCAACTGAAAAAAGCGAATGTGACAGTAATGTTGAATACAACTGCGAATCCAGAAATGATAAAAGAAGGAAAATATAATGCAGTTATTGTTGCTGTAGGAGCTGAGCCTAACATTCCCAACATACCAGGTGTGGACAGTGCATTTGTACGGACAGCCTGCAGTGTCTATGGTGATCACGTTTCTCTCGGCAAGCGGGTAGTTGTCGTTGGTGGGGCCGAGACAGGGACTGAGACCGGTATGTATCTCGCTCAGAACGGACACGAGGTCAAGGTTCTTACCAGACAGGACAGGCTGGCAACTGATGCAACACCTATTCACTACGTTGAGAGCGTCCGTAACGCGTGGGCGAGCCTGGAAAATTTCAGTTATATAACAAATGCCAAAACGACTCGAATTACGAAAGGAAAGGTAATTTATCAAGATGTTGACGGCAATGAGCAAACTATCGAGTGTGACGATATTGTTCTCTCGGGCGGTATGAATGCCTTAAGCAACGAAGCCATCGCTTTCTTTGGCACGGCTAATCGCTTTTTTATGGTCGGTGACTGTGAAAAGGTGGGATGCGTTCAGTCCTCCATTCGAAGTGCTTTTGGTGCTGCTTCTCAATTATAGTATTAGAACGGGTTATTCATCGGATAAAGAAATTAACACCGGTTTTCCGGTGTTAGTTGTCGCTAAGGGTGGGGATGTTTTTTAGGTAGAAAAGGGTTAGGGCGACTCCCAGCATGGTGCGGCCAGAAAATGAGTTTAGGGAGATTCCCAGTAGTTTTTCAATGTTCTGTTTGCGGAAGATGATGGTTTTATAATGAACGAACAGCGCAGTTGCTACTTCCTGCAAGGTGTTGCAGAAAAGGATTTGTTCCATGGTGCAAAACAGATCGGTGTCGTTTAGCCTGTCGTATTCAAGAATTTTGCCGATGGTGTGGTCAATCAGCGTATCGCAGCTTTGTTCATGGATGTATTGATCCAAAACAGGCAGAAAGCAGCGGTCAAGAAAATGGTAGACCCCGGAGGGGCGTGCTATGGGGAGGGCGAGAACTGCGGTATTGCGGGCCTGGATATAGCGGTTGACAAAGTTTTCTATTTTGGGGTCATATTCAGCAATGCCAATGGTGATTTTTGTTTGGGGAAAATAGCCGCCGACGATTGTTGTTATGGTGCTGGCGTTTGCCAGTTCGAGTTCTTTGGCATTTGCGGGAGCGGTAACGGTATAGTCTAAAATGCCGATTCCGTGGGGTGTTTCCCAGGCCATGAACCCGGGTTGGGAAACTAGTTTATCAATGAAGTCTGTTCGTGCTTGTTTACGTGCGTCGCCCGGCAATAGGAAGTAGAAGGAAAAGGGGTGGGCGAAATCAATACTCAGTTTGGCCGCCTGAGTGAGGATGGTTTCAGGAGCGATGGCTGCTGCGGTAAGCAGCTGGTTTAGAAACTCGGTTTGCTTCTGTCTGATAACGGAGTGATCTTGTGCCGGAGTGCTGAGTGCAAGCCGCTTGATAGCGCTGTCCAGTCGTTTGGGGGATACCGGTTTCATAATATAGTCAATGGCGTTGACTTCGAAGGCATCGACGGCAAATTGCTGGTAGGCTGTAATAAAGATAATTTTGATGCTACTGTTTTGGCTGTATACTTTTTTGGCGACTTCAATGCCGGTCTGCTTCGGCATGTCGATGTCTAAAAAAAGCAGGTGAATATTGCCGCTCTTGATTAGTTCTAAGGCCTGATCGACATCGGTGAATGATCCAGCGATTTCAATGGTGGGATATTGGCCGAGCAAATGTTCTAATGCTTTCAAAGCAGGACGTTCATCATCCAGCAGTACGGTTCTCAGCATATTATAGGTCCGTCCTTTCATAAGGGATGGTTATGTTCACGATGGTTCCTGCATCGACTTTGCTGACAATTTCTAAACCGTGTCCATAAAGGCGCTTCAGGCGGCGGTTTATATTGGTAAGGCCTACGCTTTTGCCAATTTGACCTGCTAGCAGGTTGTCCAGCTTGTCTTGCGGAATGCCGATGCCGTCATCATGGATGGTGATGACAATATTGGAGTGTTGTCTGGTAACCGAGATGACAACGTTTCCGCCTTCCTTATTGGGCAGTATGCCGTGTTTAACGGCGTTTTCCACCAGCGGCTGGATTACTAGGGTGGGAATCATTACGCTGCCCGGCGGGACGTTGATATGGTACTGGCAACTGAGTTTTTCTTCAAACCGCGCTTTTTCGATGACAAGGTACGAATCGACAAATTCGAGTTCCTTTTCCAGGGTACTAAATTGGTCCATATTGCTAAAATTGAAGCTGCCGCGCAAATAGTCGCTCAAGGCAAGCAGCAATTGGCCAGCTTTTTCGGCATCCGTCCAGCAGAACGACAGGATGGTATTGAGGGCGTTATAGAGAAAATGGGGTTTGATTTGAGCCTGTAAAAAAGCAGTTTCGGCCTGAATAGTCTGGCTAACAGATTTTTTCAACTGGAGAAGGGTTTTCATGCGGGCTTTTAATTCATTGATGTCAAAAGGTTTGCTTAAAAAATCATTGGCCCCTGCCGCAAAGCCGGTCAGCAGGCTGGCGGCAGAGTGCTGCGCCGTCATCATCAGTACAGGCAATTCGAACAGCGAATAGTCTTCCCGCAGTTTGCGGCAGACCTCGTAGCCGGACATGACGGGCAGCATGATATCGAGAATAACAAGGTCAATGGTTTTGTTTTGGGCCAGTACTTCTAACGCCTCTTTGCCGCTGGCAACGGCAATGGCGGAATAATGTTCGGCTGCTGCAATATTGATGAGGGACTGTAAGTTGGCAGCATCATCATCGACAAGCAAAATGGTAAATTCACTATTCTGGGGAAAGAAGGCGGGGGTTTTTAGCAGCGGAAGGGGGAAATGGGCAACGGGATTAATTGACAAAATTGGTAGTGGTTGAGCGGTTTTTGGCTGAGTATGACTTACAGGCATGCTGAAGGTTAGGATAGAGCCTTTTCCAGGCTCGGAGGCTGCCCAGATGCTGCCGCCGTGAATTTCCACCAGATATTTTGTAATGCTTAGTCCCAAACCGGTACCGCCGTATTGTCCGCCGGGTGATGTTTCGAGCTGCGCAAAGGATTTAAAGATATCGGTGAGTTTATCCGGGGGTATTCCAATACCGGTATCGGTTACACTGATTTCTACCATATTTTCGTTTTGCACGGCAGAGATGGTAATGCTGCCCTGTTCGGTAAACTTGATGGCATTGCCGAGTAGGTTATAGATGATCTGGGTAAAGCGATTTTCATCGGCCTCGATCAGGGGAAGGTCGGCGGGAAGGTTGCCGTTCAGGGCGATGGGTTTGGAAAAAGCCAGATATCTGCTTACTTCCAATGCCGCCGGAATGACTTGGCGGATATCGATGGCTTGTTTGTGCAGGGAGATGTCGCCGTGTTTTAATTTTTCGTAATCTAATATGTCGTTAATGAGGTTAGCCAGCCGTTGACCGCTGGATACAATCAGTGCAAGGTTTTTCTTGTGGTTTGGCTGTAAAGTGTCGGCGGCGTTTTCCAGTATCGATTGGATTATTGAAATCATGCCGTGAAGCGGGGTTCTTAGTTCGTGCGAAGTATTGGCTAAAAACGCATCCTTTACTTTGTCTAATGATAAGAGCTTTTGGGACAGCGCTTCAACTTTGTCAAAGGATGCAGAAAACCGCTGGGATAGAATGAAGGACTGGACAAATATGAAGATAAAGCTGATAAGGGGAAAGATGACTCCATGTTTATTGTTGTAGATGTTCCAATGATATAAGGCGTCAAGGATAAAGGCTGCGATGGAAAATATAATGGTGCTGAACAGCAAGGCGGCGCCGGTTCTCTTTCTGGTGGCCGCTATCCAGGCGACATAGGTATAGTACAGGGCGACAGCGACAAGATGAAGTTCAATCAGCAAGGTAAAGTTTGTATAAAAACTTATGGGGGTCAGCAGAGAAATCAGGGCGAAAAGGGCGGATATGGCTACCAGGATGTTGCGTACCAGCTGTGAACATTCCTCCGGATATAGTTCATACATGAAGAGCGACAAAGCTGCCGAGGCCCAGTAAAGGGTTGCGTATTCGAAAAATATCATCCAATGGAAGCTCAGGGCTGGGAAGATACTCAGGATAACACATTCGCCGCGAAAGGCGATGAGGATGGCGAATAACAGCATAATCAGTACAAAATATAATTCGGCCCGGTAGTTGTAGCGCCTTTGTAAGAGGAAAATAGCGGCATGGTACAGGGCCATGATAGAAATAGCACCCAGCAGGAAGATATCGGTTTGCCGGTTTTTCTCGTGCCAGGCAGCGGTTTGCAGGGCGTTTCCCAGATAGATGGAGTAGCAAAGGCCGCCGCGGGCATAAGTATAGTTGGCTATTTGGACAATAACTTCAAACTCGTTGGCGTCGGTTTTGAAGATTGTCATTTGCGGCTTATATTCGGGAGAAAACGATTGGGCGTCGGTGCCGACGACGCCGTTCTCCGCTACAACGGTGTCATCGACCATGAGTTTGTAGGCGGTAGACATGGTGGTCAGTTTTAGTCCTTTAAGTGGATCGGGATTGGTAGCGGCTATTTTTATTTTTAAGCGGTAGGTGGCATATCCGTACCCGGGAGGGGATGCTCCGTCGATGGTATAATAATTCCACATGCTGGGGACAGTTTCGTAACTTTTACGGAAACTAGCGCCGTTGTGAAAGTCCTGGTAGGTGAGAAGCTGATTCCAGTAAAATTCCCATTCACCGTCCAATGGGACAATGCCGTTTTTCTCAAAATCCCAGCCGCTCAGATCCAAAACGCCTTGGCGGGCTTTGGGCGCTTGCGCGGTGGACGAGGGAAGTATGCTTAAAAGATAGACAAAAAATAAAGGGAGCAAAACCAGTGTAAGAAAAAGCACTGGTTTTTTATTTGCAAAATAGTTCATGGCTGCTCCTAGCTGGTACTGTTATTTTAACAGCAGTATACCCGGTAATTATAAACAATTCAAGCAGATCATTTGAGTTGTGTCGGGTGTGAGGTTTCGGCGGACTGTTTGGCGCCGATGCAAGAATTATATCGTGTAATAGCGATTTGGAGCGATAGATAAGTAATTTGAATAAGAAAAAGGATGAGGTGTCAAGCCGCGCAATTGCTGGAGTATTATCCAAATGGATAAAAATTTTTATCCACTTGGATAATTAACATCTAATGGTAAGAATGTTATGGTGGTAATAATTGATAAGATAGCTTCACTAATCAACAAAAAGTTGCATAAAACGACAAAAAATCCAAAATAGAATTAATTGATATTTTGGCAGGGAGAGGAAGCATGAGTCTAATAGAAAATGCCGCTGACGACAAACAAAAAACAAGCCAGGAACAGCAACCGGAAAAGAAGGACTGGAATTCGATTTTAACTATGGGGCGCGGATCAAAGTGCCGGAAGGCAACTGGCGGGTCAAAATCATTGATCGCGACTCGGCGATTATGCTGTACGACGCGGCGGCCTCTAACGTGGTGGTTACCAGCACCAAGAAGTACTACGTCAACTTTCGCATTGAAGTGTACAAGGATGACAAGCTGTTTCTTGAACACAACTTGGACCTTAAAGGTAAAAAAGTGCTGATCAAATACCCGGTGGGGACGCTGGGCGATATCATCGCTTGGTTTCCATATGCCAGGGCATTTAAGGCGCGCCACGGCTGCGAAGTATACTGCGCTATGGCACCCGAACTGGCCGAACTATTCAAAGAAAGCTATCCTGAGCTTATTTTTATCGGCCCGGACGAGCGACCGGAAGAACTCTATGCCAGCTACTATATGGGCATCTTCTTCCCGTGCGATGACCGCAACCACCAACCGGTGGACTGGCGGATTGTCGGTCTGCAAAAGACCATTCCCTATATCCTAGGGCTGAAGGTGGAAGAAATCCGGCCGGTCATTACTCCGCAAAATACCGAACGGCTAATAAAAGAACCCTATGTCTGCATCGCCGCCCAGGCGACCAGCCAGGCGAAATATTGGACCAATCCGAACGGCTGGCTGCGGACGGTGGAGTATCTAAAAGCTAAAGGTTATCGTGTGCTGTGCATAGATAAAGAAATGTACCATGGTTGTGGCAGTCACTGGAATTTCATTCCCTACGGCGCTGAAAACTTTACCGGCGCTATACCCCTCCGGGAGCGAGTCAATCTTCTCTACCACGCCGACTTTTTTGTCGGTCTGGCCAGCGGCCTGTCTTGGCTGGCCTGGGCTGTTGGCAAACCAGTGGCTTTAGTTAGTGGCTTTAGCCTGCCGGTGACGGAATTCTACACCCCATACCGCGTTATCAACTATCATGTCTGCAACGGCTGCTGGACAGACAGCAGTATTGAGTTTGAACACAAAGATTTTACCTGGTGTCCGCGCCACAAAAATACTGATCGGCAGTTTGAATGCACCCGCTTCATTACGGCGGAGCAAGTGAATGCAGCGATTGACCGCCTGATGGCTGATCACAACCTAAACCCTAAACCGCTAAAGACAGAAGACCGGCCATATCACGTGGAACCAGATAAAGAAATGCCGGTCATAGCGGAGATGGAACCCGATGAGTGAAGCGGCGGTCAAGACAAGCAAGCCCAATCCCTATATGGTGTTCTACGACGGACCGCTGACATGCAAGACGGACATTGAAGGACTGGAATTCGATTTTAACCATGGCGCGCGGATCAAAGTACCGTCAGGCAACTGGCGGGTCAAGATCATCGACCGCAATGCTATGCTGACGCTGTACGACGCCAAAGCAGACAATGTATTGGTGACCAGCAGCAAAAAATACTATGTCAATTACCGGCTGGAAATCTATCGTGACGACAAGCTGGTCCTGGAACACGACTTCAATCCGAAGCGGCGCAAGATACTGCTTCAGTATCCGGCGCGGAGCATCATCGGCGACACGGTGGCGGCGTTCGGCTACAGCCGGGTATTTCAATACCTACATAACTGCGAAGTATACTGCGCCATGGACAGCAAGCTGGCGGCGCTCTTAAAACCAAGTTACCCGGATATTCATTTTATTGACGTTGGCCAGCGGCCGAGAAATATCTACGCCACCTACTACATCGGCTACTTTTTTCCTTGCAGTGAACGCATTTATCATCCAACCGACTGGCGGATTGTAGGGCTGCAAAACAGCATAGCCGCTATACTGGGATTAAAAGAGGAAGAAATACGGACAGAAATAAAGCAGGACAAGGCGGAACGAACTATCAAGGAACCTTATGTCTGCATCGCGGCGCAAGCCACCAGTCAGGCCAAGTACTGGAATAACCCGACCGGGTGGATGAAGACGGTGCAATACCTGAAAGACAAAGGCTACCGCGTACTGTGCATCGACAAAGAAAGAAATCACGGCTTAGGCAGCCGGTGGAACAGCATTCCCTACGGAGCTGAAGATTTTACCGGTGCCCATCCCCTGCAAGAGCGGGTCAATCTCATTTATCACGCCGACTTCTTCGTCGGGCTGTCGAGCGGACTTTCCTGGCTGGCGTGGGCGGTGGGAAAACCGGTGGTGATGATCAGCGGATTTACGTTGCCGATCAACGAATTTTACACGCCGTACCGGGTGATCAACTACCATGTGTGCAACGGCTGTTTTAACGACAGCCGGGTGGAATTCAGCAATCACAACTTCGAGTGGTGTCCGCGGCACCAAAATAGCGAGCAACAATTTGAGTGCACGCGCTATATTACCCATCAACAGGTGAGGGCGACAATCGACAGACTGATGATAGACATCGGACTAAACAATAAGTGAAATTGTAAGCGGAGAGTGGAGAAGAAAAGATGAGCAGAAGAAACTGCCAGAAAAATTTTAACAAGAAAAAGGCGTTATCGGTAGCGATGGCGATAATCAATGGAATCCAGGTGAATGCTCCTTTAGCCTTGCCATTGGCGGCCGCGGTACAGGATAGGGGACAATATTCTCCTACGGTGGCGGCAAGGATGGATGATGAGCCGGCAAGCCTGCTGGAGCGCGGCGGTCAGGCGGTGGACAGCCTGTTTTTCAGTACGGCGTACGCCTATACTTCTAATGTAGGCGGGACGACATCCGTCTCAGGAGAGACGGTGAGTAGCGGCGGTACGCAGTTAGTATATTCGGGCGGAAGTACGACAGATACGACGGTGAGCAGCGGCGGTGAGCAGAAGGTGTATTCGGGCGGAAGTACGACAGATACGACGGTGAGCAGTGGCGGTACGCAGAAGGTGTATTTGGGCGGAAGTGCGACGAGTACGATGGTGAGCAGCGGCGGTATGCAGCTTGTTTCTACGGGCGGAAGTGCGACAAGTACGACGGTGAGCAGCGGCGGCGAGCAGGAGGTGGTTTGGGGCGGCGTAGCGACAAGTACGACGGTGAGCAGCGGCGGTACGCAGTATGTGGCTGTAGGCGGAAGCGCGACAGAAGTGCAACAAATACGACGCTCAGCGGCGGCACGCAGATTGTATATTTGGGTGGAGTAGCGACAAGTACGACGATTAATAGCGGCAATCAGTATGTGAACGGGACGGCAAGCGGTACGGTAATCAGCGGCGGCACGCAGATTGTATATTTGGGTGGAGCAGCGACAAGTACAACGGTGAGCAGCGGCGGTACGCAGTTAGTATATTCGAGCGGAAGTGCGACAAGTACAACGATTAGCGGCGGTATGCAGCTTGTGTACGGAACGGCAAGCGATACGGAAATCAACAGCGGCGGACAGCAGCAGGTACTCAGTGGCGGAGTAGCGACAAGTACGACGATTAGCGGCGGTGGGCAGCTTGTGGTTTTGGGTGGAAGTGCGATTGATACGACGATTAGCAGCGGCTGGCAGAAGGTACTCAGTGGCGGAGTAGCGACAAGTACGACGGTGAGCGGCGGCGGTACGCAGGTTGTGTACGGAACGGCAAGCGGTACGGTAATCAACAGCGACGGCCAGCAGCAGGTGTATAGTGGCGGAGTAGCGACAAGTACGATGGTGAGCAGCGGGGGAACGCTGGTGCTGAACAGTGGCGGAACGGCGACGGAAGCGATAGTGTCGGCCGGGTATGTGCTGAAGGCTACGACTAGCGCGACGCTGGAAGCGACGGATGACAGCGGCAACGCGGTGACAATCAGCGGCGGTACGGCGACTAATGTGACGTTGAACAACTACGGGGAATTGAACGTGGAAAGCGGCGGTAGCGCGTCGTCAACAACGATTAATAGCGGCGGTTTTGAGATGGTATCTGCTGGTGGCACGGATTATAACGCAACGGTTAATGACGGCGGTTTGCAGTATGTGTATGGAACG
>JAGGAC010000034.1 GCA_017889635.1 Bacillota bacterium | reverse complement strand
AGCTACTGGAATTGGCAGAGGTGTTTACTGAGGTTAAGGGAGAAAACGCTGAACTTGCGAGGGGGATGGCGGCTTATTATGCCGAGCAGGCGCGGATGGAGAGGAAGAAGTGAAGGGGAGTTAAGTGGCTTGCTTATCTGACTAATAGTGCTGACAAAGCGGAGATGGAGGAGATGGCTATGAACGAACCGGCAATTAAAAAGGCGCTGAAAGCCGAAGAAATCTTCTTAAAGCGAGATAAAGAGCGCTACTTATATGAGATGCGGGAAAAAGCTCTGCATGACCATGTATCGGCTATCAGCTCGGCGAAAGAAGAAGAAAAACGTGAAACGGCGATAAGGCTATTGGCGATGGGGTTATCTGTAGCCGATGTTTCAACCGGGACGGAGTTGTCAATTGAAGAAGTTGAGAAGTTAAAACAGAACTAAAAATAGATATATATTTAAACGCTTCGAGACCTATTGGGTTTCGAAGCGTTTTCATTTTATTGTGTGCTGTGCGGCAGCATTTCAGTGCTGCTGATGTAAAAGCCGAAAGGGTGACAGTGGGGAACGTCGTCCCCTGCTGTCATTACAAGCCTATTTTGATATGGTATAGAGAAGATGCATGTGTATAATAATCAATATAATAAGTGGTTACAACTCACTTGAATAGGGGGCGGATAGGATTTGTAGTCAATTTATTGAATATGACGATAGCAGCTCCAGCGGTAGCATTATACGGATACGGCGTTAGCAGGACTTCGGGGTGGCAAATACCATTTAATATGAAGCTGATTTTATTGGAGGAAATAACAATGGTAATATTGGTTGAATAAGTAACGGCTTGCTAAACCAAATTGAGGAAAAGGATAAGGGAGAGTAGCTTGTGAAATATGTTCGCGCTGTAAATATATTATTTAATCGGCTCAAGATGAATTATAAAGAATATCCTGACCGTCGTCCCAAGCGGGCGATACCGGTGGTAAAACCGGATTTGACTGGCTTTTTGCGGAGCGGACAGGCTCAGGCGGTGTGGTTTGGGCATTCTACAGTTTTAATTCAGGCCGAGGGTAAGACTATTCTCTGTGATCCGGTGCTAACTGAACTTTTTTTCGTATTTACCCTGTTTACTGGAAAAAGATTTACTAAAGAGCTGCCGTTAACAATACGGGAGATGCCGGTTATCGATGTTCTTCTTTTATCTCATGATCACTATGACCATATGGACCGTCGGACAATTTTGGCGCTAGAAAGCAAAGTCAAACATTTTTGTGTACCCTGCGGTCTTCGGGATCACCTTGAGAAGTGGGGCATCGCGAAAGATAAGATAACCGAACTTTCATATGGGGAAACAGCAAATATATCTGATCTGGTGTTTATCTGTACTCCAAGCCGCCATTTTTCGGGGCGGCGGTTGAATGACCGTAACAAATCTCTATGGTGTTCATGGGTGATTACTGGTAAACAAACCAACGTATTTTTCAGCGGCGATGGGGCCTATGGTCCGCATTTTAAGGAAATTGGCGATAATTTTGGTCCGTTTGATGTTACTTTTATGGAATGCGGTCAGGCGAATGCAGCGTTTGGAAATATTCATATGATTCCTGAAAAGGCGGTACAGGCTCAGCTTGACCTTAACGGAAAGCTTATGGTGCCGATTCACTGGGGGATGTTTAGTCAGTCAAATACCGACTGGATTGCTCAGGTGGAGCGGCTGCTCCGGGCGGCTACTGGCAAAGGCGTGGCGGTGGCTACACCGATGATCGGTGAGATAATAACAATTGGCCTGGAAAATTATCGTGGTTGTTTCTGGTGGAGAAAGTACCGGTAGAAAAAATATATCTCAGGTTAAAGACAGAAAGTCTTGGCGGAGATAACGCCAGGACTTTTACTTTTTCATTGGTGCTGCACGATAGTAATTCAGTGCTGCTGATGTAAAAGCCGGTAAGGTGACAGCGGGGAACGTCCCCGCTGTCACCCCCCAGATCTTCTTAAGGCGGATAAAAAAGTTCTTTCCGTATAAGAAAAATAATATAATTAGCGCCCTTCGGGGCGCTTTCTTTATGACTAAAATGAGGAGGCCAACCGTCGTTGGACAGCTTATGTTGGTTGTATCATATAAGTATCATAAATGGCAAATAATGTTAACTTCTCAAAGGATTGGATGTAATGTTTGAGTATGGTCCCAAAAAGTATTAAGGATATTTAATTAATAGGGGCGGTTAGAGTTGTAGTAAATAACTTTTAAATTTGAGAGGGGCAATGAAAAATGAGTGTGAATCAAACAATTGATGCTTCGAAAATGTTAGGTGCTTTGGAGTTGGCAAACCCTGTGACGATCACAAGTGAGTCTGGTATTTTAACTTTGACTGCCGATAGTAACAGCTTTATAGCTGAAGGCTCTGAGACTATTACCAGTATTGTTGGTAATGATGATGTGACGCATGGGATCTATGTTATTACCTGGAGTACCGCTAGGACGCTTACTTATAGTGCATCGGCACTGGTGTTGGTTGGTCAGGCTGATAAGACTACTGCTGCCGGTGATGTAGGGGTGTATCAGCTTAATGATGGTGTTGTGACTGAGTTGTTATACCAGCCAATTGCCGGTTATGCGGCTGCTTCGCATGTACATGCTGTGGCGACGGATTCCAGCAATGGATTCATGTCCAGCGCGGATAAAACAAAGTTAGACGGGATCGCAACTGGCGCAGAGGTGAACCAGGATGCTTTTGCTAATGTACTGGTAGGCGATACGACGATTGCGGCTGATGCAGAAACGGCGACTGTTGAATTTGAGGCTGGGACAAATATTGCTTTGACTGCTGACGCTACGAATAAGAAGGTGACTATCGCGGTAAGCGGTCAAGTGGCGAGTGCAGCGGCTGCAGATACGGCTGCGGCTTGTACCGGGAATGCCGCAACTGCGACGAAGCTGGCAACTGCTAGAACGATCAGTTTAACGGGCGATGTCACGGGGAGTGGTACCTTTGACGGATCAGGAGATCTTGCCATAGCAACTACCGGAGTAGAAGCCGCCAAGTTAACGACTGCAAGAACTATAGCGCTTGCAGGAGCAGTAACAGGTAGCGGAACTTTTGACGGCAGCGGAGATTTGTCGATCACGACTAGCGCTGGGACAGTAACGCCGCATGGAAAATCAATGTTTACCTCTAGCGGTACTTTTACGGTGCCAACCGGGGTAACGACCGTTTATGTTTCGGCAATTAGTGGCGGCGGTGGCGGCGGTGGTGGGTGTATTGCAGGAAGTACCAGTGTACAAGGCGCAGGTGGTGGCGGCGGTGGCGCTGGACAATTTATAATATGTACACCCAAAACGGTTGTTTCAGGGGAAACTATAACGGTTACTATTGGATCAGGCGGCGCAGGTGGGGCAAGTACTTCAACAGTTGGTTCTAATGGAAGCGCTGGCAGTAGTGGCGGAAATACAGTTATTAGTGCCAGTCAATCTGGCTGGACAAAAACCTTAAGCAGTACAAATGGTGGCGGCGGTGCTTTTATCTCATGTGGAGATATGTGGGGAGGTATTGGCATTGGTGGTGGAGGCAGTGGTTGGTCAGTTAATGATTTTAATAATTTGTATACCAGTATTGGTAATTCTATAGCTTATGGTGGCAAAGGGGCTGATAGTCCTTTTGGTGTAGGTGGAAGTGGAATCGTAGGAGCGAGCGGAACTCCATCAGCTGGTGCCAGTGGATATGGTGCCGGCGGTGGCGGTGGTGCTAATGGTAATAATGGTGGTTCAGGTGCTACGGGCATGGTATTAATTGAATGGTAAAAGGTATTTTAAATTAGTCAAAGGGAAGGGAACCGGTCTAATTACTGGTTCTCTTTGATTGTTTGGCACCTGACGTATATTGCCGAGCAATTCGAGTGCCGCAGACCATTAGGAGATGCTCTTTAAATTCCTCCATGCTGCGTTGGGCTTCTTCGGGCAAATACTCTATTGCGTCATCGGATGAAGGGGCGATAGGACACAACCACCGTCCCCTTTGACCTGAACCTGAATTAAGTCTCATTTATCATAGTTCTATTATTTAAAGTGAATTTTCTGGACATTTATATTCTATACTTGAAATTTTGTCAAGCAAGCCTATAATAAAAAACTTGTATAAAGTTCTAAATTGGGTATAATGATAGTAGATTCAAATAGCAAACGCCCCTGCGTTAACAGGGACGTTTGCAGACTGAGGGAAGTTCCCTAGTTTAAGTGTTGTGTGACGCTAATAAGGTGAGTAGGATGTACAGGACCTTTAGCGCCCATAACAACACTTTCAAAATGAGGAGTGTCATAGGGAAAACTGTTCAATTTAATGAGTTGAAATGCACAAAGAGCACCTAAAATTGGTGCTCTTTGATTTAGTTGCATTTAACACTTTTCGTTTCTAAGAATCTGAGCATTGAACCATGTACGAAGTAGCTTTTAGAGTATTTCTTAATTAGGGTCAATATAAGGTAAAGGTGAATAAAGTGTTTGATATTAATAAACTCAATAGTGACTTATGGTTAGCGTTAGATAATAATAAAGACTTCTTTAAGCAGGAACTATATAGAGAATTATGCGAGGAACATATCTTGTATGGTATTCAAGTGAAAGAATTAGCGCGTAGAGAAGACCGTGATGATGTTCTTTTCTTATTACTGGATAGCTCAAATAGATATGCAGTAGTACATTTAACATGGACTGGAAAGGAAGAAAAAAATTCTTACTTTCCAGCAACAAGATTGTATAGCAATTTTACTGATGTAATAAATGCTAATAATTATTAAAAGTTATTTTAACAAACAAATTTATATAATTACAATATGTATATATACATATTGAAAGACACCAGAAGTTTTCTGGTGTCTTTCGCTTTTTGTACAGATAAGCAAGTAGCATTTGCCACGTTGATTGTGTTGATCATAAAAAGCAAATAACCGCTCCCCTGGCAAAGGCTACATAGTTTTAAAAAAATATTTAAGTGGGAGAGAGTATGTACTGTTTGAGGTCTTTATTATCGCTAAATATGCGGCGGATTCTTGGCTTAATATGTCGAAAGGGAGTATCTGAAAGCGGCTGGCTGCGAGGTCATATTCGGAGCTGGCTACTCGGTAGCCCTTATATTAATAACTACTTCGGGAATACTATACACGTTAGAGGGGGCATAGTGTGAATGATTTTATTGTTAAAATTTTACAAAAGATAGCAGAATTCTTTACCGCTGACCCCGTCGATAATCGTGAACTATCGGAAGAGTACGAGCCTGGCAACAAAAATAATGTTAATAAAAATACCAGGCTAGAGAATTATTATATACAGCTTACTGCTATGCTGCGGCGTGCCCGTCGCTTGACATTACTTATGGAAAAGGCGCTCCTTGTCGTACGAAGCAATCGGTCAAGTGATCTGCTCGATGAACTACGCCAAGAGTATGAAATATTCAAGAATAATTTCCAAGAATTATCTCCGGTGATACTGGCTTACGAAAGTGGTGTTGGCAAGGGAGTATGCCTAAGTGATGCAAGCCTTGATAAAAAGATACAAGCTATTCTGGAAAATGTCGGAGCCGAATCTACAGTTAAAACGAAAAAGTTTTTTATTGGCAGAGAGAGAAATCTAGATGCAGCGATAATCTTCGTTAATAATCTGGCTGATAAGAAGATTATTAACCGAGTTATACTAGAACCGTTAATGCTTCAGGTGGCTGAAAGCATCAAACCAAGTATCAATATTGCAGAATACTTGAGTCAAAGGTATATTGTTTCAAGCTCAAGCTATATAACAAAAGACTTTGGCACGGCTGTAACGGCTGTAAAAAACGGCAATACTGTTTTGATGCTCGCAGAAGTCGCTGAGTATGTCATTGTCGATACTGTTGGCGCCACTACTCGTCAGATTACAGAGCCGCCTAATGAGACTGTTGTCAGGGGAGCAAAAGAGGGATTTATTGAAAATCTGGATATCAATATAAGTTTGATTAGAAGGCTTATCAAGGATAGAAATCTGGCAGTGGAAAACTTTATTGTCGGGAAACGTTCCCAAACTCGGTTGGTGCTTGTGTATATCAAAGATATCGTCAACGATGATATTCTAAATGAACTAAGAGGCCGGATTAATTCGATTAATGTGGACTTCGTTTTGGCCGTCAGCATGATTTTCCAACTGATCGAGAAAAAATATACTCCTTTTCCGCTGGCCTTTTATTCCGAAAAGCCGAACCGAGTAACGGCAAACCTTTTAGAAGGAAAAGTCGGCATAATACTTGATGGAAGTCCCACGGTGTACACCGTACCGACTTTGATATGGGAATTTTTCAATACTATCGAGGACTATTACGATAATTCAGTGATAGCAAGCATCATACGTTCTTTCAGAATTTTTGCGGCCATTGTTGTCATGTTTATCCCCGGAATATATCTTACTTTGCTCAAATTCAACTGCGAGATCATACCAGTTGATTTCATCATGCCGATAGTACAATCTAGATCAGGCATACCATTGCCTCCATTCGTCGAATTATTTTTGCCGATGGTGCTTATCGAATTCCTGCGAGAAGGAGGACTAAGGATGCCTACAAAACTCGCTCAAACACTAAGTATAGTAGGCGGTATTATTATCGGTGACACGGCTATTCAAGCGAGGATAGTAAGCCCGACAACGTTGCTGATAATAGGCGTGACAACTATTGCTTCATTTATGATACCCGCATATGAAATGGCAATCACTATACGATATATAAGCTTTTTTGTACTTTTTCTTGCTGACTATATGGGCTTATTAGGCTTATCGATAAGCCTAATTATCCTGCTTATACATTTATTTTCCCTTGAAACATTTGGCGTGCCGTATTTTGCAGTAAATAAGAGGGATTTTAAAGATATTATCATCCGAGCGCCATTAAGGGAAATTAAAAATAGGCCAGAAAGCATGAATACAGAGGACGCTATAAGGCAAGAGTGAGTATTTACCAGCGTTATTGTTTGAGTAGGCTATTTAGAATCTTTTCAAATCGCACAAAAAGGGTACCGCCATGCGTAAGATTAATGCAAATTTGCTTTCGGAATTTGAACTAATGGGCACTATTATCGGCTGGACGGTGGCTGTAGGGCTGCTTTCATTACCAGCCAGTGTTGTTAGTTCTGCAAAACAGGATGGCTGGATAGCGGTACTGATCGGAGCAGTCTATCCTTTTTATGTTATTTTATTTGGCTCAATAATAATCAAATATTATCCGAATATCACAATAATGGATTTAAGTAAGAAGTTCTTGGGAAAGGTATTCGGAAATCTATTAAACTTTTTGTTCATGGCGCAATGGCTATTTTACTTGGTAGCTGTAATTGGAGCAGCGAACAACCTGCTTATCGTCTATTCGGTGTGGTTTATGACGCCGCTGAAAATAACCCTTGTTTATGCTTTACTGTTGGCCTGGGGCAGCACCAAAGGATTAAAAATACTGGCTAAGATGGATGTGGCTGGTTTACTTTTTCTATCATTACTGTTATTATCATCGTTCATCGCTTTTACCAAAGGCGACATACTAAATATTCAGCCTGTATTTGATACGCCAATACTAAAGTTGTTAGAAGCCAGTAAAAGTATGGTCTTCGCCTACGCGAACATGGAGCTGTTGCTAGTAATTCATCCTTTTGTCAAAAATAAAAAAAAGATTGTAAAAGTTGCGCTCATTAGTGTAATAATCGTAATAGTGATTTATCTCTTGGTAGTAGTAACCGCCCTGTTATTTTTTGGTCCCGATATTGTACCTACAATGTTTTGGCCGTTTTATTTTGTAAGCGAAGGTATAAAATTAACGGGAATCAATAACTTCCGCTATATTTTAATGATCTTTTGGCCGCTGATTATTTTTCGAAATGCTACTATGGTATATTATGCAGCAGCTGCGGTAATGGGCAGTATTACCGGGATGGCTAATAAGAAATGGTGCATATTGTTTTTCCCGGTTATTTTTCTGGCCTTGCTGTTTGAAAATGAAGTCCAGAGGCGGGATTTTATTGACAAAGTGATCCCTTGGGTAACTATTTTTAATGTTTTATACGTATTGATAATTAGTCTGATAGCGCTAGTCAAAAACAAGCGGGCTTCTCGCAAGAAAACACCGGGTGAAGAATCTGTGCAGGGAGAATAACTTATGTTCCAGAAACACAGATTGGCTATAACTATCATTACTGTTATCGGACTTCTACTTTTATTAAGACCAGACGGAATCGTGGTTCCAGTGGAAAAACTGGAGATAATCGCAGGGATCGGACAAGATATGATTCGCAATGACTACGGTGAACTGATTTATCAAATTTCGATCAGCCGATATATCTTCGGGCAAGGAGGAAATAGAGAAGCTGCACAAACTCAGTCTGTGGAAAAAGTTTCAGTTGGAGATACTCTTCCGATTACCAGGGAGAAAGGGCAACTTAATTCAGACAAAAAGTTTATCAGCGCTCTGGAGAAAATTGTTTTATTTGGCGAACAAGCGGCAACAGCGGGCATTGGACCTAGTATTAATCTCTTTAAAGTAAACCCGCTAGGCAATGATTATGCCTGGGTCGTGGTATGTAAAGGACAGGCTGCGGATATGCTAAAGCTGCAAATACCTGGTTTTACTACTTCGGCAGACTATTTAGCCGGGCTAATAGAAAATTTGAAGGAATATAACTTTTTTGCGCCTGATTATACTATTATGAACATGTATGTAAGAGTGGGCGCGGAAGGAAGAAGTCTTGTTCTTCCTTACCTGGAAATTGTGGATGGCAAACCGCAGGTCACAGGTATGTCTCTGTTTAAACAGGACAAAATGGTAAGAAAGATAGATATGAATGAAGTTAAAATAATGAATATGTTAAGGGAGAATAATGTTCGGGGTATAGTGGAAATAGATAAAAACGCTTTTCAATATACGAGTGGTTACGCCAAAAGTACAAGAAAGGTCTCATGCCAAAAAAAAGGCGATAAATACAGATTTAACATCGACGTGGATTGTGCTGTTGAAATATTAAGTAATTTAATGTTTAAGGGTATGGAAGAAGAACACGGCGAAATAAAAGATTTTGAACAAGCCATTCAGGAAAAGTATGAAATACTATGCCGGGAGTTTATTCGTAAAATGCAAATAGAATACAAAGTCGATTGCCTTGAACTGGGGAGAGTTGCAGCCGCAAAATATGGCAGAGGCAAAGTAAAGGATTGGGATGAAGTTGTCAGTAATTCGGATATTGAGGTTAATATCAAAGTTAAGGTGGAACGTTTTGGCAGGTGGTATAAACTGAAAGAAGAATAGCAGTATTGACGTTGGTTTTAGAAAAAGAACTACTCATTTCGGGTAGTTTTTTTTGAATACATACTCAGGACTGGGGGGCTGCACTTACAGCAAGAATTTCTTCTATGTATTGCCAGACCACCATTTACTATGTATCATTTTTATTATATAAGCAATTAACCAGCCTATACAATGCAAAGCCTTTATCCAATATGTAAGATACACTGCCTTGGACAAATAAATGGAGGCATAATGAAAATGAACATAGACCTCGATAACCTGAAAAAACAACTGAAAAAATTACCAGTTACCTTCAACATCAAGGGCCTCGAAAAATTTTCACAAAATGGAGTCACTAATCAAATTGTCATCCTTGAATATGAAAATAGCGAGTTTATTTTACTTAAAGGCAAAAAAAACGTTATACTTGGCTGGGACACAGACAAATGTCATCTGGGTACTAATGTTATACTGGAATTTAAGCGAGATTATGAGGAAGGTCTGGCCTATTATCAGGCTCAATATGAAGAAATAAAACAAGATTATGAACAGCAGATTCAAGCAGCAGTTTCAGATCAAGAAAAAGAACAGCTTCGTCTGGCTATGGCGGAGGACTTAGAATACAGCAAAGAAAATATGAAGCTAACCTGGGAAGAATACTGCAATAAGCTTAAGGAGTATGTTAAGGAAAATACCTCACCCTTAAGAACAGTGGATATTGGAGCGATGATTGTTGAACGAGACAGCTGCTACATACCGAATGATTTATCTTATCATGAATTCATAAAGAATCCTGATAAAATTACTTATCCCCCTTTTACAATTCCAACTGAAGATGAGTGGGAATACCTGTGTGGAGGAGGGACAAGGACCTTCTTCCGGTGGGGCGACAGTCTGGATATTCCAGCTATTTACGCTGAACAAGAAAATATTTTTTATAATTATAACATGCATGGTCTTCACATTGCCTATGATCCCTACCGTCTTGAATTAATCGCAAGTGAGCGCTATGTTAAAGGAGGCGACGGCGGCTGTTCTCTTTGTGGAGGTGACGGGGCCCTCTATGTGGCACCTTGCTTTTCCAGTTTTTATAGAAACAAATTTGGAACTATTGAAAGTTTATCAAAAAATTTTTATACGTATCGCAGAATTATTCGGCTCTCTAATTGGGATATTTCTAGAGAGCCTGACTAGAAAAATGCATAAATAGCAAATGAAAATCCAGGAACAGAGAAAGTCATGATGTTCCTGGATTTTCATTTGCAGAAGTGATTTATTGGACGCTACTATAAAACTGTCATAAATTATTTGAGCTGTGGCCCTTTACCGACGATCATCTTTCCTTGAAAATATTTCTTCTGAATCTCTGGTGCCTTTTCTAACCAATTACTTAGTCCATGCTGTTTCATATAGCAAAGATTGAAAACTTTAATATTATGGGGTAAAGTATTGGCTTGATCAGCAGATGGGTTTAACTTAGCACAAGGAAATTCGGCGCACTCATAGCAAAAATCGATAGCATGGCTTTCCACGCAGAGATAAGTTTCACAGTCACATCCAAGTGTTGGGCAGTCTCCTTTTCCTGACCGACACCCAAGACAAGGGAGTTTTTCACGGTTCAATCCCTTTGTGACTAAAGCATCCAGTAAAGCAGGGTCATCTTTAGCTTTATAGGCAACGCATTCGCGACAGTAAAGTCCGCATGGGGATGCCAAATTTTCTTCAGTTGCTTTCATTTTATCACTCTCCTAATAAATTAGACCTGAATTAGGTGGCAAAGGTTACAAAAGATCAGCTTCATAAAATAGTGAATTATCCGGACACCTTGTCGAGTCTAGAAAAATCAGATAACAGTTATTTAGTATAATAAAAACTGTTCGATGATCGGCTTTGGGGTGAAATTTTTTACCTTTATATTCCGCACTTGAAATTTTTGTCAAACAAGCCTATAATTAGAAACAGGTGGAAATTAAAAATCGCCATGACCTGTAAGTGGTGACACACTTGTAGGCTCATGCAGGTGTGATAGGCACCTACACGCAGCAGCTAGCTGCCCATGACGACAATTTATATTATACTCTCTTCCCATTTTTTGGGCAAGTGGCGGTAGGGCTAAGGGGTATAGATGATTGTTGGTTTGATGGCGGCAGGCTGGGGCTTATGCGAATTTGAATTACAGCATGTTACAGCGGGCAGGCGGTATTCTGTTTATTTTGGCTCTATAAACCGGTCTGTTTGATTTTACTCTAAACTATGAAGTAAGACGCAGTGTAGGTTAGCTATAAGCTAAAACCTGACTGCGTTATTTTTAATTTCGCCTAAATAAGCCGGTTTTGGTGCTGCGCTAGTCTGCAGCACCAGAGCCGTGCGAATTTAGGGGGAATATATATGGGTGACAAAGGCATAAATGATGCGCTTAATATAATGACTGATTTTGAGCGTGGTTATTATTATGCAAAACAAAGGAATGAAGCCTCTGCCGGAAAAAATAGTTTGTCGGAAATGTTGGATCTGGTGGAGATATTTTCTGAGGTAGATGGATATAATGCTGAACTAGCTAAGGGGATGGCGGCTTATTATGCGGAGCAGGTACGGATGGTGAGAAAGAAGTGTTCGCTTAAAAAATCATAATCAGTTGATGGGTGCCTGATGTGTTTGGCTATACAATAGGTGCTTTTTTAGGGGAATTGGAGGATTTCTGGTAGGGGCATGGAAGTTTAAAATAAAAATGCCAAATAAGAGTTCGGAGCTTGTTTTTGCTGATCTGGCGGAGGTGCTGGATGGGATGGCGCATCAGCAAGGGATTTTGTTTGAGGAAGTGCTAAGGGTGAAGGGCGAAAAGCGGCAAGATCGGGGCGGTTTTGAAAAGGGGATTGTGCTTGAGCGAGTGGAGTGAATTTTATTTAGGCAATTTCTTAGATTATCAGTATGGGGAACGGTAATTGATTTTTCCTATCTAAGGGGGGCGGCAGTATGAACTGCTGGCGCTGGAAGGTGACAAATGGGGACTGTCTCCTGTAAGATAATGGCAACTGGGGATTCCCTGAATAATAAGATAGATATTGAAATCGTCTGCTTGTAAGGATGGGAGATATAGTGATGAATGGCTTTTTGTTTATATTGTTTACGACGCTTATAACAACTTCTTTGATGCTGCTTTACCCTAGCGGAATATCTGAAGCAAGTCATAGTACAAATGGAAAAGGCATTTATAACCAATTAGTTAGGGAATATGATATGGATAAGGGAAAGCTGGACGAGGGAGAGGCAGTTAACAAATTAGAGCTAATGTTCAAAGGTTATGCTTTAGACGCTGTGGATGTTACAAAACAAAATTTTAACAAGCATCTAGATTTTTCTGAGGAAAGCATTAAAGATGTTGAGGCATGTTTGGATATTCTGAGTAAAACGAGAGAAAAGTATAAGCCCAGCGATGAAGAAACCTTAATTATGGCAAAAACTTATGCGGGCTATATTGGTCAGGTTATTAAACTAAGATGGGGTGGGGATTGGAAGGACGAAAAAGATTATTCTTTCGATAACGGACCTGCCCTTAAAGTAAAAGAAACACACCTATTTCTAGTGTCGAAAGTATATCGGCGAATAGTTAATGGACCGGAAGATAATGTGTGGCATTCTTACTTGTCTTTTAAGATGGAGCAGGAAGGCAAATAGTACTACCTCTACAATGCTATAACATGTATTTCTTTAAGAAGGTGATAACTTTTGGCTGACTTTATCTTAGGAACGAAGCATTGGATAATACTTTGTCGGAACTCTTGGAATTGGCAGAGGTGTTTACCGAAGTTAAAGGAGAAAACGCTGAACTAGCTAGGGGGATGGCGAGAAAAAAACGGAGGGAAATGGGATGCTAAAAGAGGAAGGATTATCTATTCGTCAAACGAGCGAGTGACTGGAATACTGGCGGGGAGTTGTCGCAAAAAAAAGTTGACAAAAAAGGAACGTCCCCAAGTGTCAAGTGTCTTCCCCATCGAAGAAGTTGAGAAGTTAGAACAGAACTAGAAATAGATATATATTGTTAATGAAAACGCTTTAAGACCTATTGGGGTTCGAAGCGTTTTCATTTTTTTGTGTGCTGCGCGATAGTAATTCAGTACTGCTAAAATAATTGGTGAAAATTTTTTAAAATGTTTTATGTAAAACAATGTTAAGCTGGTTTGACCAATGGATGTCCGATGTTGTTGGTATATACTTAGACTTAAAATTCAATCTGTTCTTTTTAAAGGTTTGCCCAGAATGGGCGAAAAATCGGTGGTGAAGGTCTACTACAGATTTGGCAGTAGGAACTGTTAGCAGAGGGCAATGTAATTTGATTTTGTGAGGTTGCTAAATGAAAACTTATAAGTTTTCACCTGAAGGTTTTAGACAAGCAATTATTAAAACTGTGCCGGGCATAATTATTATTATAGTTCTTGTATTATTGGGGGGAGGATATATAAGTTTTCGTGGACAGCTATCGGCATCAACTTATGGTGGTGTGATCCCCATATTATTAGTTCTCGTAGGAATAGGATTGTATAAGGGGATAAGAAAGGGGATAGAAAGAGAACGAGAAGGTTGGCTAACATACCAACTGGTATTTGATAATGATGTTATTACCAAAAAGCAGGCGTATTTGCCTGATGTAGAAATACGGCGGGATCAAGTTGTTAGTATCCAAGAAAAATCCTCTAAGGGTATGGTAATAAAAACAAAGAATAAATACAAATTTATTTTTATTCCGGCAAGTCTAGAAGAATACGACGAAGTAAAAAAGTGTCTTTCAGATTGGCAAGAGTTTGAGTCTTTGCCAAGGCAAGCATCCCAAATATTTTTGTTGGTTTTAGCTTGTTTAGGTACTGCTATGGCATTAGTAATCACATTAGTTTCTGAGAACAGGCTAATCGTATTACCAATGGGGGTACTTTTTTGTATTTGTATGGTTTGGTGTATAATTAAAATTCGACATAATCCATATGTTGATGTGCGTATTAAGCGTAACTGTTGGCTTATTTTATTTCTTATGATATTAGTAGTAGCTAAGTTGGTTTCATTATTTAAGTGAGTTCTTCTGGTCAATAGTGTGAGGACAATTAAAAGGTGTTTTTGCTCACTGATGAAGGTTTCAAAGGTATCCACGTTGGTGTTGATTATGGAATTCTATTTCTAAATATTGCCGATATGATTTGAGGCAATAATATTATAAAATATCCCGCCTATCCACAATAGTGGAGGACGGGATATTTTGCTTTTGATTAAGTTTATGCATTTGATGGATCTGTTAATATTTCTTTCTACTATTGATACTAATAGGCATTTTACATAAAAATGGTTAAAGTGTAATATAAAATTGCGAAAAAAAAGAAAAATCAAAAAATGGTGCATATAGTTGATGTAATTTGGGCTGTATTTTAAAAAGTTTATGGGTTATTGTCAAATTTTATAGGTAATGGAGGTTGTATAAGAAGATTTCAGATCAAATGTTTTTCGAGGAATTTTGGAGGTTCAAAAGACAAAGATCAACCAATTGTAATCGAGGAGGAAGGTTATGAAAAGAAGTTTCATTGCAGTGGCGGCAATTGTGTTGACATTGGGAATGGAAGGAACAGCTTTGGCGGCAGCGGCCAATCCGCATTGTGGTCCGTTCGGCGATTTAAGTGAGGCTTGGATATATCAGGCTCTGGCTAAATTATCGAAGGACGGTATTATTGAAGGCTATAGTGTGAGTACTTTTCAGGGTGATAAAACTGCAACCCGGTATGAAATGGCGAAGTTAGTGGCTCAGGCTGTAACTAAAGAAGATACAGCCGCAGAAAAGGATAAGGAAATTATTGATAAGTTATCCGAGGAATTTTCAAAAGAATTAAATGAGCTTAATGTTCGTGTTTCTAAATTAGAACATGAGGAAGATAAGTTTACTTTTATGGGTATTAACATGGCTAAGTATGAGTATCATAGCAAGTTTAACATACCGGGGTCACCAGCATTTCTAAAATACCCCAAGGCTTTTTCTTATAGGGGGATGAACAAGGTAAGCATTTTTGGCACTTATAAAGTAAATGATTCTTGGAATTTACAAACTATGTACCAATTCAACCGAGATTGGTCGATGGCATCTCAGGCTGGATGGGTAAGGTCAGGCGATGATCAGCTTTGCGACGCATCAATGCAAGGGAAAATTGGTGCAGTCGGTGTTCAAATTGGCCGGTTTGCTTGGATGGACCCTTGTGATGCTTTTGTTATGAAGGGTGACTTTAATGGAGTTCAGTTTACATATGGGCAGAAGGTTAATGTTGTATTGAACCATGGTTATATGCTGAAACATGCTCAGCAGAACCATTATGAGGCTCCTTTTATTGATAGTGAACCAGAGTATAATGCAATTGCTGTTCACTGGATGATTAGTCCGGGACAATCGCCGGCACCACCGCCGCCAGCTATAAAGTCAGGGCCGCCGATAGGAGGCGGTGATGCCGGTGTCGCAGGACCGCCTACCGGACCGGAAGCGGCGCCGCAAGGCCCGCTGGGGGCGCCTGGTTCAACCAACCTATCGATGGTGCTTCATCGTATATCAAATCGTGCAGCTCCCGGAGAAGGTAAGAACTATGCTGAGATTGGGTTTAGTACCAGTATTGCCAAAGACTTGCTGCTTTCGATTGATGCTACCCGATCAACCTACATTTCAGATAATGATGCTTATTATATAAATCTCCGATATGGTGCATCAATTCCGTTTGTAAAAGGGTCGCATGATATTTTTGCAAGTTATTCGCGCATGGAAAGAAATACGTTTATTTATAGTAATGCTGATTGGGCGGATTGTGAGTATGGTGGACAAGGCTATGAAGTTGGATATCACTTTTGTCCGCTGCCGGGGCATTTAGTTACTCTAAGGTGGTTTGTTACGCGCTCGACTACAACTGGTACTGATTATCATGACCGAAGTGTTCGTGTACAGTGGGACTCAATGTTTTAACTGCCTGGGGTTATGTAAGCAATAGATAATCAATCAAGAGATAAGGAGAGAAAAATATGAGAAAAAGTTTAACTCTAGTTTTGATGCTTATCTTAGTACTGGGGATCACTGGTATCGCTTTGGCAACAGCTAACCCTTTTTCGGATGTACCGCCTGGTCATTGGTCATATAGTGCAATTCAAAAGCTTGTTGCCGCAAAAATAATTGACTGTGAAGAAGGCGCTTTTAACGGTGATAGGACTGTTACCCGCTATGAGATGGCAGCAATTACGGCTACAGCAGTAGCTCACATGGATAAGGCAAATGCTGAACAAAAAACATTAATCAATAAGCTTATTACTGAATATAAAGATGAATTGAAAAAAATGAATGTTCGAGTAAGTAATCTGGAAGAAAAAACAAGTCGTTTTGCTATAACTGGAAGTGCGAGGTTAAAGCTGGATGATGCAACGCATGCCGGTACAGATAATTTTGGTGGTGTAAGCAGCGATTTGACCTATACGGCTAATGATAATCAACATTTTGCTGTAGATATGACAGCGACATACAAGATAGGTGCTGGCTGGTTTCTGAAGTATGAAAACTTATGGGAGAGAAGTATAAAGTATCCTAACAATACAGATGCTGATACATTTGAGTACTTGCAGAATGAAGGAATTCAGTCATATGTTACTGGTCCGATTGGTGCTGGAAACTTGAGTTTGGGCAGGGTTTCATATGCTCCGGCCTATGGTTTGGTTTATAATCGTCAGGCCAGCGGGGCGCATTATACCTGGGGAAACGATGTAAAAACTACGATAACCTGGGCGCGAACTAATTATGATGCCGTTCTTCGCGGTGCGGCAATATCTGTGGCAGTTAACCAAAATACAAATGCTAAATTAGCATACGAAGGTATAAGATATGGCGGTTCGGAGGAATCTGGCGACTATAGTGGCGGGAAAATATGGATAGATGATGGCTATAACTACTATGCACCTGAGAACGGGGTTTATTGGGAGGCCGGCTTTGATACTAAAGTAGCTGATAATTTAAAGGTTACACTTGTTGGTGCCAAATCGAATGTTGTGTCAAATTATAGTAACAAGGCATATCTGGCCCAGTTAAAATATAGAGAAGCAGATACCAAAGTAGTCGGCTCCGGTGACGTATTTGCAGAATATCGTAAAATCCCAACCAAGGCGGTATATGATCGCGGCAGTTCGAATGATTATTACTGTATAGATTTTAAGGGGATTCGGCTAGGGTTTGATTATGTTATATCACCGAATACCAAGTTTACAGCTGTGTATATGAATGGTAAAGATGCTGATACCGAAACGGTCGATCTTAGATTATACCGTGGTCAGTTTGAGTGGTTCTTCTAAAATATTTCTTAAGATATAAAAAAATATCCGAAAGGACGATTGAAGAGCATGATTAATGAAAATGCAGCAGTAGATAATAGAATGCCGTGGCGGTTTCTTCTTGCACTGTTTTTTGGGCAGATTGCTAATGTAATGACAATTGTGGTGCCAATGATGCTGTTGTTGACTTTTAAATTTATGGAAATTACTCCGGACAGTGTCAAAGAAAACTTTGGGATGACAGCTGGATTCAGTACAATTGCGGTGATTATACTAAGCCCCGTTTTGGCGTCAATTGCTGATAAAACGAGAAATAAGTTTGGCCGTCGCCGGACCTGGATATTGGCAGGAGGGTTCTTAGGTGGGCTTATGCTGATAGCAGTGAATTTTGCTACGAAAGTATGGATGGTGGTAGTGCTGTGGTGTCTTGTGCAAGTACTATACAGTGTTGTCGCTAATTCGATTTTCGCTTTAGTACCAGAGCAAATACCTGAAGCGCGCCGCGGTATAGTGTCAGGAGCAATGGGGGTTTTCGCCCCGGCTTCCGTTATGTTAGGCATGACGATAATGATGTCGATGGCTGATGCTGCATTGCTTATCAAATGGGCGATAGTAGCAGGTATCGGATTTGTGGCGGCTATGTTGGTGTGTATATTGGTTAAAGAGAAGCCTCTGGTTGAAAAAGTCGAAGATAATAAAAATACTTCGGTATTTACCCAGATAATTAAGTTTTATCCAAGTCCGCGAAAATATCCAAGCTTTACTTGGGGATTTATTACACGATTTCTTCAATTCTTAGCAACTTCCAATATGACATTTAGTACAATTTATCTTATCGAGAAGTTTCATATGACAGAGTCAGAAGTAACTGCGAAAATGGGTGTCTTAGCAATGGCCGGAAATGTATGCTTCGCTGTAGCAAGTATTGGCAGCGGGTGGTTATCGGATAAGCTGCAAAAACAGAAGATCTTTGTAATTGCTGCAGCAGTTGGTGTAGGTGTTGGACCGCTGGTATTGGTATTCGCCTCATCTTTTACAGAAGTTTTAATTAGCAACCTTATTTCAGGTATTGCCGGCGGTGTTTACTTATCAGTCGATATGGCCCTTATTACAAGAATATTGCCTAATAAGGAAGACTTTGCTAAAGATGCCTCAATTATGAATATCGCAAGTTCGCTGCCCAATAGTATTACAGGTTTTGTTGCACCTCCGTTAATTGCGGCAGGTGGGTTCCCATTATTTTATGCAATTTTTTCCTGTTTTGCTTTCCTTAGCGCATTAGCGGTTCTGCCGATACCGGAGATGAAAAAGAGGGAGTCATTACCGATGAATGAAATAAAATGCTGATAATTTTGGCTTAGATCATACATCAGGATTAAAGAATACGAAACATATATGATTGGTGGTTATTGGCAATTTTTAAAATTTTAAATCAAGGAGATATCAATTTATGAGTATGAAATATAAACATCTATTATCACCGCTTAAAATCGGTAATATTGTCCTGAAAAACCGAATGATATCACCGAATTCCCTGCCGCATTTTCTGCAAGGGCCGGAAGGCTATCCTGCCGAATCAATTACCGCTCACTTGGCAAATCGGGCCAAAAACGGCGCTGCGATTGTAACTCTTCGCGGGGCGTTTGATCCTGCGTTTCCCCCGCCGTTTGGAGACGCGTTTCATTTTCCGCACTTTAATATTTCTGATCCTAAATCGCAAAATTACCTCAGCCATTTTGCGGAAGCCATTCATTTTTACGATTCAAAGGCAGCGGTATCAATTTGGCCGTCTGAGCCTGACGGGTATAGCGTTAGTCCCAGACCGGAATTTGGCCCGCCTGTTCCTGGTCAAGAATCTAAATATACAAAAGAAATTACGGAAGAAATGTTGAAAAGAATGGTTGACAGTTATGTTGAGCAATGCTGTCTGATTAAGATGCTTGGTTTTGATATGGCATCGCTGTATTTTCCATATCGTGTTTCGCTTGCGGCAACCTTTTTATCTCCGCTTACCAATAAGCGGACTGATAAGTTTGGCGGAAGCCTAGAGAATCGGGCCCGGTTTCCGTTGATGATTTGCCAAGCTATAAAAAAGGCCTGTGGCGACGATTTTCTTGTCGAAGCTATTATGAGTGGGGAAGAACCGGAAGGAGGATATAGTTTAAACGATACGGTTGCTTTTGCTAAGATGGCAGAAGGGTATATTGATATTTTGCATCTGCGGGCCGGTGACGGCGATTTGTCTCATCCTACCGGCTTTAATTATAAGTCGAATACTACTCCTTATATTCATTATACCGAGGCTATAAAGGAAAGCGAAGTGCAGATGGTGGTTGCAACTGCCGGAGGCTATTTAGATTTAGATCTGTGTGAAGATGTGATTGCTTCAGGGAAAACTGACTTGATTGCAATGGCAAGAAGCTGGATTAGCAATCCTGATTATGGAGAAAAGGCATATCAAGGCAAAAACGAAGATGTAATTCCCTGTATTAAATGCAACAAGTGCCATATTGAAAAGATGAACGGGCCGTACGTTAGTATATGTTCAGTCAATCCACTTATTGGATTGGAACATAAAATCAGTACGATGATTTCTCCGCCTACTGATTCTAAAAAAGTCGCTATTATCGGCGGCGGACCCGCAGGCATGGAAGCCGCATTAGTAGCTGCGGAAAGAGGCCATAGGGTCACATTATATGAGAAGACTGATACACTAGGTGGACAAATGAAACACGCTGATTTTGCATCGTTTAAGTGGCCGCTGCATGATTTCAAGGAGTATCTTATCCGGCAAATTAATAAAGCTAAAATTGAAGTTCGGCTTAGTACAGAGGTTACGCCGGAAATGATTAATGCCGAAAGCTATGATGCTATCTTCGTTGCAATAGGTTCAACTCCGGTTATTCCGCCCATCCCTGGTGTTGATAGCGGTAATGTTACGGTTGCGGAAAATGTATTTGGCAATGAGGCCAATTTGGATAAAAACGTTGTTGTCATCGGCGGCGGGGAAATCGGGGTAGAGACAGGGATCCATTTAGCTCAAAATGGCCATAATGTGGTTGTTCTGGAGATGCGTGGCAGACTTGCTGCCGACTGTACCACTGTTCACTACCGGGAGATGTTCGAAGCTGCCTGGGAGAGTCAGGACAATTTCAGTTATCAGCTTAAAGCCAAGTGTACTGCTATTTCCGGCGACGAAGTAACTTATGTCGATGCTGATGGTAATCAAAAAACAATTAAAGCCGGAAGTGTTGTTCTTGCTGTTGGAACAAGTCCCAAGCAAGAGGCAGCCTTGTCTTTTTATGGCGCTGCGGATAAATTTTTTATGGTCGGAGATTGTCAGAGCGCTGCTAATATCCAGAAATGTATGAGAAGCTCATTTGCAGCAGCTTCACGGCTTTAATAAATATTATAGCGTTGTTTAGTAAAAAAGCTGTCCCGATAGTAGGTGTTAAAAGCCTATTATCAGGGCAGCTTTTTGAATAAGTATATTGCTAGTACTTAAGTAGGCGCTGAAGTAGTGTATATAGTATAAAAAGTCAAATTAAAATTTGTTCTTCCTGGAGCATTTCCAAAAATGCAGGTATTAATTGATTAGTATTTGTTGTTTTCCAGGCAATTGCCGAATCATAATTTGAAATATGATCGCTTAACATAATATAACGTATCTTGGAGTATTTGCCAAAGTCAGTAAGCTCAGGATGAATGGCAATGCCAATACCAAATTCAACCATGGATAATAAACTTTCTAGGTCGGTTGTCTGAGCGGCAACATTTGGCTGAAACCCAGCTGTGAGACATGTATTATACATGTGATCATATGTTAGTGGAAATTCTGTACGGGAAAAGATTACAAAAGGTTCATGGGCTAGGGATGAAAGCTGAATTGTTTTTTTGTGGGCCAATGGATGGTCGGAATTTACCAGGATACCCAAAGGTTTTGAAAATTTCGAAAAACAGCTGGGTTTCCAGGCAACATGGGTTAAGCGGTCAAGGCCGTAGGAGTTGGTAAAGCCAACATCAATACTTCCAATTTCGATAGCATCATTAAGCGATTCTTGGCCGAGCATGTTAAACCCAATTGCTGCGTTTGGGTATCTATGGCAGAATTTCTTTACTAATTGAGGTAACCCATTTGACTCAAATGGGCCCATAAAGCCAATTTGCAAGCTGCCTATTGTTCCATTAGCGGCCTGACGGGTTTGGTTAACTGCAGCTTCAGTTTTTGCAAGTATTTCATAGGCTTGATCCAGCAGGGTAGCTCCTGCTACCGTAAGTTTGACTTTGCGGGTGTTGCGGACAAAAAGTGAAACTCCTATTTCTTGTTCCAATTGGGTAATTTGTCGGCCTAGCGCTGGTTGAGTGATATAAAGGCTTTTGGCAGCTTCGGAAAAGTTTAAGTGTTCGGCAGCTGCAACAAAGTAACGCAATAGTCTTGTATCCATTTAGATCACCTTTTTAACTCATTTTAAGATGATTTAATATATGAGAATATTTAAAATTCATTATATTATATAACACCGTATGTTGCAAACAAGCCGAAACTTAATTTCATATATTTTCAAATTCTATGGCTTTTAGGATTTGATATCAATTAACTAGAATGCAGATGTTGAACCCTAAACCACATTGACTATCTTGTAATAAAGAATATAAATATATATATCGTTTTCAATGATAAAGTTTTGAAAGGAAGATATATCAAAGATTGGTTATAGATATATTTATTTTCCTAAATACCTAATTGCATGTATTTCCAGAATTTTACATTAATTATATGGTTGGTTACAATACAAATAGCAGGATATGGAAATGAGGGGGAGTTCAAATAAGGCGAAGACGTTGTGGTAATGATGCGATGTAATGAGGGCTGTTTTAATACATTTACTAAAAAATAAAAGGAGGGATTAGAAAATGAGGAAAAAACCAATCGGAAAAATGCTGGCTGCCCTAGTGGTGTTTGTGGGACTGGGGCTTCATCCGCTGACGGCTGATGCACTGCCTACGGCGGATGAAGCTGATGCAATGACTACAGCAGACCTGTATCAGGATGGCGGCAGTTACTCAGCTGATGGTGAGAGCTATGATGCAACAAATGCTGACGAATCGGCTATTTATGCCAAAAACGGTGGTGTGGTTACGCTGACAAATGCCACAATTAGCAGCAGTTCTGTCGGTAGTTCAGAAGACGCCTGCGCTCTGTGGGGGGTTGATTCGGCAGTACTTGCTAATGGGGGGACAATTACAATCACCGGCGGTTCAATCACGACGAAAGGAACTTATGGGAATGGCGCATTTGCTACTAACGGCGGAACATTATCAATATCAGGGACAGCTGACGAACATTTTACAATAACGGCAGAGGCGGCTCACGGGCATGGGATTGATGTGACAAATGGCGGCATAGTTAATCTTAAGTATGTGGATATTATCACTTACGGTCAAACCGGATCGGCAGTTGCTTCCGATAATGTGGGAACAGATACCCTTAATTACGTCAGTGTTGACAATTGTAATCTAATTACATATGGGTTGGGTTCAGCCGGAGTCTATGTTGATGACCACGGAGTATTTACAGTAACTAATTCTACGCTTTCGTCCGCAAATGATGAGGGTGCAGTGGTTACAGCAGGCGGTATTTTGTATTTAACGGACTGTGATACAAGCGGATTAAGTGCATTCAAGATGCATTGTACCAATGAACAGATTGCCGGTACGGCGGTAATAAGTGGCGGTTCTTTAACTTCAACCAGCGGCGCTGCTATTCTGTATGATAAAGCTATTGGTAGTATTACCGTAGAAAATGGCACAACAATAACTTCAGCCAATGGGGTTTTGGTAGATGTTTCCAATTCCAGCGCGGCTTATTTTACCGCTATTGATGAGACTTTAACCGGCAGTATTATTACCGACGATACCAGTTCACTGGCAGTTGATTTGCAAGATACTACTCTTACCGGGGCAACGAGTGGTGCGGTGGCTCTGACAATGGATTCTAGCAGTTTATGGAATATTAATGCTGATTCAACATTGTCAAGTTTTTCTAACAGTAACGGCTCGGTGACCTTTTCTAGTCCGTCCGCCAGCGGGGCTTATTATGCCCTTACCACCACCGGAGATTTGTCTGGCAGCGGTATCTTTAATATGAATGTTAATCTCGGCACTGCTCAATCTAATCTGATAACTGTCGGTGGCACCGCCAGTGGCAGCTACCAAATGTATTTCACAAGCCAAGATAGTTCGTCCATTCTCAGTCAGGCTGTTAAGGTGGTAGACTTGAATGATGATGTTACAAATACCGCCACGTTTAGCGGCGGTGGCGACTTAGGAGCCTATCGCTATGCTGTGACCCAAGGGTCAGCATTAGCATCGACTTATAGCGGCGTTGATAGTTCTGATTATTATCTCTACAATACATATACGCCTTCTACTCCTGCTTACGCCGCCATTGCTACAAGCGCGGAATCTGTTGTGACTTGGTATGGTGAGATGAACGAGATTAAAAAGCGTATGGGAGAGCTAAGAATGGGGTGTCAGAGCGGCGATGACTTCTGGGTTAGGACATACGCAACTCATTACAAGGTAAAACCTAGTGGCGGTCAAACCATCTACCAGACGATGAAGGGGATGGAAATAGGTAAGGATAACGCTACTTCTTTTAGTGACGGCAAGAAGTTTGCCGGGTTTGTAGTCGGGGGAGGAACGGCAGATAATACTTTTAGCAGCGGTGGGTCGGGTACTACCGACAGCGTCTATGTTGGCGCTTACGGCAGCTGGCTAAAAGATGACGGGGCTTACTTCGATCTCATCGGCAAATACAATCGGTTTAGCCACGATTTCACTTCGCCGCTGTATGGCGGCGGCAGCGATAGCGCTAATTACAATAAGAATGGGTTCGGCCTGTCTGCGGAAATCGGTAAACATATCGAGCGAGGCGATGGTGTCTTTGTCGAACCGCAGGCCGAATTATCGACTTTGTGGACTGGCAAGGCGGACTATACCAGCGCTAATGGTCTGGTGATTGAGTCGCTTAGTTCTTCTTCGTTGCAACTTAGGTTAGGAGGAATGATTGGTAAGAAGACGAGTGACTGTAAAGGTGGCAGCCGTGAGGTTTATGGCAAGCTATCCTGGGTGCATGAGTTCGATGGTGATAGTCAGACTGTTGTTAATGAGGCTACTTTCGATTCCAGTTTGAAAGGCAGCCAAGTAGTTGCTGGAGTAGGTTTCATTGCAGATACTGGCAGTCATCAAGTTTATCTTGACGTAGAGAAATCCTGGGGTAGTTCAACAAGTAAACTTTGGGGTGCCAACCTCGGTTGTCGCTGGAAATTGTAAGGTTTGTAAGGGGTGAGAAATCACTGGCGGTTCAGGAAAAAACGAATTGTAACGAAAGCGGGTTATATGATGTTAATACAAAAAAAGTTTATTGCAGCTTTATTCATGGCATTTGTTTTTTCAGCCACATTCGGCATTGCTCTGGCTCTGGCCGCACCGGCTACTGTGCCGGTGGGATACGTTGACTTTTACTATCTTATTAGCCATCATCCGGATACGCCAAAAGCCAACGAAGCATTGCGTGATGAGGAAAAAGCGGTGAAACAGGAATTTGACGCGAAAGCGCCGGGGTTGAGCGACCAGGGAAAGAAGGCGTTGGATCGTGAGCTTGGAAAGCGGCTGGAACAAAAGCGACTGGAACTTTTAAAGCCGATTTCGGACAAGACAGTGGCGGCGGCTAATGAAGTGGCAAAGGAAAAGGGGCTTGCGATTGTAATCAGTAGCAGGGAGGTGGTCTGCGGCGGGGTAGATATCACAGCGGACGTATTTAAGAAGATTACTGGTAAGCCAATTACTCCATAACTAAAGCTTTAGGGTTGCTAGCAACGCTGACTAAGTCATTTCTGTGTATAAATGATTGGCAACAGCTTGGATTTAAATAATTTGAAGCTGGGCTGTTGTCAATTCAATCCGTTACATTAATAGGCTATGCCAGCAATTCCGTTAGTGAGGAGTTTGATGATTTAAGAAACTACAGAAAGGTCGAATAAGGCTGGATGAAGTGAGAAATACAATGATGTGTTTAAGGAATTACTTAAACACATCATTGTAAGAATGGGGACGAGAAGAGGCGGTTTGTAGATGAAAAAAGTTCTTATAGGTGGCGTAACGTTTGCGCTGTTGGGACTGACGCCGCTGGTGGCGTTTGCTGATTCAATGGATCCTTCGTTGTACTGCACAGATTTTAATGCGACGCTGACTGTCAGTGACTCAACTACGCCGGTGACTTCTGATGGCCAGATCTATAGCAATACTAATGATGACGGCTCCGGCGTTTATGTTTCAAACGGTGGTGCGGCAACATTAAAAAATGCGACGATATTAACCAGCGGCGACAGTAATACAGCCAGTAGCTTTCCGTTAGACGAAAGCAGTCAGTATGGTATTAACTCCGGGGTACTGGCTAACGGTACTGGCAGCATTTTGACCATTACCGGCGGTTCGATTACTACTTCTGGCTATATAGCGAACGCCGCGTTTGCGACCGAGGGTGGCACTATCGATATCAGTGGTTCTGCAGTTAGTCCTTTTATAATAACGGCGACTGGCTATCACTCTCACGGAGTGGATGTGACGTATGGTGGTACAGCAAATCTTTCTTATGTCAATATTTCCACATCGCAAGATGTTTCGTCGGGCGTTGCTACTGATTTTGGGGGTGGTACGGTAACTGCTGATCATATTACCGTGACTACAGCTGGTTCTGCATCAGCGGGGATTTATGTTGATGGGATGGGAACGATTACTGTTACGAATTCTAATGTAACCTCCGCGTTGGCAGAGGGGGCAGACGCAGTCGGAACCGGTATCCTTAATTTGACTGATACTAATGTGACAGGGGTAAATGCTCTCAAACTATTTACCACCGGTACTACGGCTGAAGCCGGAACGGCGACAGTTAGCGGCGGCTCGCTTACCTCAACTGGCGGCGATGCTATTTTGTTCAGTAATGACAATGGAAGTGTCACGCTGAAGGATGGGTGCACGGTTACTGCGTCTAACGGTATTTTGGTGGATTCAACAAACTCTAGTACGGGAACTTTTACGGCTAGTGGTGAAACTTTAACCGGTGGTATTATAACCGATAGCACCAGTACGCTGGCAACTATGCTGGAAGACACTGCTTTTACCGGGTATACGTCTGGTTCAGTGTCTCTAGCAATGGATTCCAGCAGTCAATGGAATCTTAATGCGGATTCAACGCTGACAACTTTTATTGATAATAGCGGCACGGTAACTTTTACAAGTCCGTCAACCGGCGGCGCTTATTATACCCTTGCTACCACCGGAGGTTTGTCCGGCAGTGGTATCTTCAATATGAATGTTGACCTCAGCACAGCTAAAGCTAACCTTATTACTGTTGGCGGCACCGCAAGCGGCAGATATACTCTGTACTTTACCGGACAAAACAGCTCATCTACCCTCAGCGATGGGACTTAGGTGCGTATCGCTATGCAGTGGCTCTGGGGTCAAATTTGTCTTCTGGTCTTGATGGTTCTGACTATTATCTCTACAATACCTACAAACCGTCTACTCCAGCCTATGCGGCTATTGCCAACACTGCTGCCACTACTGTAACCTGGTATGGTGAAATGAACGAAATCAAAAAACGGCTAGGCGACCTAAAAACTGGAACTCAGAGTGGTGATATTTGGGCTAGGACTTATACCAACCATTACAAGGCAACTCCTAACGGTGGTCAAACCTTCTATCAGACTATGAATGGAGTTGAAATAGGTAAAGATAACGCTACAGCCTTTAACGGCGGGAAAAGATATGTTGGCTTTGTAGTTGGGGAAACAACCTCGGAAAATACTTTTAACAGCGGTGGCACCGGTAATGCCGACAGCGTTTATGTTGGTACCTATGGCAGTTGGATTAAAGATGACGGAGCTTACTTTGATCTTATCGGCAAATACAGCCGGTTTGACCAGTCTTTCGATACATCGCTGTATGGCGGAGGAAGCAGCAGCGCCAAATATAATAATAACGGGTTTGGTCTGTCGGCAGAAATTGGCAGACATATTGAACGGGGAAATGGGGTCTATGTTGAACCGCAGGCCGAACTGGCGGCATTGTGGGCCGGCGAA
>JAGGAC010000149.1 GCA_017889635.1 Bacillota bacterium | reverse complement strand
TCAAGGCCTTTTTTGAAGATGCGGTGCTCTTGAAGAAAGCGATTAACAATACCCAAACATCGCTGAAATTTAAGTTTACCAGTGGCACTCACAGTTTAGGGTTTTATATGGAAGAGGTAATTTTTCAGCAAACTTCACCCGGCATCGAAAGTGACAAAGGGATCATGATCAACCTGCCGTTTAAAGCGTTTTATTCCAGTGGTTCAGGCGATAGCATTATTGTAGCAACGCTGGTTAATAGCAAAGCATCTTATGCAGTGGCGTAAGTGACCAATATGAGCTAGAACTTTGGAGGCTGACTCAAAAGTAAAAATAAGATTGTAGCACATAACTGAAAAGCGCAAGCTTTTGCACCTTAAAGTTGGTGTATGCTTGCGCTTTCTTATATATGAGCCGATGGCCGAGTGACCAATGCCAGCCAAGTAGCTTTCGACGAGCCAAATCAAGTAACTCGGCCCAATAACACCATTTACTAACGATTCTTATATATGTGAGATCGGCCAGCCCTGGTTGTCATAAACCTCCGCAAAGAAATAAATAGAAAAAAATGGTATTAATGAGTTTAGGGTGATGATAAAATGAGTTTACTAGATCAAAACGAAGAGTTTATCGGCTTGTCGGAGTACGAAGGAGCGGACGAAAATATTGTAGCTCAGGCTCAGACTCAGTTGCTGACAGCAAATCTAAATCCAACAGCTATCGAATCTCAGCCCGCACTCAATTCTGATTTAACAAAGACATTAATCGATAATTGGCAATATAATTTTCAAACGATTATAGGGCCTACCAGTATTGCACTTGTCCCGTCCGAACTTAACGACTGGGAAAAAGACAATGGTTTTTATTTAGAGTCTGATGATTTTGATATACTGCGTAAGTTTAAAAACGGGATAATGACTCCAGAAGATGTTGACAAGGTTGCGGTGCTGTACAGTGCATCTGTAAATGCGGACAATGTTACATTTGCCAATACACCTATTTCGACTACTTCCGCTCCGGTCAATTCGGTTTTTACCACAGATTCAACTAATCCAAAGAATCGCATTGGCAACTATTATCAAGAGGGAGGAATATTCTACAAAGTAACTGCATTGGGGCCTCAGCAAGTAAGCTTAAATGAGGTAAAACGTGAACGGGTATGGGCAGAAAATGGAGATGCCAAAGGATGGTGGACAGTAAGAGACGATGGGCTAATTGAATGGGCGGGAGAGACAGGAACAATTCGCGTCGTAGGTGACGTGTTGTACCAAATTGGACTAGATGGAAAGGATAATTATCTGAGAATAGCACCAACTGCAGATTCAACTGATCCAAAGAATCGGATTGGCAACTATTATCAAGAGGGAGGAATATTTTACAAAGTAACTGCATTGGGACCTCAGCAAGTAAGTTTAAATGAGGTAAAACGTGAACGGGTATGGGCAGAAAATGGAGAAGCCAGAGGATGGTGGACAGTAAGAGACGATGGGCTAATTGAATTTGCAGGAGAGACAGGAACAATTCGCGTCGTAGGTGACGCGCTGTACCAAATTGGACTAGATGGAAAGGATAATTATATAGGGGTTAGGGTCCAAGAGCTGGTGAAAACGAATGGACAATGGACATTGGTATTTACATCAGAAGGGAACTATGGTTATATCACTCTTTACGATGAAAACAAAAACGTAATAATGTCATGCCCCGCAACATCAGGTAGGATAGGAGTAACAGATAGGACACAAGAAGATCGAGGACCGATACCTTTAGGTTCGTATATTTTTGATCCGAAGGAAATATCGGGTGGAATCGAAAAGGCTATTGAAAGAAATCTATTTTTGAGACAAGACTGGGGTTTTTATAGAGTGCCACTAACACCTCAAGGAGTATACAATGGCAGGGGAGGATTTTTCTTACATGGTGGTTTTTTCGAAGGATCAGCAGGTTGTATAGATATTGGAACAAACGATTTGAAGCTATTTCCGTTGCTTATACAACATGAAGGCTTAATTAAAGTGGAAGTGATTGAAGGAAAACCAAATGATATACTCTTTCCAAACGGCCAGCAATATGCATAGTATAGTTTGAGGCATTAGAAGTACCGATATTATAGTAAGTATAGTCATCTGAAAAATTTCAAGGAGGGGAATTTTTGAAAAAAATAATTTTTCGTATATTCCTACTTTTGGTATTGTATTTTGTAGGTCCGAATATTATTGATGCTATTAATTTAAGATTCTTTGCTTCTCCGGAAGATACTTTAAACCGATTTTACACGGAGCATGATCTAGCTGAAGATCAATTAAAAGACTCATTAATTCTTGCCGGAACCAAAATGGTTCCTCTTCTGGAGCGAGAAATACTGAAAAAGGATATTCCGAGAAGGCGCTATGCTATAGGTACTCTTGGTTATTTAGGTAATGAGAATTCACTCGTGGTTCTTGAACACATTTTTCATGATGAAAGTGAAGAAGCATATTTTAGAGGAGATGCTCTTCTGGCGATAGCTAGTATAGACTTGCTATACGCGCAAAAAATCGCCTCTCAGCATCTAAATGATATGAATATTGCAAAATATGCCCGTGAAGTGCTTACAACTACAACGAGGCTAGATCAACGCTCGTATTGCGATGCACTTTTTCATCGACATTGGTAGATTAGAACGAACAACGAAGCTGATTATAGTAGTGGTGTAGTATCACTTGGACAAAAAACATATGATGTTTATGTTGACTATAGTACTTTCGGTGCTACTAAAAACTTTGCAATGACAGCAGCTGTTGACATTGGTAAAACTGTAGGCCTTGCTACATTATCGGGTGTTGCAATTAGTATGGGAGCACCAGTAATAGTTGTGGCACTTGTTGGGGGAGGAATAATCTATCTAGTAGATACTTAGAAGATTAATCCGTGGAAAGCAAGCTTCTATAGACGTTGAGTTTCAGGCGAAATAATGCTGCATTAGTAATTCTTTTGGATGATATTGTTTGTAGCGATCTTTAGCAATCCAATTGGAGGTTATTAATGAATACGTTAACAAGCTCTCTGCCTTGGCAATTTTGGTTCATTTGGGGATGGCTTATGGCATTAGTTTTACTTAAATATGCCGTTTGGCCAAGAAAGAATACTCCATCTGTTCCTTTTGCATGGAAAATTTCATGGATAGTGTGCTTCTTTATGTCTTTTCTTGTGATATTAACTAGTTTTATTGACGGAACCGGTTATTACAAGGAGTTTACGCATTTTATAGGACAGGCAGTCATACCAACAATATTATTACTCGTTATGACATTGTTGGTTGGTGGTTACCAAATTAGTATGCGTCCGGGATTTGATCCTAGAAAAAGAAGATGGATATTTATTCAAATGTTTATTGTTATTGGTTGTATAATAATATGCGGGTGGATAATGTGGCCGCTTAGGCAAATTTAAAATCTAATATAGTAGTGCCAATTGACCAGATTGGCATTGTTTTTTTGCTGGCTGAGATGATTAATGGGTGCAAAGTAAGTAAATTTTTTTTCCGTATGGCGGTGAAAAAGAGCGACTGCTAATATCGATATCCTCGGGGCTAAGAGAACGGTTGATTCCGCAGCATTTGATTCAACTCTTACCGATATCTTGCTACTAAAATTCAGCAATTTTCAAGGGCCGATTGAAGAAGGCGGCTCGCAACTGGCTATTGTGACTGAAGCAAGTTTAAATATCGATTTTGGCCTGGATGCTAACACCTATACAATAGGCGGAGGCGGTTATCGAACCAGCCTGCCGGAAGGTTTTCTGCAGGTTTCTGGTAATATCAAGGCCTTTTTTGAAGATGCGGTGCTCTTGAAGA
>JAGGAC010000101.1 GCA_017889635.1 Bacillota bacterium | reverse complement strand
GGAATAGCGAGATGGAAAGAACCTTGCACTCTCTTGATTGGTGGAAAGATTTGTGGAAGAGGGCAGAGGGCATTGAAATAGTGGACAGTCGTGAAATGGACTGTTGCATACAGGCGTGGAAAGAGTGGCTGACCGCTTATCACCCCATCGTCGCTGGCGACATTAAAATGATGGACGCTGAGGGCGGAAAGTATTTTAATCTCGTTCAGTTGATAGCTAAAATTATCTGAGTATCTTTGCCATTTTACCGTTCACCTTAGTACGCAAAGGAGTACCTATTGTTGACAGTCTGAAGCCAACCTAAAAAAGGTTGGCTTCAGAATCATGCATAAAGGGGGGAAGGTGTTACGAAGCAGGTATCTAAAGGCAAGATTTATTTTTATGACATGAGAGAGGCTCTTGGCGTAGAAACTGTATATGGAAGACACGTCAGTCACGATTTTTCTCGTCATACCCATAAAACATTGTGCATTGGGATAGTAGAGCAAGGCGTGCGCATTTTTTTATGCCGTGGCGAAAGGTATGAAGTAGCAGCCGGAGGGATATTTATAATACCGCCAGATGAGGCACATTCTTGTATATCCGAAGGAACACCGCACACATATCGGCTATTACTAATTTCACCGGACTTATTTAACATGATATTGCCAACGGCAGAGGATAATAATTCATTATACATATTCAGAAATTTAGTTATTGACGACCAAGAATGTTTTAGTCAATTGCTGAACTTACACACGGTATTAAAAAGTTCTGAAACAAAGTTTGTTAAGCAATCTGTGTTAATTGCTGCAACTGGCAATGTTGTTGAACATTGTGTTGCTAGAGGCAAAGATTTAAAGATAAGCAACAAACAGTATGAGAGTGTTAAACGAGTTCAAACATATATTGAAAACCACTTTGCAGCATGTTTTTCACTGGAGGATATTGCCAAGGAGGCTTATCTTAGTCCTTATTATTTAATACGTGTATTTAGCCAGATAAATGGAATTCCTCCGCATATTTATCTGCAGCAAGTTCGCATTAGACATGCCAAGCAGATGCTAATCCAGGGTGTTCCTATAGCAGATGTGGCGCTTAGAACTGGGTTTGGGGATCAGAGTCATTTTTCTAATGTATTTAAGAGAATGGTTGGTATATCGCCGGGAGAATACACAAGATCGTTGACTGTTCTAGAATAGAGAGCAGCATAGTCAAATTATTGGCTAAGGTACTTTGACGGTTGGGTTATTATAAACAATGTCTTTTAAAGTGCCATCAAAATACTCATAATCTCCGGAGGGTAGGTTCCAAATTGCTTTTAGCCTGGATGGCAGTTTTAGGCCATCTTTTTCAATGTAATTTGTGGCAACAACCGTCCACTTAGTTTTTTTCGCTGTTCCGTTATCAGTATCCATATAACGATCATCTGTTTCAAACTTTATGAATTCACCATTATTATTGAAAGTAAATAGACCTTCGGCTTTAACGCCTTTGTATTCAAGGGTTGCTTTAGCGTGAGTTTGGTCGATAGTTTCCCAACTGATATATGGCTGCAGGGCGCAGGCAGGTACTAGCAAAGCTTCGGACAAGTATGTGACAGCAGCGGAAACATTCATTTCAGATCCTGATACATCAAATAAAGTTATGGTCTTTAGTTTAGCAAGCATATTTCCTTGGCCATTTAGATACTTATCCCTACCGTCAAAGGGAATGATGTCAAATATTGTTGCATAAATATATGCCAGTCTCGCCGGCTCGGAAACAAAATTATATTGTTCATATTTTATTTTAGACCACGGGTTATCGGGGTTCATTTTAAAGTTGACATCAGCCCATACAAGTTTAGCATTAGACATCTTTTCTTTGCCGATATAGCCGCAGTTTCTAAAGTAGAGCTGAACAGGTAGAGGAAGATTGGCGATATCTTCTTCTTTAAAAGTTTCATGGCTTACTATTGATTTGTCGAGTTCGGTTTGCACTTCAGATAAATACAGCTTTTTCATTGGTGTATCGCCTAAAAATAGAAAGGCGGCGATACTTCCAATTAATATGAAGATAGAAATAGCTATTAGTAATAAATTCTTGGCCTTTATGCGCAAAATGCATTTCTCCTTCCGAAATCATCTGAGATAAGCCAGGCATTGTTATTTAAGATTTAATAGGGGCTGTTTAAGTAAGATTTTACTATTAGGACCATCTTATTGCTAGTAAAAATTAGCTGGCTGATGTAAGTGGCGTTAGCAAAATAGAATAATGGAGGGGAGATATTGCAGTAAATAGGAAGAAAAGTATTTGATATTATTGTTTAGCTGCTATACAATAAAGAGGGGGTGATGGAGTATGGACCTGAAAGAGGAAGTTCTGGAAAAAATGGTTCGCGCCTTTAACGAGATGAATGAAAACGCAAAACAACCGCGGGATTATGAAACAGGACAATTGCTGTATCAGTCGGAAATTCATACTGTGATGGCTATTTGGAATCATAAAGCAGTCAATGCCAGTGAATTGGCAAAGATTATGGGCGTTACTAAGGGCGCGATCACGCAGGTAGTAGATAAGTTGATCCAAAAAGGACTTGTGGAAAAATACAATTTGCCGGGTAATAAAAAGGAAGTTTATTTTCGGTTAACAGAAGCAGGGCAAATAGCTAATGAAGTCCATCGCCGATATCATGAAAGGATACATGGACAGGTGATCAGCTATCTGGGGGAATTGGATAAGGAGAAGCTTGAAGCCATGGGACAGTTTTTTGATATATTTGTTGCAAGCATGAAACGATAGATTTTTTTGAATAAATAGTTTAGCTGCTAAATAAAAAAGAGGAGTCCGATTATGCTTGACTATAAAACTCTGGTTGCTAAGGAAATAAAACAATCGCTACGGTTAACTTTACAGGTATTGCCGCTTATTGTATGCGGAATTTTGATTTCAGCGGCCATTTCAGCGTTATTGCCGCCGGGAATGGTAATGAAGTTTGGCGGCAGTGAAGCCGGAGTCCAGGGGATTCTTATCGGCGGTGCTATTGGCATGTTTGTTCCTGGCGAACCGTTTTTAGGGCTGCCGATTGCGGCAGGGTTGGCGAAAGCCGGTGCGGGGTATGGAGGACTGGTTGCGTTTATTTCATCGTGGGCGTTGTTTTCGGTGACGCTTTATCCTGCCGAAGTTGCATTTTTGGGCTGGCGGTTTGTTCTATTGCGAAGCCTAGTCAATTTGTTTATTCCACTGTTGGCTGGTTTTATTGCTTATCTGATAGTGTGAAGCAACTTTTGTGGTTAGGAGATGTTTTTAATGCGGAAAGAAGAGAACGGAAATAATCAGCTAATGCTTGTTTATGGAGTTATGGCGGCGCTGACTGCTGCTTTGGTGGGGGCGGCATTTGCCATAGCACCGGAGCGGATTGTTCTGGAAATCAATAAATCTTATTTTGCAATGGTGGAGGTTTTGCCAGCGGCTATGGTCAGCATTGTTGTCGCAACAACGATCACCGCTTTGATTCCGGCTAAGTTGATCGCAAAATGGGCAGATGACCGCGTAAGGGGGGTGCTTATTGCAACCGCGGCAGGTATGCTTATTCCTTGTGAGCCAATGCTGGGGTTGCCGGTGATTTTGGGGCTGGTGCGCGGCGGCGCGGGCATTGGTTTCATAGTTGCTTTGTTAACATCAAGTAAGCTGTTTTCGCTTATGAGGATACCTGATTATTTCGCTTTTCTGGACTTTAAACTGGCGGCGGTCTTTCTGGCCTGTGCGTTAGCAATGCCTTTTATGTCCGGGCTGCTGGCAACCGCTGTAGCCGGGCATATTGGCTGGCGGAGACAATAGTTATGCAGGGAAAAGGGGGCAGAGGATATGAAGGTTTGTATTATCGTGTTTAGTCCTTCCGGTCATACGCTGAAGGCGGCGGAAATGATGAAGGCGGCGATGGAGGAACAGGCGTTAGAGGTACAGGTATTAAATATCACCGGACAGCATGAGGTTTTCAAGAACAACAGGTTAAAAGACTATCTGCTGGAAAATGTAAACCGGCATGATGTGCTGTGTGTTGGCGGGCCGGTGTATGCCGGTCACCTGGAAGGCAATGTGCGGAATTTGATTAAGGCATTGCCTGAGCCTGACGAGCAGTGGGGGAAGCTCGCTATTCCCTTCATAACATACGGCGGCCTGCACAGCAGTGTGGCGCTCACGGAAGCCGGAGCGCTGTTTTGCGCAGGCAGGCGGATTAATATTATGGGAGTAAAGATGGCTGCTTGCCATTCGCTGTCACAGAAGCTGCGGCCTGGTAAAATTAATGAAGGCAAACCTGGTCCGGAAGAGGAGCGGGTTGCTAGGGAGATGGCGCGGAGGCTAAAACTGCTGAGCAGTCAAAGCACATGGAAAGAGGTCAGACAGTCCTTCGGCTATGCGTCATGGCTGCATAAAATCGTACTGAAGTTTTTAGACCAGGATTACTTTCATAAAAAGTATCGGACGGTTTACGCCAAGCCAGAGGTATGCAACGGGTGTGGAATTTGTCAAAAGTTTTGTCCGATAAAGATTATTGAAATCGTTGGGCAAAAAGCCGTCAGGGTGGATAACGGCAGTTATTGTATTTTGTGCGGCGAATGCTATCACCGTTGTCCCCGTAATGCTGTGGTGCATGACTTTATTGAACAGAAAATAACTAAGAAACTGAATAACGAAAAAGAAAAGTACCACGAATTTCCTCAGTCGGCGGTGTATCCTATTGTCTGGGAAGGGGAGAACTGAGTAACATATATTTACTTAATTTTACTTATTTACGGAATGAGCTATTTTCCAAAATTTGTTTTATAATCAAATTGCCAAGGGAATCCCAAGCGGATAAGCGGTGAGATGGAGCAGGAGGATTGAGCTGATGACAGGAAAGATTGTTTGTTCGTTTCGCAGCTATTGGGGAAAAGTTAGCAGCGGCAGGTGCTGTGATATTAAGGCGGCTGCAATGTTTGACTGTATTTGGGCGGCTTTGGGCGCTATTATCGGCATTGGGATTATAACTTATCTGACTTTTCTTCAGGGGATTCCGGTTTTGGTGGCTTCACTTGGGGCGTCTGCCTGCCTGATATATGGGGTTCCCGAGGCTCCATTTTCTCAACCGAGAAATGTGTTATTTGGTCATCTAATTTCGGCGGTAATTGGTGTGGCGCTGTACCAGATGTTCGGAAATAACTGGCTGACAGCGGCGGTTAGTGTCGGGGTGGCGATAGGGGTTATGCTGCGAACCGGAACAGTCCATCCGCCTGCCGGGGCTACGGCACTGATTGCGGTGATTACACAGCAGGGGTGGTTATTTCCGATATTGCCGGTTGGGGTGGGGGTTTGTATTTTAATACTTGTTGGCATCCTGGTAAATAATTTGGCTGTTAACCGGCAGTATCCAAGATATTGGTTTTGATGGTATATAATAAGTAGGTTTTTTTACCGCACTGATGAGGTGCGGTTTTTTGTGCAATTTAGGAAATTATTAAAGATATGCAGGAAATAATATGAAGATGAAGAAGAATTTAACAAGAATAATGAAATAATGTGTCGAGGCTTAGGGGGGAGTCGATGATTGATGTACACAGCCACATCTTGCCGAATTTTGATGATGGAGCAAAGGATGAAGAGACTGCTTTAGCAATGCTTGCGTTAGCGTTTGAAAATGGTACCGGTACAATTGTGGCTACGCCCCATGTGATGGTAAACGAATGGCTGCCGGAATGGGAAACGGTGGTTGCCGAATGCGATAGGTTAGCACAGCTTGCTACGGCGCAGGGGACTGATATTACGATATGTCCCGGTGCTGAAGTGGCAATGGAATATGATATCTTAGAGAAGCTGGAAAAGCCAGGGCCGTATTGTATCAATGGCAGCCGGTATATATTGGTGGAGTTGCCGGCGAATTATATTCCGGCTTATGCGGATGAGTTTTTCTTTATTTTGCAGACGCGGGGGTTTTATCCGATTCTTGCTCATCCTGAGCGTAACCCGGAGCTTGCGCACAGGCCGGAGCGGTTGGTGGAGTGGATCGAGAAGGGAATACTTGTGCAGATGAATGGGACAAGTATTACCGGAAAGATGGGCAGCCGGGTGATGAAGTTTGCTGAGCAGCTGGTGGTAAGAAGGATGGTGCATTGCCTTGGGTCTGATGCTCACGGTCTTCGGACGCGGCGGCCAAAACTGACGGATGCATTCGAGAAGATAAGTGATTTAAGAGGCAAAGCGGCGGCGGAAGCGATTGCGAAGCAAAATCCGGCGAAGGTTTTGCGGGGAGAAGAGATAACTATCCCGGAGATTGCTGCCAGCGATGGCGGCGGCGTGGTCAGCCGGTTAATCCGCCGGTTGTGGAAAAACTAATGCGATAGTGAATGATAAAGAGTCGTAAATCACTTGAATATCTTAAAAAAACTGGGTACAATATAGAAAAAGGCTGACGTTTGCAGACGCTAGCCCATAGGTTGTCTAACCAGAACGGTTAGCCCAAAACCAGGATTAAAGAATAACCGCTAGCATTGGACGGGAACGGTTATTTCTGTCTTATGAGCAACGTCAGTCGAAATGTTAATTGTTATTTTTAAAAAAAAAGAGTATACTAGAAATAGAAAAGGCTAACGTACTCTTAATACGCTAGCCTACAGGCTGCAACCGGAAACGGTTGGCTAAGAATTTGTAGTTAATAAATACCCGCTCATCCTTTGGCCAGGGAGCGGGTATTTGTTTTTTATGACCAAAACTATCAATGTGGCAAATGCGATAGCAAATGACAAAGATTCGTATGTGGTCATTGGGCAACACCCCCTTTCCATAAAGGGGGGTGCCAACCGTTCCCTAACAGCCTGTAAGATTATTTTATCATAATTTTATGAATTTTTTGAGCTTTTTTATTCCGTGCTTGAAATTTTTGTCAAACAAGCCTATAATTAGAAACAGGTGAAAATTAAAAATCGCCATGACCTGTGAGTGTTGGAGCACCCCCAGGCTCATGCAGGTGTCGTAAGCACCTACACGCAGCAGCTTTAGCTGCCCATGACGACAATTTATATTATACTCTTTTCCCATTTTTTGGGCAAGTGGCGGTATGGCTAAGGGGTATAGA